>NZ_OY761553.1:1513750-1816500 GCF_963664735.1 uncultured Cohaesibacter sp. | reverse complement strand
GGTCCACTTGTTCCAGCATCCGCGCTTCGATGCAGCGGTCAAACAGGATTTTTGCCGTTGTTGTCGCAATCACATCGAGCTTGGGACCGAAAAAGCCGTTGACTTCGATCTGATTGACCGAAAGAGGGCGGAATTTTGCCTTCGGTTGCATCGCCTCACCAGCATTGGAAGAAGGAGTCTTGTTCATTTGATTTGTCCTTTTGCGGAGGGTGCCTATTTAACTGCACCGGCCGTGAGGCCTCTGATGTAAGAGCGTTGAAGAATGAGGAAGAGGATCATGCAAGGGATCATCATCAGCGTGACCCCGGCCTGCACGGCACCCCAATCCACCGAGCCATAACGGCCGTGTTGAACAGCGGTCATGAGAACTGGCAAAGTGAATTTGCTTTGGTCCGTCAGCAGCACGAGGGCTGCAAGAAACTCGTTCCAGGCATTGAGGAAGGCAAACAGGCCAACCGTCACGACGCCCGGCAGCACCAGCGGCCCCATGACCTGTACCAGCATGCGCCAGCCCTTGACCCCGTCCATGCGGGCTGCTTCCTCGATTTCCTTGGGTACAGCGTCAAAAGCGTTGCGCATCATGAAGACCGAGAAGGGCAGTTGCAGCGTGGTGTAGATGAATACCAGACCGATGAGCGTATTTTGCAACCCCATCTTGGCCAGTAGCAGGAACAGGGGGGTGAGGATCGACTGGAACGGGATCATCATCGTCGACAGGATCAGCACGAAGGCAAAGCCCTTGAACGGAAAGCGATAGCGCGAGAAGCCATAGCCAGCCAACAGGGCAACAACGATGGTAAGCGCAGAGGTGCCAACTGCCACAAACAGCGAGTTGCCCGAATAATGCAATACCGACTGACCAAAATTTTCGAGCCGGTCATAGCTTGATGTGCTGAACCCATCCGTCGGCCAAGGTGGAATTGGCGGCTGGGTGGATTCGGCTGGCGAGCGGAAACTGGAAAGGACCACCCACACCAACGGCGCTAGAAAAATAAGGGCAACGAGCGTTGCTGTCACATGGAAAAGAAGCTTGTGATAGCGATAGCGGCCCTTGCGCTCTGTCGGAGCGGGCGTCGCAGAGGCTGTATGAGTGGGAAAAGTCACGGCATTCATTTTTTCGGCCCCTTATCACTCAGAAACGCCAGCTGAATGACACTCAGCACCAGCAGAATGAGCAGCAGAACCATGGACAGGGCTGCGCCATAACCAAGGCGGAATGAAACAAAGCTTTCGTTGAAGATCTTGTAAACCGCAGTAACGGTCTGGTTGCGCGGACCACCGCTGAGGATGATATAGAACTGGTCAAAGGCTAGCATCGATCCCGAGATGCAGAGGATGAGAGCCAACGCAAACGGTTTGCGGATGAGCGGCATGATGATGAAACGGAAGCGCTGCCCCCATTTGGCGCCATCAATGCGCGCCGCTTCGATATAGTCGGTCGGAATGGCCTGCAGGCCACTCATCAGGATCACCATATAAAAGCCAGCCATTTTCCAAATCACCATGGCAATGACCGACCAGAAGGCGGGGGTGAAGCTTGCCAGAATGTTGACCCGATCCGAGGTCAGGCCGATGTCTTGGGCAAGCGGAGAAAACAGCCCTGTGTCGACGTTTGACAGCCAAACCCACAGCAGCGCAGCAGATGCAAACCCGGTTACCACCGGCAGGAAAAAGATTGTGCGGTAAGCGGCAATCGCCTTGCTTTGTCCCTGAACAATCAACGCCAGAACCATCGCGACGCCAAGCAGACCAATCGTGATGACAACGGTATATTCGATTGTGAACCACAGGGAAGACCAGAAGCTCTTGTCATGTAGCAGGCGCTCGTAATTGGCAAAGCCGACCCAACGGGGAATACCCATGAGGGGCCATTTGTGAAATGACATCCAGGCGGCCATGCCGAGTGGCACGATAAAAAAGATTGTTACAAGCAAAAGCGCTGGCAGAACGAAAAGCAATCCGTTCCATTGTGAATTCCTGCGTCGCCTGCGGCGGGGGGGCACAGGTGTCTCCGGGCCTGCCATGAGACTGTCCGTCATGGTGTGATCCTTTGATGCGGTGGAGCGTAAGGGGCACCGCCGACTGAAAGCTCAGCCGGCGGTTCTTATAGGTAGATATTTGGAGGATCTACCGGGAAGAATCGATGATGGACTGCATTTCTTCCTGAGCATCGTCCATCGCTTCATCAACCTCTTCTTCGCTGTTGGCAAAGAAGGCCTTGTTGAGCATGTTCACCCAAGGGCCATTGAGGGAGTTGATAAGGTCGTTAAAGACCGGGCTATAAGGGGTTCTGCCCTTGTCCATTGCCTTGGCTGCAATCATGTAACGACTGTCGAGCCCTTCAAGCGCTTTTTCGGCAACGTCGGCACGAACCGGCAATGAGCCATTCTTTGCAAGGATCGTCTGTCCTTCAGCCGAATAGGCAAAGTCGATGAAGGCTTCGATGGCTGGCATTTTTGAGTCAGGCGTTGCGGCGGAAACGACGATATTGTCCCCACCGGCAAAGGAAGACCAATTCCCGTCTTTGCCGGGAAGGTAGGTCACGCCATATTCAAGGTCTGGATATTGATTGTTAAGCGCGCCAATCGCAAAAGAGCCCGACGGCGTAAGGCCGATATTGCCACCGGCGAACGCGGCAAAGAAGTTAGAGCCGGAGTCGGTCTGGGCACCTGCCGGAACAAGGCCGTCTTTGGCCATGCCGCGGTAGAATTCCAGAGCATCTTTCATCTGTGGTGTCTTGACGGTCGCCTTGGCACCGGCATCTTCAAACAGGTTGCCACCCGAAGCCCAGACAAGCGGAGTGAAGGTGAAGATGTTGCAGCCACCGCAGTTACCCGAGAAATAGAAACCATAGGTGTCATCACCCAGAGCACCAACAGCTTCGGCGTCTTTGCGAATTTCAGCCCATGTGGTCGGGGCTTTGTCCGGATCAAGACCGGCCTTTTTGAAAAGATTTTTGTTCCAGACAAGAACCGAGGCATCGGCTGAGAATGGCAGGCCGTAGATTTTGTCTTCATAGGTGCCAACGCTCAGGTGCGCTTTGGACAATTTGTCATAATAAGGCAGGGACTTTGCCCACTCAGTCAGATCTTTCAACTGGCCAGCCTGTGCGAAGCTCGGTGTAAAGATCAGGTCAAGAGAGAGCGCATCCGGCTGCGATCCACCAGCAGCCGCAATGGCGTATTTCTGAACCAGCTCGTTAACCGGAACAATCTGCAGCTCTGCCTTGTCTTCACCTTTGGCGTTAAAGGCATCAACGAGCTTTGGCATAAACTCGGATCCGTCAGAACGAACCCAGAGCGTAAAGGTTTCTGCCTGAGCCAATCCTGGCAACAGGAATGCCGCAACGGCAACTCCACTAAGCAATGATTTTATAGACACTAAAATTCCTCCTCTATAGTTGCCTCACGCAGCAGCAAATTTGAGACAACGTTTGCGCAAATTGTGCGTCCTCCTCCCTGAAGCGTGGTTCCAACACATTTCAGGGGGACATCCGACTATTCGGACGCTACTCCTCCACAGGATTGCCGCACCACAAGACTGCAAGGCAATTCTCTCAAACCAGCTTCAATCGGTCTGCCTTCAATCATATCGAGTAGTGCCAATCCTGCGCTCTTGCCCAAGCAGGTGAGCCCCATATCCACTGTCGTCAGGGGAGGGCGCGTTGCCTTGGCAAAAACTTCCCAATTGTCGAATCCGACAATGGCGATGTCTTCGGGGACCTTGATCCCCATATGCGCAAAGGCATCAACGACACCTCTGGCAATCTGGTCGTTGCCGCAGAAAATGGCGTCTGGCCGATCTGCGGTTGATTCAAACAGCTTGTACGCAGTCCCATAGCCATGCTCCTCAGTCCAGTTTCCGAACTGGGCACTGGCAAATGGCGTCAAACCATGCTCCTCAAGAGCGGCGAGCCATCCAGACTGGCGCAAATGGGCGGCCTTGAAGGAATCCATGCCCGTGATATGAGCGATCTTCCTGCGCCCCAGCCTGATTAAATGCTCGGTGGCGACTTTGGCTGCGTTGAAATCATCCGGGACGAAACCAATCGAGCCCTCTGGGCACTCGGAATAGACATAGACCACTGGCATGCCCAACCGGGAAACATCGACTGGTAGACAGCGATCGATACGCTTGCCGGTAATCACCAGCCCGTCGACGCGCTTTTCTTCCATGGCGCGCAAATTCAGCTGCATGCGCTTGGGGTCTTTTTCGCCAGCACTGAGAAAAACCGAAACGCCGCGATCCGTCATGGCAGAGGAAAGCCCCGCCGCGACGGGCAGGGTAAACCGACCGTAGGTGTCGTCTGTTAGAAGACCAAGCGTAAAAGAGCGTTGCTGGACGAGACCGCGTGCCATGCTGTTGGGGCGATAATCAAGATCTTTGGCCACCTGTTGCACACGCAAACGCGTTTCTTCTGACATCCGGCCTGTTCCGTTCAGGGCGCGTGATGCTGTTGTAACGCTCACTCCGGCTCTGGCAGCGACATCACGAATGGTCGCGCGTTGGATTGCAGTTCCGGGCCTTGAACTTGAATCGAAAACCACTCGTTTCCTCCCTGAAAAACAAAAAATGCGATGAGATAACGTTTGCTCACGCATGGTTTACCGTTTGCGCAAGTCAAGAATTGCACCTAACACAAAAAATTGTCAAGGCAAGCTTTCTGACTTTCACATGGACGAATTGCGTGCATTTTCGGAGAAAATTGCTGATTGAAATTTGGAGGCTTGGCAAGAGAGGCGAGATTTAAAAATGCTCGCAACGGAGTGTGACAATGTATCTGTTTGAAAAGAGGCCGGGAATTGAGTTGAGGGCGGTCTGGAGTAATAAACCCGATTACGCACGCTCTTGTTGTGGCCTTTCAAAGAACCGTGCCGAAAATTCCAAGTTGAAAACTTTCCCTATTTGGGTGCTGTCAGTTTTTATTCGGCACGATTGACGGTCAACGGGGGCTTAAAAGGTTGTCATATTGGTATGGGCATATTAAATGTAAAACCATTCGTTACAATTTATTGGTTAGAAAAAATGTCTAAATTACATGGTATCGCCTACGAGATTAAAGAAGGAGATTCTCTTTGGACTATTGCTGAAGAGCAACTTGGAGATCCAAGAGAATGGCCTCGGATTTTTGCATTTAATAACATGCCTGCGATTAAGGCGCTTGGGAATCGGGTGATTGAAGATCCGGACTTGATTTATGCTGGAGAGACTCTCCAACTTCCAATCTTGTCTGGCATGCCTGGGGCTCGAGGAAAAGGATCCAATCGTGATTTTAAATCGGGAGCGACCCGTTCACCTCATGTCGCTCCGAAGTCTTTGAAAGATGCCCTTCAAACAACGCGTATGCCTTACGCTGTTGCCTGTAAAATTGAAAAGAACTTGCCTATTCACAATCCAAACCCCAACGTCAGGGTAAAGATCAAGCTGAGTTGCAATTTGACCGTGAAACTTGCTCGCCAAGTTCTTGTTTCGCATGTGGTCGACAGCGGAATGCAAGTCACGTTAAATAATGAAGCTGAGGTGATCAAAGACAAGCTGATTTCTCATAATGAGTATAACTATGATTTGGGCAGAAAGAGAATAAGCTTTAGCAATTGCATGATTGCAAATGCGACGAATATTGCAGCCCCCAAAACGGCGCTCGGGTTTGAGTTTAAATCATCAAGTGGGATGCCCGTTTTGAAAGCCGAAATCATATATCCCAAACTTGAGGGGAAAATTGATAATGCTCACTACGTTGCGACTGATGCTAAAATCGTGATTGAAATCGAGGGAAATCCTAACACTAAAAGTCCTGAGCCTGCACGCGTTGCTGTGCCCCAGAGGGCTTTTCGCAGCTCGCATCAATCAGCTCATAGTTTTTTCAGGATTAGTGATGCCGATGTTGGCCTGATAAAATCTAGTGCATTCGTCGCCATCTCTTTGTTTTGTGCGGTTGGTGGGGGGGCTCTTCTGGCTGCAACCTTTCCTTTGCAAGCCGCTTTTGCGATGACGGTGCTATTGGTGGCAGGTGTAGCGACCAGTGCTGCATATCTTGCACCGAGTGGAAATAAGGCTATTTAGTGCGTCGGCTTCTGCTAATAGTTTGCGGCATTTCAGTTTTTGCTTTTATTGCTTGGCAAGTGATTGATAATTTTGCGGAGAGGCGAGCACAACAGCAAGTGCTCGCCTTGTCCCAGTCGATGAAAAAAAGCTTTCATGTTGACGTGGCGATATATAAGCCCGACAGCACCTTCATGTATGATCCTTCTCTATCGGGGACTGCTCCAGATCAAAAAATGGTTCTGGAAATACTTCATGAGGTGCGCAAGGCTTTGTCTCTTTATCCTACCGGTTTTCTTGAAAAGAATTTGCTGCGTGTCGTCTTGGTCGGCACCTTAAAGATTGAAGGAGGCAGAGTTGGTGGTAGTTATTTAATAAACGATAGAGGGAATGAAATTTTCCTGTCGACTGACTATGTCTTGAGTAATGAAAGCCGGGCTTTTGCACGGCGAACGATCCATCATGAATTTTCAAGTATTCTTATGATGCTTCATGACTTTCCGTTCAAGCAATGGAGGTCTTACTGGCCTTCGGATATTGTTGAGCCCACAGATAGAGAAGATATTCTCAAATATGCCAATATCTATCTTTCGCAACAAAAAGTTGATGCTCTTAAGGCGAAAGGATTTGTTTCCGACTATGGGCTTGCCGGAGCGGAAAATGACGTAAATACCTACGTTGAGTTGCTTTTTGATGATCCTTCGCGATTGCGACAATTGGCTGAGGATCATGAGTTGATTGCCAAAAAACTTCGCATTTTACTGAGCTTTTATGCTTCGTTGCATCCTGACTTGCGCGCTCTATTCATCAGTGGGCCATTGAAACCTTTTGTTCCTGCCTATTGATGCGATTTCTTTTGTTCAAAATTTGGAGCGTTTGATTTCTCTTCTTCAGTGATCAAATTATGCGATATAACAAACATTTCAGGCAAGCCTTGTCTCTTTGCCCCTTGTTGCCAAGAGACCCTTTGTAATCGCTACCAAGGGCCCAACAGGCTATTATGGTTTGCTATGAACCTGTTCTTGCCGGTTTGTCTAACTTCAGAGCTGCTCGGCTCATAGAATCGCGGTTCGTGCTGCAGATGCCAGACAAGCTTTGGCCGATGTCGCTACAGCGGTTTTGAGTGCATCTTGGTGCGATAAGCCGCCATGGATTGATGCGGCCAAATATCCGCAAAATATATCGCCAGCGCCAACCGTATCGACAGGATCAATGGCGGGTGGGCGTATTTCCCGCTATTCGGAAAAAGAAGCCGCGCTTGCAAACGTTCCGCTGCTTTATTACGGGGAAGGGCTTACACAGAGCGATATCGCAAGGCGTATGGGTGTGTCCCGCGCGACCGTGGTCAACATGCTGCGGGAAGCTCGGGAACAACGCATTGTCGATATCAGTGTTGACGGCAAATATCTCGCCGGCTCCTCTCTCTCGCAAGACCTGAAAGCGAAATTCGGGCTCTCTGACGTCTATATTCCCACCACAGAAAGAGAGCCGGGGCAAACCGATCGTGCCGAAATACTCCGGCAAACCGGTGCGCATTGATCCCGATAGGAAATTGATTGCCATCGATACCGATGAATTGCAGAAGGCGCGCAAGAAATTGCTCATCGTCGGAGGCGTCAAACGCAGGGACGCTGTTTTGGCTGCCATAAAGGGCGACTATGTGACCCATCTTTGCATTGACCAAAGCCTTGCTCAGGCCTTGGCGAAGGTTTAGGGCTCTCCTGAGCTATAGAACAGTTAAAAGAAAGCCCTCGCTTTACAATGAATGCGAGGGCTAACTGTTTGTGATCCTGTTAGACTTTGCAGTCAATGCCATCCATCGACATTTGCCGCAAAAAGCAGACAGCGCTTAGCGTGCAGATGTCCAGCCTTTATAGTCTTTCAGATTGTCCGCGGTGATCAGGATTGGGTCGATCAGCACAGTGTCTTTTTCCGGTTTTACGCCATTGAAGAAGGCATAACCCATTTTAAGAGCTTCGCCAGCCATGACATATGGATCCTGAGAAGCCGAAGCTTTGATCAAGGCTGCTGGATCGGCCAAAGCTTTTTCCGTATCAGGAGCACCATCAACGCCGGTGATGATGATATTTGTGCGGCCAAGCTGTTTGGCAGCGAGCTGAGCGCCCAGAGCCATAGGATCGTTTGCGCCAAACACTGCGTCAAGATCGGAGAAGCGGGTCAGCAGGCCCTGCATGACATTCATGCCACCTTCGCGAGCGCCCAGACCGTTCTGGTCATTGGACAGAACCTTGATATCCGGATTGGCTTCGAACACTTTCATGCAGCCGTTGAAGCGGTCATTCAAAGAGGACGAAGATGGCCCCTTGATGATGGCTACGTTGCCCTTGCCGCCGAGCTGATCGACAATATATTGACAAGCCTTGCGGCCAGCGGCGAGGTTGTCGGTCATAACGGTCACGTCAGCGCCCGGAGCGGACACGTCAAAAGCGGCAATGGTAATGCCGGCCTTTTTGGCGCGGATAACAGCAGGAGCAATGGCGGTGTCGTCAACAGCGTTGAGCATGATGATGTCGACGCCCTTGGCGATGAAGCTATCGATCTGGCTGACCTGTTTGTTGAGATCATAGTCTGCAGAAACGGACGTGATTTCAACGTCAGGGTTGATTTCACGAGCGCGGTCTTCAATACCCTTGATCGTTGCTACGAAGAATGGGTTGCCCAACAGACCAACGGATATGCCGATGCTATTGAGTGGTTTGTCAGCGGCGTTAGCCCCTCCGGACAAAACAGCCAAAGCCGTTGCTGCGCCAAGTGCGAGTTTGAAAAGCTTATTCATTAAAATTCCTCCCGTTAATGAATTGTGGTTTTAAAAGCCTCCCGATCAGGCGGTCGTGCTCTTGCCGCGGAAGCGGTCAAGCGTAACGGCTGCAATGATGACGAGACCCTTGATGATGAACTGCCAGATATCCGATGTGCCGGTAAGGATCAGGCCGTTCGAAAGGACCGCGATGATCAGCGCACCGATCAACGTGCCCGTGATGGAACCAACACCCCCTACGAAACTGGTTCCACCCAAAATGACTGCGGCAATTGCGTCCAGCTCATAGGATTGCCCAAGCTGCAAGCCATTGGCCGCATAAAGACGCGCAGCCGACATGACTCCGCCAAGGCCAGACAACATGCCCGACATGCCATAGACAAACATCAACACGAGCGGCACTTTGATGCCCGTCAGTCGTGCTGCCTCTTCGTTGCCACCAACTGCATAAATCCAGGTGCCAAGCACCGTGCGGCGCAGAATGAACCAGGAAAGAATAATCACGGCAACCGCGATAATTGCCAGAATGGGGATGCCTGCAATCGAGCCATCACCAATAATCGAAAACGGTAAGTCAGCGTTGAAGACGGTGGTATCATCCCCCATCAGGCGGGCTATGCCACGCACGGCGGTCAATGACCCGAGCGTCACTATGAAGGGCGGCAGCTTTAAAAGCGCGACAAAGGCACCGTTCGCAAGGCCGAAGATGAGGCCAAGCACAATGCCGGCCGGAACTCCGATCCAGCCCAGGCCGGGGATCAGGGAGATAATCACTGCGGCCATCGCCGATGCTGCCAATATGGAACCGACCGAGAGATCGATACCGCCCGTCAGGATGACAAAGGTCATGCCTGCTGCAAGCACGATGTTGATTGAGGCCTGCTGCAAAACGATAGAGAGATTACCTGCGGCAAGAAACTTGCCGGTCAGCATATGGAAGCCAACCGCTATGAGAATCAGGACCGGCAACATGCCAAGGCTTCTGATCAGATTGCCCACCTGAACAGACTTTTTCTTGTCCGTCGGTTCACTAACAACACTCATTTTTCAATTTTCCTCCCAAAGCCCCGTCACTCACTGAGGTGAGGCTGTGTTGACACTTGCCGAGCCAGTTGAAAAGTGCATGATCGCCTCCTGTTGGATCGGATGATCCGGGCTAGATTTGATCTCGCCAGCAATGCGGCTTTCCCGCATCACAAGAACCCGATCAGCCACCCCGACGATTTCCGGCAATTCGCTGGATATCATGACAATGGCCATGCCTTGCCGCGCCAGCGCATCAATCAGGCGATAGATTTCGGATTTGGCCCCCCACGTCCACCCCGCGCGTTGGCTCATCCAGCAAAATGACCTTGGGGCGCGTTTCCAAAAGACGCGCGAGAAGCACCTTTTGCTGATTACCGCCAGATAGAGAGCCCGCCAGAACAGAAGCCGAAGGCGCTTTGATGGAAAGGGACTCAAAGGCATTGGCGGCGCGTTTGCGTGCTTTTGAGGCGTTTCGGAACCCGGCTGGGCCGGAATCTGCCTCCATCACGCACATATTGACGTTATCCGAAATGGACATTTCCAAAAACAGGCCGAGCTGCTTGCGGTCCTCGGTGAGGTAGACGATGCCATTTTTCAAAGCGTCGCTCGGACTTTTCGGTGTTACCTCCTTGCCGTCTACCAGCACGCGGCCTCTAACAGCCCTGTCTGCGCCATAGATGAGACGGGCCAGCTCGGTTCGCCCTGACCCAACAAGCCCGGCAATACCAAGCACCTCGCCTTTGTGGACCTCGAAGGTACAGTCCCTTACCTTGCGGTCGTCGCTAAGATTTTCAACCGCCAGAACGACTTCACTAGAGCCTGGGATATCTGCGGTATGGTCTTTCTTGTAGAAGGATGAAAGCTCCCGACCGACCATCATCGAGACGAGCTTCTCCGCGCTGAGTTCCTCTCTCTCAAGCGTGCCGATATATTTGCCATCGCGCAGAACCGAGCAGCGGTCTGCAAGTTTGTAGACCTCTTCCATGCGGTGACTGATATAGATGATGGCTATATTGTCTTCCTTGAGAGACTCGATCACATCAAACAGACGATCCGTTTCCTTGCTGGAAAGGGATGTGGTCGGCTCATCCATCACGATGATATGGGCATTGGCAGACATGGCCCGCGCAATTTCGACCAATTGTCGCTCGCCCAGAGAGAGATCCGAGACTTTGCTATTAGGGCTGAAATCGACATCGAGCCGATCAAGAATTGGTTTTGTTTGATCCCACATGGCCTTGCGATCCACAAGACCATGATGACCCCGTTCATTGCCTAAAAAGATATTTTCGGCAACCGTGAGGTTTGGAGCCAGCGAGAGCTCCTGATAAATCACGGCAATACCGTAGGCTTTTGCAAGCTTTGGGTTGCCGGTAGGCATTTGTTCGCCGGAGATCAGAATCTCGCCGCCGCGGTCCGGCTCATAGGCCCCGGAAAGCACTTTCATGAGGGTGGATTTGCCCGCACCATTCTCACCCATTAACGCGTGAACTTCGCCGCCCCGAGCTGTCAAGGAAACATGTGAAAGAGCTAGAATTGTTCCAAAAGTCTTTGAAATATCACGCATTTCAAGGATCGGCTGCTTGGAAACAGTCATAATGCCTTACCCCCATATTGCATTAATATGTGCTGAGCGGTCTTTTGGACTTTATTATTTCGCTGGTATTTTCTCCCGTCAAAAGGATGCCTGTATCCAGTATTGACTGCAACAGGTCAATCTCCAGTTGGCAGAATGGTCTATGAATATGGCAGATTGCTCTATATTGATTGTAATATTATGTTCGACGCAACTATGGAGAAAAAAACACTATCATTGATTTTGGTAAGTAGTGTTGGCTCGTTATGAGGTGCTTTCATCCTGCGCAGCTGGATGATTTTCAGCTCGCGGAAACAACGAAGCGGAAGACTTATGACCGCACGACCCTATTGCCAGCGTCCACTATGCAGCTCGGCCATGTCTGAGCCTTGGCCTGCCCGATCACCAATGGCTGACAAAAAATAGCCAGGCCATTTCGTTGATGCCCGGCCCGACATCGTAATACCAGTGTGAGTGGTTTTTCAGGATAGCCAATTCTGTTTCATAGCCCGCATTTTTCAAAGCCTTGCCCAGTGTAACGGCGTCGTTGGCACTGAACTTCTGGTCTTTGTCGCCCAGAAAGAGTTTTAGCGGTGGTTTGCTGCCACCATTGCCTTTTACCTCACCGATTTGGGAGAGGCTCTCAAAACCGGCGTGGGTCGCAACGGCCCTGAAGGGCGTATCCTTTCGCAACGCAAGGCGTGTCGCATAGATGCCACCTGCAGAATGACCAAACAGATAGATGTGATCTCTATCGATGGCATAATAGTGTGAAGCATCTTCGATCATCTTGTTGAGCAGAGCGGGAGAGTCAAACCAGTCAGACCATTGCATGGAAGAGGAACTGTCCGGTGCGATGAGCACCAGATTGTGACGATCCGCCACAGAGGCCCACATATCAATCATCGAAGCGCCACTTCTCGCGCTGCCATGAAGCAGCATGATAAGGGGCCTTGGTGTACTGCCAGACACATGTTTACCTAGGTAAGAATAGTAATGTCTCGTCTGTAGCCAGTGGTTGACGCCGTGCTTATCAAACTTGTCCCGTGGTTCTTCATAGCCATCACGATTATTAGAGCCAGAAAGGGGAGTGTTTCTGTAGACTATAGTGAATGATCCCGTGGAAGACGCATTGATGCTTGCTTCTGAGGGAGCCCGGTAGGCTACAAGCGCCGAATAGGACAATACGGCAAGACACACGAGAAGAAACAGGCTTGCGATGAAAAGCAGAAAGCGGGACATGGGCATAATCAAGAAAGCTGAAAAGCAAGAAAACACAACTTATCTTTGCAGCCCTTAAGATTACGGTGTGATTTTACCTAAAATTTTACCTGATTGTTGCAGTTGTAAATTGCGCTACAGGCCTAACGCTCGGTGCAGGGCTGCTGTAAGGTGCATTTCTATTGCCTCGGAAACCTTGGCAGCATCGTGATTTTCCAGCGCCTCAAGAATAGCCATATGCTCGGCCATGACTTGCTTGAAAGTTCCCGGGGTTATCAAGGTGAGATTACCGTGTGACAGGCGGATCAACTGGATGCGTTGATTGTTCATTGCGTAGAGCCAGTCAACGAGTTCATTGCCAAGAGCCGCAACAATCGTGTTATGCAAATTGTCGTCGACTTCCTGAGCCGCACTCAGCAGATTGCTTCCCGTCCCTTCCTGTTCGACACGCTCAATGACCGACCGGTGTGCCTGTTTGAGCTGCTCGACCATCGCGTCGCTTGCATTACCTGCGAATTTTACGGCGGCTTCTTTTTCGATCATCATGCGCAGCTGATAGGTATCACGAATGAAACGCAAGCCCGCTTCGACAATCTGAATGCCTCGTTGGGCAACAATTTGCACAATGCCTTCCAGCTCAAGGCGCAACAAGGCGTCACGAACCGGAGCAAGCGGGACACCCGTCAGTGTCACCAATTCGCGCTGGGAAATAAACTGCCCCGGCTTGAGATCCCCATTAAGCAAATGCTGCTTGAACTTTTCGTAGGCTTTGTCACTGAGCTTCATGGTCTTGCAACTTCCGGGACCCTGACGCGCCATTTTCTGGTTACAAGCAGTGGAGCATGAAGGCCCAATTTGATTGGGTCGAGTGATTCAGTCTTTACCTTTTGTTACCCACTCAGAATAGCAAGGTCAATCCCGATCCAATTGTGCAATGAGTGCTGCCAGACCGTTTTGAATAATCGGTCTGGCACTTGTCTTTGGAGGCGTTTAGCTGCCCAATCCCAAAAGATGCGGTAGCCAGGTGGTAACACTTGGAATGCATGTTACCGCAGCCAGCACGACAATCAGCGGTATCAGGAACGGGATCACCGCGCGTATGGCCCTTTCCGGCGAGACATCAGCGATCGATGCAGTCAGGAACAGAACCACCCCGACAGGAGGCGTTATCGTGCCAATCATGAGGTTGAGCACGAACAATACGCCGAACTGGGTCGGGTCGATGCCATTGGCCATGGCCACCGGCACGAAGATCGGAATGAGGATCAGCATCGCGGCAATGGCTTCCATGAACAGGCCAACGATCAGGAGGGAAATATTCACGATCAGCAGGAAGATGAGCGGATTGTGTGATACGCCCGCCAGCAACGATCCGACCATGAATGGAATACGAGCGACCGACAAGGCCCATCCCAACAGACCGGCAGTCATCACCAGCGCCATGACCAGACCAGTAGTCTGAACGGTGCTGAGAATAACCTGAGGCAAATCCGACAGCGAGAAGTCTCTATAAACAAGACCACCCACCACCAGCGCGTAGGCAGCGGCTACGACGGCAGCTTCTGTTGGCGTGAAGATGCCCGACATGATGCCGCCAAGCAAAATGACGGGGGTCATCAGGGCGAAAAATGCATCACAGAAAGCGCGGCCGACTTCGCAAAGACCGGGAAACTTGTCTCTGGGAAGATTGTGCTTCTTGGCCATGGCTCTGACGGTTACCATCAAGGCAAGAGCCATCAACAGCCCCGGCACAATTGCACCAACAAACAGCGACCCGATTGAGGCTTCTGCGGTTACACCATAAATAACCATAGGCAGGCTGGGGGGAAGAATTGGCCCGATGGTTGCCGACGCTGACGTCACGGCAACAGCCATCTCCGGCGTATAGCCTGCGTCCTTCATGGCCTTGATTTCCAGTGAGCCAAGCCCACCGGCATCAGCCACCGCAGATCCACTCATGCCCGCAAAAACCACACTGGCGATAATATTGGCATGGGCAAGCCCGCCGCGCATCCAGCTCGATATAACCGAAACGAAGCGGAACAGGCGCGTGGTAACGCCTGAATAGTTCATCACGTTGCCCATCAGGATGAAGAAGGGCGCAGCCAGAAGCGGAAAGGAGTTGGCCGCCATGACAATTTTTTGTGGCACAGCAAGGGCGGGGATGCCGTTCATCACAATGAATGCGGTGCCTGCCAGTGAAATGGCCAGATAGAGCGGAACGCCAATGATGATCGCAATGAACCAGATTGGCAGGATCATGAACATGATATCAGTCATGACTTGGCCTCCTCCTTTTGTGAAGAAGCGTCAAGAGCGGGAGGCGCGATCAGGTCAGCCATTTTCACTAACGACAGCAGGATTGCGATAACCGCAAAAACAGGCACGATCGCATAGACAACCGCGAAGGGGAAAAACAGACTGGCCGTGCTGACCGTGACGTTGCGCATGGTGATGGCATAGCCTTCATAGAGCATTACGCAAGAGAAGACGGTAGAGGCGATCTCGATGAAGAAGAGCATCACTTTCTGGCCCTGTTCAGACAGGCGTCCTATCACCGTGGTAATAACAATATGCTGGTTGTTTCGACTCGCCATAAGCCAGCCGATGAAGCAGAGCCAGATGAATGCATACTGGGCAAATTCATCACTCCACACGAGGGGAGAGTTGAAAATATAGCGAAGAATGATCTGCGTCATGACAACCACGAACAGCACTGTGAACAGCAGAATGGCAAAACCGCTCAGTACTTTGAAGATGGCATCGACGAGACGGCGGAGAGAAAACAAGATAGGCCTCCTCGGATCCTGACATTTTGTGGGCGTCATTCATTGTGATTGCAGAAGATGCCACACTCTGAAGACCGGCCTCTGTCGGTCACGTTTGGGCGCGTGAGCAGATACCCGGCACTATCATGAGAAGGAGGGGCGCCAAATGACGCCCTTCCTGAAACGTGGATGGGGATTATTCCATTGACTGGAGTTTTTCGTAGGTGCCTTCGCCCCAAACCTTGGTGAAGAGCGGAGGAACCGCGTCAAAGGTAGCCTTACGGAAGCTTTCTACGTCCGGTTCGATAACCGTAACACCACCAGCCTTGAATTCGCTGATCAGGCTGTCTTCCTGCTTGATGATTTCACCATTGGCCCAGTCGCTGGCTTCCTTGACAGCGTCAGAGATGATGGTGCGGTCTTCTTCGCTAAGGCCCTGCCAGAAGTCGTCGTTGACCACGACCATGCGAGGGGTGCGGATATGACCGGTCAGGATGACATATTTCTGAACTTCGTTGAGCTTGCCGGATTTGATGGTTGGTAGCGGGTTTTCCTGACCATCAACAAGGCCCTGCTGCAAAGCGAGGTACAATTCGTTGAAGTTAATCGGAGTTGGCTTTGCGCCCCAGGATTTTGCCATGGCAACAAAGACATCATTCTGAGGAACGCGAACCTTGAAGCCTTCCATGTCAGCAACTGTATGGATTTCCTTGTTGCTGGTGGTCAGATGACGGGTGCCATAGTAAAGGGCAGAAATGGCATGCATGCCAGCCGGTTTCAGCTGAGCGTTGATTTCTTCAAGCATTTCGCCATTGAGCACGGAAATCATCTGTTCCGGTGTTTTCCAGATGAACGGAGCTTCAACGACAGAGATCCAAGGAACCCACTGCCCGAAGTTGGCAGCACCTTCGGTAACCATCTGCTGAACGCCAGAGCTGACAGCTTCAATCATATCGCGAGAGCCACCAAGCTGGCCTCCCGGGAACGACTGGATTTCAATCCGCCCATCGCTCTTTTTCGCAACGATATCAGCAACCTTGTCGATCATCTGCACCTGAGGGTGAGATCCTCCGACGACGTCACCCCAGCGGATGGTTACATCGGCAGCAGATGCTGGCAGGGTTGAAAAGGCGCAAAAGGTCATAGCCGCAGCAGCCACAAGGCCGGCGGGTGAAAAGATTGAGGATTTCATTATTTCCTCCCAGAACTAATTTCCTCGTCGGGTAGTCACGCAATGCAACCACCAACTATGTCTATACGGCTCTAATTTCTCCTCAAGCCGATAAGTGATAGTTACATGATCAAATTACTTATTCAAGGAGAAAACAATCGCTAATCTATTAGTGATATATTAATCCTCTGAATATGGCTTGTTTCTGCTATTTTAATCGGTGGGGATAATGAGAAGGCCCGCTTGGCCGCCATAGTGGGCCGCGCTACCTCTCCCGATTGGGACTAGCCATAAGGGGAGGCATAACGCCAGGAGATGCGAACACCATGAACAAAAAGAGCCTGCCTTTTGCGGAGGCAGACTCTCTTCATGAGTGCAGGATTTGGGAAACTTCTTATTCCGGAAATGGCATGGTCTGCCAAATGTCATAGGCTGAAACGGCAACTTTCATTTGCGAGCTGTGGCCCTGAATGAAGTCATCGCCATAAATGGACTCGTCCGGATATTCGGTGATGAGAGTGACGGGCACCCTATGGCGGTCATTAACCGAGATCATCACAGGGAAGCCATTGATGACGGGCCACTCCGGTTTGCCCGCATGGGCGGTGTAAAGCTCGATTTCCCGTGCGTTATATTCGACCAGAGCCTTGTCTTCAGCCAACCGTTCAGTGATCTGTTCCACCAAAGAATGTGCCTGCTTGGTCCAGCTTTCATGATGGCGAACGATGAGGAAATAGCCTTTCGGCAGTGTCCACATTTCAAAGCCGCGCGGCACATAACCGGTGAAGGGGCGGGCCCATTCGTGGGCGGGATAGCCATGTAGGTTGACATGCAGCTTGGCACCGGTGAGGCGTTCGGCCTCAAACCGGATTGCCGTTTCAAACGGCGAGTCCGCCGGGCGATATTCCAGATCGCAACCAAAGGCAGTGTAACGCGCTGCATGGTGCATGTGGTGAGGATTATCAGTCCGCAAACGCCACCCCATTTCATATCCATCGGGATTCTCCAAAGGCGAAATGACAAAATGCGCATTGGGGCGTTTGGCCAGCTCCAGACCGGCGCGCATCGCTCCGGCTGCCCCGGATACCTCATTGGCGTGCTGTCCGCCGGAGATGATGATCGGGCGCTCTTTGCCACCATCCTCTCCCTTGTAATAACGGGCGCAAACAGCGCGCCCTGCACGGGATCTGGCTTCGAACGGAGCGCCCTTGATGGAAGCGAGCTCTCGGCGAATACGGGCAGCGGTGAACGGCACCGTAAGTGTCTCTACCGGCTCTTTGTCTTGTGAGGCGGTTTCTGTTTCTGTTGTGGTCAGAGGGCGCGTTTCTACCTTGACCCAGAGACAGCCATCTTTTGAACCTTCCTGCATTTCCGGCACGATCTGTCCCGGCATCAAGCCGCGATCACCAACCGGGCGACCTGATTTTTTCTGAAACACTTCCAGAAGCGAGAAGTAGAAATCCTCATGCAGAGATTCTCTGAGACTGATAATGGCATCAACGGGCTTCATCGGCAGCCATTCATCCTTTGCAGGATGCAGGACCGTGATGTTCAGCTCTTCAAAATAGGGCTCAGCCGTACCCCAGTCATGATCAGATATGATCTTGAGGGCTGCATCGAACAGCTGCTCATAGTCGGTCTCGAAAGCGCCTTCCGTGCCATCTTCCCACCGGATCCAGCCGGTAGGGGAAAGAGCTGTCTCGTCAATGCAGTCTTTATGCAGTTTGTTTGGTGCATAAACCGAATGGATCTCTTCCTTGCCGTCCTGCCAGACGAGCGTGACCGAGTAATGAAGATCGGTGCCCTTGGCTGAAGGGGTGAGGCTAACCTCGGCAGGCTTGAGAATCTCGGCCAGCGGGTAGGCTTCCAGTAGAAAGCGGCTGGCTGGCGCAGCCTCATGCACCGGATAGGTAATGGAAACGGTTTTGAGGCCGTCGGTCTTCACGTCTTCAAGGAAGAAATGCACCAGCGGCTTGAAGCTCGAATGCACACGGGCCTTGATGCCTTGAGCCGCAAGGGTTTCCTCCAGCGCGCGGCGGCTTGGCGCATCGTCAAACATCCAGATTTTCGCAGATTTCACCTGCTTTGCAAGCAGAAGCGCAGGCAACGTATCGACGCTGCGCGGAAATGTTTTTTCTAAGAGAACTGTCATATTGAAGTCTTTCCGGTGGGATCGAGACGATCCCGCATCCAGTCACCCAGCAAGTTGAGACCAAGCACGGTCAGCATGATGGCTAGGCCGGGGAACACGCTCACCCACCAGGCGGTTTGCAAATAGGAGCGTCCTTCTGCCAGCATGCCGCCCCATGACGGAATGGTCGGGTCAACCCCGAGGCCGAGGAAGGTAAGGCTACTTTCCAGAAGGATATTGTTGGCCACATTGAGGGTCATCAGAACAATGACCGGGCCTGTGAGATTGGGCAGCAGATGCTGGACAATGATCCGCCAGTCCTTCACGCCAATGGCGCGGGCGGCGAGAATGAATTCCCTGTCGCGCAAAGCAAGCACCTGACCTCGCACCAAGCGGGCATATTGCACCCATTGGGACACGATCAGCAGGATGATGGTGTTCATCAGGCTACCGCCAACGATGGCGATAAAGGTGATGGCCAGCAGAATGAAGGGCAGGGCGAGCTGAATATCAACAAAGCGCATCATTAGTATGTCGGTGATGCCGCGATAAAAACCGGCAATGAGCCCGATGGTCACACCAACCACGACAGCGCCAATCACCGAGCTTATGCCGACCAGCAGCGAGATGCGACCGCCTGCGACCACGCGAGCCAGCACATCACGGCCTAGCGGGTCGGAGCCTAGCGGGTGAACCGACTTGAGGAACGGCGGCGTCAGACGTGAAAGAAGGTCAATCTTGTCAAAGCCTTCGGGGAAAATCTGGTGGGCAAGAAGAGCCGATAGCACGATCAGCGTCGTCAGTGTCAAACCGACAACCAGTTCCATGCTCAATTTAACGGCGCGTTTTTTTGTTTTGGTCTCGGCCATTCTCACTACTCCGTGCGAATTCGCGGATCGACAAGACCGTAGATAATGTCGACAAGCAGATTGACGATGATGATCATCAGGGACAGCACCATGATGGATGCCTGAAGCACCGGATAGTCGCGTGCGCCGACGGCATCAAAGGCCAGCGTGCCCATGCCGGGCCAGTTGAATACCCGTTCGATAACCACGATGCCGCCCAGAAGGCCGCCGAATTGCAACCCCATATAGGTGATCAGAGGAATGGCGCAGTTGCGCAATGCATGCTTGTAGAGCACCTTGGTCTCCGAAAGGCCCTTGGCGCGCGCGACCATGATATATTGCGAATTGAGCGTTTCAAGCATGGTGGTGCGGACAAGGCGCACATTCACCGCCATCAGAATGACGCCCATGGTCACTGCCGGCATGATGTAGGACAGCCCGCCAGACATGCCGCTCGGGGGCAATATGTTCCATGTGATCGAGAAGACCAGCACCAGCATGATGGCAAGCCAGAAGTTCGGAAAGGACAAGCCTATCAGCGAAATGACCCGGATCACCTGATCGATTGCCTTGCCCTTGTTAACGGCGGCGGTGATGCCAAGCGGTATAGAAAAGACGATGGATATGAGCATCGACCAGAAAGCCAGCACCAATGTTGAGGGCAGTGCTCCGCCGATCAGAACCGCAACGGACGTACCTCCAAGAAAGCTGCGGCCGAAGTCCAGGGTAACCATGTCCTTGAGGAAGCCGAAATACTGAACGAAGAATGGCTCATTGACACCGAGTGCTTCGCGAATACGGGCCAGATCGGCTTCACTGATGCTGCCAGCACCCTGTGTCAGCATCAATGCCGGGTCTCCCGTCATGCGAATGGCATAGGACACCAGCAATGTGACGATAAGGGTGGCAAAGATTGCCTGTAGCAAGCGTTTGACAATAAACCCGGCCATGCGACCGACCTCCATATAGAGCTTTTAGGGTCTTGAAATGAATGGTCGGAGGAGGCGCGGTCGCTCCCTCCAACCTGATCAAGGGATGTTATTTGACCGAAACCGTGTTCAGTTTGATGCGGTTGTCCGGAGCCGGAACAAAGCCTTCAACGCGTTTGTTGACGCCATAAATGCCTTTCAGGCTGTAGAGCGGCATTTCCAGAACTTCGTCGGCGATGTAGCCAGCGATATTCTTGAGCAGCTCTTCGCGTTTTGCCACGTCGGTCATCGGGCGCTGTTCTTCCAACATGGCGTCGAGCTTGGTGTCGGTGCCATATGGGTTCCATTTCTGGCCGGTATGATAAAGCAGATAGGCGGTATTATCATAGTCAAGCGTCCAGCCGCCCCAGCTCTGCTGGAACATGGCGCCTGTCTTGCCCTGTGGCACGATATCGTTCAGGAAGACGCTGTTTTCATATGGCTTGATAACGGCTTTGAGGCCAACGGTCTGAAGATACGCACCAACAGCCTGAACCACTTCGTTGAAAGTTGGTTTGCCAGCACGAATGTCGATCTGGACCTCAGCGCCCGGAGCAACGCCCGCAGCTTTCAGCAGTTTCTTGGCTTCTTCCGGATTGTAAGGCAGAGGTTTCAGCTCTGGGTCATTACCAAATGACAGCGAGCTCTGGAAGCTGGCGATCTCTTCGGCTTCACCAGCAAGAAGGGATTTGATGATGGTTGCGCGGTCAACTGCCATGATGATGGCTTTACGCACGTCCTTGTTGGCGGTGATGCCATCGCGGGTGTTGAAGCGCAGGCCATAAACGGCAGGACCAGTGGTGGAAACAACGTCCAGTTTTGCATCATCCTTGACAACGGAAATCATGCTGATCGGCAGATCTTCGACAATGTCGAGGCGGCCAGCCTGAAGCTCGGCAACAGCGGTCGGTTTTTCAGAGATGAAGCGATATTCCAGCTCGGAAATCTTGGCGACGTCACCCCAGTAGTCAGGGTTTGCTTTCAGTTCCAGATCAACCTTCGGCTCGTAGGAAACAAAGCTGAACGGACCGGTGCCGACCGGATGAGTGTTGAAATAGTCTTCGCCCTTTTCTGCGATATATTTCGGAGGCACGATCATGGCGCCATAGCCTGCCAATTTGGTCAACAACACCGGATCTGGCTGGTTCATGTGGAAATCAACCGTATAGTCGTCGATGATTTCTACACTCTTGACGGATGTGTAGTTGGCGCGTTGTGGGCCTTTGGCACCAACTTCGCCCAGAAGACGGTCAAAGGTGAATTTTACGGCTTCGGCGTTGAATGGCTCGCCATCATGGAACTTGACGCCTTCACGCAGTTTGAAGCGGATGCGCAGGCCATCGTCCAGAACGTCCCAGCTTGTTGCAAGACCCGGATGGAGCTTTGCGTTGGTGTCGCGTTCGGTCAGACCGTCAAAGATGTTCGAGCCGACAGCACCCCAGGCAACAAGAAATGTATCGATCGGATCCCAGCTACCCGGATCAAGTGCGACGGATACCGAGAGTTTACCCTCGGCCATGGATGGGCTGGCAAAGGCGCCCACTGCGGCAACAGCGATTGTCAGCGCGGCTGCGGTATTCTTCAATATGCTTTTCATGGTCTTTCTCCCTGTTCTGGAGTCATGGTAGTGATTGTTATTGATTGGCGACGATGTGGCCTGGAACGACCTCGGTATGCGTCAATATTTCCGGCTCATTACCGACAGCCCTGATAGGGCTCGGGATTTCGGCCTCGTTGATCGCCAGCATGACCCGCTTGCCCGGATCTGCAACCGGAACGGCTGCCAGCAGATTGCGCGTGTAAGAATGTCGTGGATCTTCAAAGATCTGACGGCGGCTACCCGCTTCCACGATTTGTCCAAGATAGAGCACGGCCACGCGATGGCTCATTTGCTCCACCACGGCCATATCGTGACTGATAAACAGATAGGAAAGGCCACGTTCTGCCTGCAGATCCATGAAGAGATTTATGATCTGGGCCTGTACCGACACATCAAGCGCGGAGAGCGCTTCATCGGCAATAATCAGTTCCGGATCCGAGGCTAGGGCGCGTGCAATGCAGATGCGCTGGCGTTGGCCGCCGGAAAACTCGTGCGGGAAGCGCTTTGCGTGGTCTGCTGACAGCCCGACGCGCTCCAACAGCTCGGCAACGCGTGTCGCTATAAGGCCGTCATCATGAAGAATATCATGGGTGCGGATGGGCTCCGCAACAGAAAAGCCGACCGTCTTGCGCGGATCAAGAGAGGCAAACGGATCCTGAAAAATATACTGGATCTTCTTGCGCAGCGCCCGGCGTGCACCCTTGCTCATATCGCCTAGCCGCTCGCCCTTGAAGATGACCGAGCCGTCCTGACTTTCCTGCAGCTGCTGAATGGTGCGCCCGATAGTGGATTTGCCAGAGCCACTCTCGCCCACAAGAGCCAGTGTTTCACCCGGATAAATATCAAGGCTGATCTTCTCGACCGCATGCACTCGATGGGTCGGGCGACCAAAGAAATTCTTCTTCACATTGAAACGAACAACAAGATCCTTGACGCTGATCAGCGGGTCGCTGCTATAGTCGGCGGTGTCTTGCAGGCGCTCCACACCCTCTATATGCCCACCATTTTCGTCATAGACGGAAATCGGTTGCCGCTTGGGGAAATCTTCCCCATTCATGGCACCAAGGCGCGGCACTGCGGAAAGCAGCGTTTGCGTGTAAAGGTGACGCGGATTGGCAAAGATGTCTGCGATTGGCTGTTCTTCTACCTTATGTCCCTTGCGCATGACCACCACATCATCAGCCATCTCGGCCACCACGGCCATGTCATGGGTGATGAAGATGATGCCCATGTCGAGGCTTTCCTTGAGATCCCTGAGAATCGCCAGAATCTGTGCCTGAATGGTCACGTCCAGTGCGGTTGTCGGCTCATCGGCTATCAGCAGCTTGGGCCGACAGGCCAGCGCCATGGCAATCATGACACGTTGGCGCATGCCGCCGGAAAGCTGGTGCGGATAACGGTTGATAATGCTTTCCGCATCTGCCAGCCGGACCATCTTGAGCAACTTGATACCCTCTTTCAGAGCGTCACTGCGATGCATGCCTTCATGCAGCTGAAGCACCTCTGCGATCTGATCGCCAACCGTGAAAACCGGATTGAGAGATGTCATGGGCTCCTGAAAGATCATGGCAATTTCCTTGCCACGAATGGAGCGCATGTCTTTCTGGGAGAGTTTCAGAAGGTCTTGTTCGCCATTTTCTCCGGAAAACAGAATACGGCCAGACTCATAATGGGCACCGGACATGTCTGCCAACCGCAGGATCGAGAGAGATGTAACGGATTTGCCCGAACCGCTTTCTCCCACAATCGCGAGGGTTTGGCCAGCGCGGACGGAGAAACTCAGATTCTCTACGACGCGCTCATGTCCGAAAGCAACAGTGAGATCTTCAACCTTGATAAGATTGGACGATGGAAGAGCATCTTCTTTCACAAGATAACCTTTCAAATGCTCAGCAGCGGTGATTTGCATGGTAATAGTGCAAGAAAGAAATCTTCAGGCAACTATATCAGCTGGCAGATTTGCAAACGAAATAACGGGTTAGGGAATAGTGGCCAAATCGAACTATTTTGCTTGCGAAACAACTATTGCTGGTATTTTGATGACCAAAAAGACTTATTGTATTTGTTTTGTCGACATACGCTATTGCAAGCTTTATATTATGTCAACCAATCCTGATGACATCTTAAGGGGGTAAATCGGCAAATTTGATGCGTCTTGCAGTCACACCCGCACGAATTCGAAGTTCGGCGATGAAAGGAGAGAAAATACACGAAAAAAGAAAGCTGCTTGAGCCAAATGCCTATCAAGTTTGATAGTGGACAAAATTGCCCAACAGTCTTACAAAAATTATCCTATCGGCACTATTCATTTGTCGGTTTTTTAGGGCGTCAGAATAGCTGGTTTGTCTGTCGGCTCTTTATATATCTTATTGTTTTATAACCTATTCGGGGTGGTCGATTGCTTTGCAGCCGACCACTCTTTTCGTTTTTGATATGGTCTGCGACAACTGTAAGATGCTTGGCGCCAAATTTCCTGATATCTGCTTTTCAGGCTCGGATTGTCTGTGGTGTGATCAGCTTTTGGCGAATGGCTTTTGATGTGGCGAGCAAACGGCTCGAAACGTCCAGTTTTTGAAAAATATTCTTCCAGTGATAGCGGACCGTAGAATGCTTGATCCCCAATATTGTCGCGATTTCCCAATCTGACTTTCCCTCAGCTGCCCAGGAAAGAATGTCCTTTTCGCGTTGAGAAAGCTTTGGTCTCACCGCTTCTTGATGCAAGCTCATGAATTTGTCATGGAACACTGTTGCAACCAGATAAATTGTTCCCAGCTCTCTGTAATCGTGGCATTTTTGTTGTTGCTGACGCGATATTCCAAAGCCGGAGATCTCGCCCATCCGGTTTGTGAAAGATAGCCCGATACCATCGGCGACACCTTCCTCGGCAGCTTCATTCATGACTTGCAGGGATTTTCGCAAAATTTCGCCATCAAGGCTTGGGTCGCGCTTTTTCTGGTCAACAAGATCATTCCAGAAGAAAGGCACAGGGTGTTCGAAGGAGCGTAACCAAACAGGGTCGAAATGCTGATAATCGTGGTCTCTATAGTGCTTCATCCAAGGTTCTGGATAATCACTTGTAACCCCATGATATGCCATTTTGCCAATAGAGGGGTGATCGGTTACGAGCGTGTAGCAGGCATTGTCATAGCCATGCTCGTTCACAAACTCTTTAAAGAGGTCGAAAGCGCCATCAACGGTGGATGCTGACTGCATCATCTCTATAGTTGATTCAAGCAATAACATTTTTCGCTCAAGAGAGTTGGAATTTGTGCGAAGTTTCAAAAACATGTCAATCAACATGTCAGAGCATCATTTCTAAAATCCATTGCGCAAACAAAGGCGATGCAAGAATAAAGTATGACACTATTTTGTTTAGATAAATACTAGTTTTTGGCTACCGAATAAAGGCGTCCTTCAAGCTTATGGTTTCTGCTGAACAGAAATCGCGTTTTGCTACGGTGTGGTGGATTTGATGCTGTTTCTTCTCAGAGACATTTGTATTGCCAAACTCTAGAGCATCAAGACTGTCGCTGATCACGACTGCCACAAACCTTACGTGCGGCCATAGCCAGAAACTTCGAGCATGTAACTAACGCAACTGTTTGTAACTTTGTGGCGAAATTCGCTCAGTCTTGTTGGATGCCAGCTTGTCATAGAGGGTTTCAAATTCTTTTGCTGGCATGGCCGGAGCAAACAGAAAGCCCTGCGACATGCGGCAGCCATACTGAGCCAAGATTGCGGCCTGTTCTTCATGCTCAATTCCCTCGACTACAAGCTCCAGCCCCATGGACTGGCCCATGCGCACGATGCTTTCAGTCAACTTTGCATCGTGCCTGTCGAGATGAATTTGTCCGATGAAAGAGCGGTCAATCTTCAGAATATCAAGGGGCAGTTGCTTGAGATAGGAAAGGTTGCAATATCCTGTTCCAAAGTCGTCGATCGCGATCTTAAAGCCCATTTGCTTGAGTTGTTTGAGCGCAGAAATCGCCTGCGATGTATCGTGAATCAAGGTGCTTTCTGTAATTTCCAGAATGATGTTGTTTGCGGCGACATGGTGGGTTTGCAAGGTGCTCTTCATTGCTGCGACAAAATCTTCGGCAACAATTTGCAGCGGCGACAAATTGATCGAAATGGGCAATGGTGAGCCAAATTTGTTGGTCCAGGCGTTGGATTGCTTCAGGGTCATGTCTACAATCTGAGCACCAAGCTGGGCAATGAGACCGGTTTTTTCGGCAAGGGGGATGAAGTCCAGCGGGCCTATCAGTCCCTTGTCCGGATGTTGCCAGCGTGCCAGGGCTTCGGCACCTATGATGCGGTGATTTTCAAGCGAAACGATAGGTTGGAAGAAGACGACAATCTCATGCTCTGTTATCGCGCGGCGCAAATCGAATTCAGCGTCAAGATGCTTGATGGAGGCTATTTCAAAGCTCTTTTGGTAGACCGCATATATATTCTTGCCCTTGCTCTTGGCCTGATACATGGCAATGTCTGCTTTGCGAAGCAGTTCTTGCGCGGTGTCCTGTCCTACCAATCCTTGCGCAATGCCAAAGCTCGCTCCAACCCGCACGGTTTTGCTTGTTGTATAAATCGGACGTTCGATTTCCTCCAGAAGCCGCATCGCAAGCTCTTTGGCGCGAGCAAGGTCGGACCCTTCGCCGAGCAGAAGCGTAAATTCATCGCCACCCAGGCGAGCGGCCATGTCTGAGCTGTCAATGGTCTGGCGCAAGCGGTCCGCGACGGTTTTCAAGACAATGTCGCCAGCTTCATGACCCAGGCTATCATTGACGATCTTGAAATTATCGAGATCAAAGAAAATGACCGTTATCAGCTTTTCGCGCCCGTCGGTACTGTCTGCCATGACCTTGTTAAGGCGGTCCTGGAAATAGGCGCGGTTGGACAACTCCGTCAGGCGATCTGAGAAGGCCAGTTTCTCAAGCTCGACTTCATAATGGCGTCGTTCCGTAACGTCATGCATGGTGATCACGATACCGCCAACGGCCGGATCGGTCAGACGATTGGTCATCACGACATCATAAGCATGAAGCGTTCCGTCTGGATGCCACAGGTTGATTGAAGAATTCTTGGTTATGCCGACCTGCATGATTAGATTTTGCAGGTAATTGTTGAATATCGCCTTGTCTGTTTCATTGACGCATGGCCAGAAGGGGCGGGGCAACGTTGTGCCTTTTTCTTCAGGCCAGAAAACAGTTGCTGCCGGGTTGGTAAAAATTACCTCGCCAAGCCGGTTAAGGACAATGATGAGGTCGTCTACGGATCGAATGAGGGCCCTGAGCCGCTCTTCACTGGCTTTGAGAGCCGCTTCAGCTTTGCGTCGGTCTCTGATTTCCGTCTCGGCTGCTCGATACAAGCGGTTTGTATCAAGTGCTGACGAGATTTTTTCTGCGTAAAGCAGGCCTATTTGAATGAGATCTGGATCAAAGGCTATGCCTTGCTCACGGAAAGCGAGGATGACGCCTTCCAGTCTGTTGAGCCCAACAGGCAGGGCTAACAATCCGCCCCATTGATCAATCTTGCAATACTCTTCGCAGGTATGAAACGGTTGCGGCCGAGCGATATCCTTATTGAGATTGAACGGTTTGAACAGAGCAAGTTCCTCAGAGGTTCTGAGAAACGTGAGTATGGACTGCAGTTCTGTATCCTCAGGCAATGAGCAACCAGACTTCGCCCTGATTGATGTAGCCCCCTCTGCGTCAAACAGGGCCACGCTGACACTGTCCGCTCCCAATAAATCTGGCAGAAGGCTGACAGCCTTGTTGGCAATATCGTCTTCTTCCAGAAGCAGGTTTATTTCCTGAACACTATGAACGATTTGTTCGAGCTGCTTTCGTCGATGTGATTGCTCGATTGCCTGTCCCACTCTGTGCGCCATCGTCGAAAGCAAAGCGATGTCAGATTGGGTAAAGGGAACATCTTCGAGGCGCGCCAGAATGAGAACACCGCGTGGAGCATAACTGGCCATGACCGGAAGATAGAGAACGGCACTGGCCTCCAGCTCTTCGAGCTGTGCTTCCAAAGGGAGCCGTTGGCTTTTGTCAATTGCAAGCGCACATTTCTCCTGCATGACTTGGTTGATATTACCCGGATCAGACACCGAGATAGGTTCATCATCCATGCCCACAGGCAACCCGAGACTTACATAAGGCACAAAGGTGCCGCTACTGGCCGGGTCCAGCAATATAACGATATCGGAGCAAAACAATTCCGATATCGTTGCCATTGCACGATCCATCATGGAATGAGGATTGTCTGCATTGTTCAGAACAGACAGCAGGCGCGTAAGGCGAGTCGCGTCCCTAACCGCCTTGTGCGCAGCAATAACGGCAGCGTCTTTCGAGGCTTGATAGCGATTTTGCTCATCTTTGGCATCTGACACAGGCATGGAGTTCTTCCAGTCGCTCAGGGGATCTTGCTATTATAGCGCCAAGGCTGTCATGGTAAGGTTGTGCGTACCTAGAACGCCAGAGGTTCTGGCAAATTCACCGCAGCAGTGAAAGCCATTGACTGAAACATCTCCAACAGCCTTTTGCAGGCGTGCCGCCTCGTCCTTGGTCTGCGGCCCCAGCAGCATGGCTCTGGCAGCACAACTGAAGACCAGCAGTGCGGCCGTATGAGGACGTGCTCTGACGATTGAGCCAATTTCTTCGGTTACTGCGAGCAATTTTTCGTTGGTGCTCGACATGATCTGAATGGCGGAGCCAACTTCTGGGACACAGCCCTGAATGATCAGTCCTCCATCTTCAGATTGAGCCCGTGCAGCCCGAATGATGAAGCTTTCATTGGATTGCATCAGACCCAGTGGGTGATGAACCGCGTTCTTCCAGAAATTTTCATTGGTCAATTCGCCGGGCTTGAAGCCAAGTTGTTCCTTGTAGACTTCTGCGGCAGGGCGACCATCAAGCTCTCTGATATTGACGCCATCGGCACGCGTGACCAGCAACGGATTGCCAATCGGTTCCCAGCCATGGCAGGTCATAACGTCAAACGGTTCGTTGCCGCCGATCCAAAGCGCGACAGCGCCGCAGGTAATGACTTTTTCATTATGGAAGACATATGTCTGTTTGAATTGCATCTCGTCGCTTGCCGCTCCGCCAACCAAAGGCGTTTTCGGCCCGGTTGTGCGATAGGCGCCACGGAACAACTGTTGCAGATCGCCAGCCAGACAATCAGCAAAAATGAGCACCGCAGAGTAAGGTGTCTTGCCAACCATATCATAGGCTTCTCTGGTTAGGCTTTGTCCGACTTCGTCAAGCCTGCCGGAAATATTCTCCGCAGAGGCGATGCCGAATTCATATTCGCCTTTTGTCAGCGCCAGCACAGAGACGCCTTGCCCCGCAGCAATATGTTCTCCGCGCACGATTTCCCCTGATGTGGTTGCTCCGACGATGATGGCTTGAGCGTGCGTGGAGCGCACCCCTTCAAGCATCTGATCAAGATCATATTTGGGGGTTGAGAACACGAAATAAACTGCGGGATCTTCTCCGTTAAGGCCATTCAACGCCTCTTGTGCAGCCTTCTGCCCTGCGCGATATGCGTCCTCTCCTGTGCCAATTCCTACCGCTGCTGACGACTTCATCACATACTCCATACAAACGCGAAATCGATGTTGGGGTAATTTATTACTGTACATAAGTGAATATTTGATTATGTAAATTGCAATAGTCGTTGTTTTGACGATAATTATCGCTCCTAGGTTGTATTCTTGCTGATTTTCACAGTTTTTGTCACGACGCCGAAAATCCTCTGACTACGCGATGCCTGATCTGAATCATCCTTTCTATTCCCAGAAATTACGCAGAAAGCCGGAGCAGAAGAACATTCCGTCTCTAAAATTCAGAATTGTTGATGTGAAAATGTGATACTAAATGAAAAAATATGAAAATTTACTGATTGCGTGTCCGTTAATATTTGATAGTATGTGTGAAGATATGCAAAATGCTGTTGGGCGACGGACAAGTCAGGAGGAAATGATCCTGTACACTCAGTAAAAGTGTCAAGTTTGGATCATGATTTCAAATCGCAGACAGCAAGTTTAACTCACACTCGGCTCATGCCTGTGGCATCTGCGTGTCTCGCGCTCTGCTGCGACCGAAGGCCTTATGCATATAGATACTGGGAGGAAAAAGCGCGTGGCCGCTGGGCCATGTGACATCTCCTTTTGTGTCGAAATTGTCTTCCCTCCCTGAGGGCGCAGAGATCTCAGCAGCCGATTTTCGGATCTCTGCGCCCGGCTTGCATAATTTTGTCGTTAAGGAGAAGTCTTATGAAAGCAGCATTGGTCGTTGACACCGAAAAGGTCGAAATCCAGGACGTGCCAGAACCTGAACTCAAGGACGAAGATGTCCTGATCAAGGTCAAGGTTGCCGGGGTTTGCGGTTCAGACCTGCATTTGTTCAAAGGTACGCATGCTTTTCGCAAGCCACCAGCAGTTCTTGGCCATGAAGTCGCCGGTGATATCGTCAAGGTTGGCGCGAAAGTTACCAAATTCAAGGTTGGCGATCGCGTTACAGTCTTGCCTCAGGTTGGCTGTGGCGAATGCGAATTCTGCAAACAGGATCTGGTCAATCTTTGCCTGAACAAGAAAGTGCCCGGCACTCCAAACTGGATCGGTACATTTGTTGAATATTTCAATGCACCGGAAGAGACCGTATTCAAGCTCGAAGACAAGATTACATACGAACTTGGCTCGCTGACCGAACCGCTTGCCGTGGCTGTTCATGCGCTCGCCCGCGCCAGCACCAAAAGCCGTGACTGCGTTGTCATTCTAGGCACCGGCACGATTGGCATGCTTTGCGTGGTCGTGGCGCGCGAGATGGGCTTCAAGAAGATCATTACGACCGATGTCGCTCCATTCAACCGCGAAATGTCCATGAAACTGGGGGCCGCCGCCACCTACAACCCGCTCTCCGATGATGTGGAAGGCAATGTTAAAATGCTGACCGATGGACGCGGAGCGGACCTGACGCTTGTTTGTGCCGGTGCGCCAGGCATTCTGGATCAGGCATCTGCCTGCACCCGTCGTCGCGGTGAAATCGGTCTGGTGGCCATGATCACCAAACCCATTCCGTTTTATTGCTATAGCGTCGTGTTCAATGAACAGACTGTCTATGGCGCAATGACTTACGAAACATGTGACTTTGTGAAGGCGGCCGAAATGGTCAACGCCGGGGTCGACCTGTCTGCCTTTGTCACACAAGAGCTTCCACTCGATCAGACGCAGGAGGCGCTGGATATCCTCAATCAGAAGAAAGAGGACGTTATCAAGGTCGTTGTGACCCTGTGAAGCGGACGTTGATCGAGAGAAGATTTAACCCTGAAAATGACAGTCTGACTTCGGGAGGAAGTTAAGAAATGAAAAGTCTATTGTCTCTGGCCGCAAAGCCACTGGCCTTTTGTGCCCTCGCAGCCCTCGTATCTCTGGGTGTTCCCGGGCAAAGCCGCGCAGATGATGTTCTGACACTCAAGCTCGGCCATATTCAGTCTGAAAAAGACTTGTGGCATTTTGGTGCAGAGAAATTCAAGGAAGAATTGGAAGCACGCTCCAACGGCAAGATCACTCTGGCCATCTATCCAAACTCCACATTGGGTGGGGACCGCGATCTGGTTGAAGGCATGCAGATGGGCACTGTTGACTTCGGTCTCATTGCCGGTGTGCTTGGTAACTTCGAGAGATCCATCCAGTTGCTCGAATTGCCATATCTGTTCCGTTCGCAGGACGAGTTCAACACGGTCATCCATGGTGAAATCGGCGATGAAATCGCTCAGAACGTTCTGGATCAGGCCAACATCCGCATCCTGAACTGGTGGGACCGTGGGCCACGCGAAGTCACCTCCAACAAGCCCATCAACGGACTTGATGATCTGCAGGGGTTGAAGATTCGCGTGCCTGAAATTCCTGCCATGGTCAAAACCTGGCGTGAAATTGGTGCAAACCCAACCCCAATGGCATGGAGTGAAGTTTACACCGGCCTCGAACAGAATGTGATTGAAGCTCAGGAAAACCCGATCCCGTTCATCTATGGTGGCCGTATCAACGAAGTGCAGAAATATATCGCCTTCACCGACCACAAATATGAATATGTCACCATCGCCATGAGCAATGTCCGCTGGCAGCAGTTGACACCGGAACAGCAGAAGATCGTCACCGACGCTGCCGCTGCTGCAACCGAAGCAGAAAACAAGGCTGTGAGCGAACAGTCCGCCAAACTGCTGCAGGAAATGGTCGACGGTGGTCTTCAGGTTACCCATCCGGATAACGGCCCGATTGCCGCTGCCGCAACGAAAGCACATGAAGCTTTTGCCAAGGACGTCAATATGGACCTCTATAACCGCATCGAAAAAGCCCTTGGCCGGTAAGATACGGATTTGATCCTCGCCATCGCGCTGCACCCATAAAGCTGATCGGGCACTTGCTCCTCTGCGGCTTCAGAATTCAGTGCGGTGGCTCATTTTCCAAGATTTGAAAGGCGGCGGAGGAGCCATCATGGAAAAGCTCGACAAATTTATTCACCGGTCACTGCTTTGGATTATAGCGAGCCTCATGTTCATCATGATGGGCCTTACCTTTACGCAGGTCGTCGCGCGCTATCTGATGCATCATTCCCTGAGTTGGTCAGAAGAAGTCGGACGGTATGTCTTCGTCTGGATTTCCTTTCTCGGTCTGGCAGCAGCGTTCCGCTCGGGGGCACATGTGGCACTCGACATTCTATCGGACATGCTTACGCCATTGCCGCAGCGCGTGCTGAAAATCATCAACACCTGTTTCATTTTCGTTCTGGCTATCGCGCTTCTTTTGGGCGGCATTGCCTTGATGAAATTTGGCATGAATCAGCGTAGCCCAGCGCTCGATCTGCCGATGTATTTCGTCTATGTGGTCATCCCGATTAGTGGGGTCGCTCTTGGCTATTTTGCTTTGCGTGCGGTTTGGGACCTGTTGACCGCCAAATTGGAGGACTAATCAGTGCTTAGCTTGATCTTATTTGGCGGATTTGCCTTCTTTCTGGTCTTGGGGTTGCCGGTAGGCTTCGGTCTGGCGCTCGCTTCTATCGCAGCAATTTTCTACAAGGGCTTTCCCATCGCTCTATTCGGGCAACGCATGTTTACTGCGGTGGATTCCTTCCCGCTGATGGCTATCCCGCTTTTCATGCTGGCTGGCTCGCTGATGGGCCACGGTGGTATCACGCGCCGCATTATCAATTTCACGCTATCCTTTGTGGGCAACGTGCGTGGTAGCCTTGGTCATGTGGTCTCCTTGAGTGGTGTGATCATGGGCGGCATTTCCGGCTCTGGCGTCGCTGACGTGGCAGCATTGGGCTCGGTCATGATCCCTGAAATGAAAGACCGCAAATATGATGCGGGCTTTTCGGCTGCGCTTGTCGCCTGCTCGGGCAGTATCGGCCTTATCGTGCCACCATCCATCGCCATCATCATCTATGGCGTCGCAACCCAGTCTTCGATCGGCGACCTGTTCATGGCTGCCATCGCTCCGGGCGTGCTCATCGGTTTGGGCTTTCTTGCCTATTCCTATTACTATGCCAGAAAGAAGGGCTATCCCAAGGAAGGCAAAGTCAGCCACCAGGAAAAATGCCGTCGCTTCAAGGATGCCAGTTGGGCGCTGATGATGCCTATTATTATTATCGGTGGTATCCGCATGGGCATTTTCACGCCAACTGAAGGCGGTGCCGTGGTGTCTGTCTATGCCTTGTTTGTCGGCATGTTCGTCTACAAGGAAATCACTCTCGACAAGATCCCGCGCATTTGCATGGAAGCAGCAATCGCGACCGCAGTTATTTCCGCAATCATCGCCTCAACATCCCTGTTTGGCTGGCTTCTGACAAGCGAGCAGATTCCGCAATATCTTGCAGGACAAATCCTGTCTCTGACCGATAACAAAATCATCCTGCTGCTGCTGATCAACGTGATGCTGCTGATTGTGGGAATGTTCATCGACAGCGGTCCGGCCATTCTGCTGCTCACTCCGATCCTCGGCCCAGTGGCTTCCAGCCTGGGTGTTGATCCGGTTCAGTTCGGCCTTGTGATGGTCATTAACCTCACCATCGGCCTTCTGACGCCTCCGGTCGGGACTGCGATGTATGTGGCCGCGAATATTTCGGGTGTTCCAGCGCTCAAGCTCACCAAAAGCTTCGTGCCTTTCTGGATGATCATGATTGCCGTGTTGATGCTCGTAACCTTTGTGCCAGCCTTCACAACGTGGGCTTCATGATCGCGTGGGCCCAATCAGCCTGATAACGCATCTCGAAAAGACAAGAGAGGCAGGATCGATATGACACCGACGATATATCTGGTGCGCCACGGGGAAACGGAGTGGAACCGAGACGACCGCATGCAGGGTCAGCAGGATTCGCTGCTGACAGCTCAAGGGCGAAAGCAGGCAAAAAGGGCAGGGCAAGCCCTTGCCCGAATGGGGCTTGCAAACCTGCCCACCTGGATCAGTCCGTTGGGGCGCGCGGTGGCAACCGCAGCCCTCATCGCAGAAGAGGTTGAATTGGGTCCTGTGGCTCTGGAACCCCGGATAAGGGAAGTCGGTCTTGGCTCTTGGGAAGGCTGGACCGGCGATGAGATCGCCAGCCGTCATGGCAAGGATCTGACCGGAATTCCCAGAATGGCCTGGGGGTTTCACAGCCCCGATGGCGAAGGCTTTGAAGCCGCAGCGCTTCGGGTCAGGCAATGGCTTGGCGAGCGCCGGGAAAAGACACTCGTGGTGATTACCCACGGCATGATCGGGCGCGTGTTTCGCTCTCTTCTGGCTGACGTCCCGCCAGAAATTTCAATGGTATCCAATGTCCCGCAGAATGCAATCTGGCGCCTGAGTCAGGGTAGTTTGACCGAACTGCCCGTCGATGGAGCCCCAAAAGAAAATGACCGCTAGAAGCGGCTAAACTCTCTTCTAGTGTTGATGCAAAGGAATAATAAGATGAGCTTGTTACTCGGTGTGATTGCCGACGATTTTACCGGAGCGACTGATATCGCCGGATTTCTCGTAGCCAACGGACTGGCCACAACACAGCTGATCGGGGTTCCCGACAGTGGCATCAATGTCGAGGCAGAGGCTGTTGTCATCTCTCTGAAATCGCGCTCTTGCCCAGCACAAGAGGCAATAGCAGAGAGCTTGCAGGCTCTTGAATGGCTTCGTGCGAAGGGGTGCAAACGCATTTTTCAGAAATATTGCTCCACGTTTGATTCCAGCAAGGAAGGCAATATCGGTCCTGTCGCAGACGCTCTGCTGGATGCGCTTGAGGACAATCTCACAGTTGTTTGTCCGGCTTTGCCGATTAACGGGCGGACAATTTATAACGGATATCTGTTCGTCAATGGCGTGTTGCTGGAAGAATCCGGCATGCGCAATCACCCGATTACACCGATGACGGACAGCAGCCTGATCCGTCTGATGGAAGCCCAGTCCGCAGGTAAATGCGGCGTTGTCCCGGCAGAAGTCATCAATCTGGGGGCGCAAGCGGTGAAGGACGCTCTGGAAGAAGCCCGCCGCCAAGGTAACCGCTATATGGTGCTCGACGCCATTACTGATGAGCATCTTGATATTGTCGGTGAGGCCGTCAAGGACATGGCTCTGGTTACTGGAGGATCCGGACTTGGCGCAGGGATTGCCCGGGCACTGAAGCAGCCAGACAAAGCCGATGCCGAAGAAGCCGCCAAGGCCGGAGCTGCACAGCCGGGCCGCGGGGTCGTGCTTGCTGGCTCATGCTCCACCATGACCAATCAGCAAGTCGCCCTTTATAAGGCCGAGGCTCCATCACACATTGTCGAGCCGGAACGTTGCATGGAAGACGCTGAAGCCTATGGCAAGGAACTGGCCGCATGGGTTCTGGAACAGCCCTCAGATCCAGATAGCCTTTCGCCAATGCTGCACGCAACCGCAGATCCTGACACCCTGCATGCAATCCAGCAGAAATACGGCGCCGAAGCGTCCAAAGCCATCGAGCGAACCTTCGCCACTGTTTCGGGCATTCTGGCCGAGAAGGGCGTGACGCGATTTGTTGTGGCGGGCGGAGAGACATCCGGTGCAGCGGTAAAGGCGCTGGAGCTTTCCGGCTTTGCCATTGGCCCGCAAATCGCTCCGGGCGTGCCTTGGGTGAGAGCAATCGACAAGCCATATTCGCTGGCGCTGAAATCGGGCAACTTTGGTGCACCGTCATTCTTCTTTGATTGTCAAACGCCAGAAGCCTTGGCCAAACTGGGCCGCTCCGGCGAGAGCGAGGGTAAGTGAGGTGCGCGCTATGACACAACAAGACGCATTAATCCAAATGTGCAACCTTTGCGCAAGCCTCTATGAACGCGGATATGCTGTTGGCGGTGCAGGAAATGTCTCGGTCAGAGCTGAAGATGGTGGATTTCTCGTGACACCAACCGGCAGTTGTCTGGGGCGGTTGAACCCCGATCGATTGGCGCAAATCGACAAGGACGGCAAACTTGTCAGCGACTTTCCACCCTCGAAAGAATTTGCCTTTCACCGGGGCCTCTACGAAGTGCGCCCCGACGTCGGTGCCATCGTGCATCTACACTCCACCTATCTTACCGCATTGTCTTGCCTTGAGAATCTGGATAGAGAGAATGCCTTGCGAGCATTTACGCCTTACTACGTAATGCGTGTCGGATATATGCCCGTGGTGCCTTATTATCGCCCGGGCTCTCCCGAGATTGCCCGTGATCTGGAAGCGCTGGCCAAAAAGCATCCGGTCAATGCCTTCTTGCTTGCTTCCCATGGTGTGGTGGTGTTGGGAAAAACCATCGAAGACGCGGTTGGGAATGCCGAGGAGCTGGAAGAAACCGCCAAGCTGTTTTTCTTGCTGCAAGGCAAACCACTGCACTATCTGAGTGAGGCCGAAATCGCTGAACTCAGGCACTGAGCAGAAAATTGACGCTTCTTTTGATGATAAGTCGGGCTTGTCATTGCAACAGAAGAGAAAGCCCGATCACTTGATCTTGTGAGCCATGAGTTGCGTTGATATGACTAACACTAGTGCTCTGAGCATTTAAACAATAGTTCAGGAGAGATCCTGACAAGAAGAAAATACCGGGTTTTGTTCCCGTTGCACGAGGCATGACCATGATACCTGCAGAAAGACAACGCCTTATTCGTCAGGCCATAGAAGCCAAGGGCATGATCAGTTTTGCCGAAATGGCCGAAATACTGGATGTTTCCCAGATGACTGTGCGACGCGATATGCAGTTGCTGGAGCGGCAGGGGCATTTGACGCTGGTATCAGGGGGCGCCGAGAGAGTAGGGCGTTTCTTTACAGAATTGCCGATGAGTGAAAAGCGCACGCTTCAGCATGCAGAGAAGACTGCAATTGCGCGTGAAGCGGTGAAAATGGTTCGCCCCGGTAGTGCGATTTATTTCGATGCAGGCACCACCTGTCTGGCGATTGCGGAAGAAATTGTCAAACGGCCCGAGTTGCGCGATTCCATCATAGCCGTGACCAACGACTTTACGGTCGTCAACCAATTCATGCTCAATTCCGGCTGTCGGCTTTATCATACCGGAGGAGAGGTCCTGCGCGATAACAAATCCTGCATCGGCGAACTGACTTCCAAGGTCATCGCCGGGCTTAACATTGATCTGGCTTTCCTTTCCTCTTCCTCCTGGAACGAAACATGGATGTCCACCCCCAATGAAGCCAAGATTGCAGTGAAAATCGCGGCGGTCAAAGCCTCCGAGCGGGCGGTGCTGGTCACCGATACATCCAAGTTCGGAAAAATGGGCTTCTTCAATGTGATCAAGTTGCAAGAGCTGGATGCGGTGATCACTGATACGGGGCTGGATCAGGAACGTCAGGAACATTTGCTTCGGACAGGGGTCAATCTGAAACTCGTTGAACCGGCATTCGATGAGGCCGATAGCGTCGAGGGGATGACGGATCAGGTCTGAACCGTATTGCCTGATTGTGTTTTGGAGTGCTCATACGAAAAAGCCGCCTTGTTTGAAAGGCGGCTTTTCCTTCTGATGTGGAGGTTGGTTTACATCAGGGAGCGGTAAAGTTCTTTAACCTCTTCAAGCTTTGCCTCGCGCGGATTGCCGCCAGTGCAGACATCAGCCATGGCAGCTTCTGCCAAAGCATCGATATCTTCCGGTTTGGCACCAACATCGGTAAGCTTGGTCGGGATTTTTACATCAACAGACAATTGTTGAACCGCATCAACAGCGGCCTTGCGAGCGTCTTCCAGAGACATGGCTTCTACGCCCTTGACGCCCATGGCAGTGGCGATATCACGGTATTTTTCGCCCGTATAGTCAGCGTTGTAGGACATCAGAGTCGGCAGCAGAATGGCGTTGGCAACTCCGTGTGGGGTGTCATAGAAGGCTCCCAGAGGGTGAGCCATGCCATGCACAAGACCAAGGCCAACGTTGGAAAAGCCCATGCCGGCAACATATTGCCCAAGCGCCATGCCCTCTACACCGGCGGCTTCGCCAGCGCAGGAAGCGCGCAGGGACTTGGCGATGATCTCGATGGCTTTCAGATGCAGCGCATCGGTCAGTTCCCAGGCACCCAAAGTGATGTAGCCTTCAATCGCATGGGTGAGAGCATCCATGCCCGTTGCTGCTTTGAGGGAACCAGGCATGCATTCCATCAGTTCGCTGTCAATGATTGCGACGATGGGGATATCATGGGGATCAACGCAGACAAATTTGCGACGTTTTTCAACATCGGTGATGACATAGTTGATGGTCACCTCGGCAGCGGTGCCTGCGGTGGTTGCCAGAGCAATGATCGGAACGCAAGGCTTCGTGGTTGGCGCAACGCCTTCAAGGCTGCGGATATCATCAAATTCGGGATTGTTGATGACGATACCGATTGCCTTTGACGTATCCTGAGGAGAGCCACCGCCGATGGCGATCAGATAATCTGCTCCGCAATCCTTGAAGGCAGCAATGCCTTCCTTGACGACTGCAATGGTGGGGTTCGGAACGACCTTGTCGAAGACCTCATAGGCAAGGCCTGCGTCATCAAGCAATGACGTCACTTTGCCCACGACGCCCGTCTTGCTCAGGATTGCGTCCGTCACGACCAAGGCTTTTTTGAACCCGCGGCGTTGAACTTCGCCAACCAGTTCTGATCGACACCCCGCTCCGAAATAGGATGTCTCATTCAAAATCATGCGATTCATGTCAGTTTGTCCTTCTAGGTTAAAAAACAGTCTTTCGTAACGGTTTACGCGCGATCTTTTCCGGCGCGTGGACTGGACAAAAGATTTGGCCGTTATGTCGAAGGCCTGTAGCAATTGAACTCGTCAACTCAAAAGAAATGCGCTTGTTACGGCTAAAACCATTGCAGTAGTAAAATGAAATTAATCGAGGTGGAACATCTCTTTAAGGGGCACACTTACCGGCTCGTTATCCGGCATGACCTCCATCAGAGGTGCGTTCCAGTCCCACCATTTTCTGACGATTTCCTTGGTCGGTAGCGCGTCCATCTGATGGTCGTCATCACGACAGAGATAGGCAAACAACTGCCCGGTCTCTTCATCCAGATAGATCGAATAGTCCGAAACACCCGCCTCTTTGAGAACCGTTACCATCTCGGGCCAGATCTCATCGTGGCGTTTCTTGTATTCGTCTTTCACTCCCGGCTTTAACTGCATTTTGAAAGCATAGCGAGCCACGGCCTTTACCTCCCGATTCGGAGGGTTGAACAGAGCAACCCTCTCTTGTTCTATTTATCTTGACGATCACTCAAGGCATTGGCGCAGACCCGGCCTCCATGACCCTTGATCTGCGCCTGCCAGAGCATCATTCCGATTTTTTCTTGCTCAGTTTGGGCAGATATTTCTGTCCGATGATCGGCAAGGCCACAGAGACCACCAGCAAGGTTCCGGTGAACACGATAAGAATGTTGCCCGGAACGTTGTTGAGCGTGATCGCCAGCCTCAGGAAGCCGATAACAAGAGCTGCTATGAAGACGCCTGATATGGTGCCTTTGCCGCCATTGAGTGAAACGCCGCCAAGAACGACGATGGTAATCACTTCCATCTCCAGCCCGGTAGCGATATCGGGGCGCGTGCTGCCCAGCCGAGAGGTCAGGAACACCGCTGCCAGACCTGCCATCAAGCCGTTCAGCGTGAACAGGATGAAGCGCAGGCGATCAGTCCGAATGCCCGAGAACTGGGCGCCTTCAGGATTGTTTCCCAAAGCAAAGATTGAGCGGCCAATGGTCGTGTAATGAATGAGGACGATAAACACGATCGACAGCAGAACGAAGGTAATGAAGGAGTATGGCACCATATCCATGAAGTAGGATTGGCCAATCGCTGTGAACGAACTTGGATAATGCGCAATCTTGCCATTGCCCAACACTCCGGCAGCCACCCCGCGGAAGAGGGACATCGTGCCGATGGTTACCACGATGGCTGGCATTTTCAGGCGAGTAACCAGAAAGCCGTTGAAGAGACCGCATGCCGCTCCGGTCAAAAGCCCGACAAGGCACAAGGGCAAGGCGCCAAGGCCGAGCGACTGGCTGGCATAGCCCATCATTAGCGACGACAGAGCCATCACCGAAGCCATCGAAATATCGATATCCCGACAGATGATCACCAGCGCCGTTGACAGGGCCATCATGGCGATTTCAGAGAAAATGGCCGTGGAATCGAGCAGGTTATAGATATCGAGGAACCAAGGGCTGGAAAGATCCCCCCCAATGAAGACGAGGATAAGCAACCCGATGAGAACAATCTCTCGCGACTTCAGCAAGGACCCCATGGAAAACACCGAAGGAGCATCAAGAGATGGTTGGTTTTTCGTTGAAACAGTCATTGTCATTCTTGCGCTCCCTGGCTCGCAGCTTGCGGGAGAATCCGCCGTACCGGAGGCTTGCGGCTGATCATGTTGAAATAGACGGCAATCAGGATGATCGCTCCGGACAAGGCCTGTTGCCAGAATTGGCTAACGCCGATGACCGGGAGAATATTGTAAAGCGTGCCGAGGAACAGAGCGCCGAAGACTGCTCCGATGATCGTACCGGCTCCACCGGAAATGGCCACCCCGCCGATAACGCATGCCGCAACGGTTTGCAGCTCAAACCCAAGGGCAACATCCGTGTTGGCCATTGCGTAGCGTGAGGTCCACAGCCAGCCGCAAAGGCCAGAAAGCGCGCCTGTGATCGTGTAGACCCAGAATTCATGATGCTTGACCCTGACACCGGCATATTCAGCAGCGCGCGGATTGCCTCCCATGCCATAGAGCTCGCGCCCGAAGCGGGTTTGAGTGGTCATGAGCCACATGCCGAATGTCACGATGAGGCCGATCCAGAAAAACAGGGTTATGCCGAGAATTGGCGTACGGGGGACAGAGAGATAACCTTCGGGGAACTGGTGCTGCACAACCCATGCGCCACCGGAGACGACAAAGATCATGCCGCGCCAAACGCTCATGGTGCCCAGCGTCACGACAATTGGAGGAATTTGCAGCTCGGCAATCAGTATGCCGTTAAACATGCCGATGAATGTACCGATGATGATGCAGAGCACCGGCCAGACAATCGTCGGCAATCCGGGATTGGCAACCGCTATCAGTGCGACCATCATGCCGGTAAAGGCGAGATTGGCAGCAACGGACAAATCGATGCCGCGGATCAGAATGACAATCATCTGGGCAAGCGCGAGGACCATCAGGATCGAAAGATCCGTCAGGAGATCGCGCAGGGCCTGCACGGTTACGAAGTTGGGGGTGATGATGCCAGCGATTACGATCAGCGCAATCCAGCTGGCAGCCAATAGAGCCTCACGGCTCTTGAGTGCCTTGACCATTATGCAACCTCCCGGTCATGAGATTGAGTTTGCGGCTTCCTTGCGCCAGTCGCATAGGCAGCAATTGTTTCGGCATCAAAGTCCTTGCGATCGAATTCGGCGACGATTTCGCCAAGACGCATAACGATGATGCGATCTGCCATGCCCATCAGTTCGGGCAACTCAGAAGAAACCAGCAGCACGGAAAGATCCTGCTCCACCATGCCGCCCAAAGCGTCATGCACCGATGACTTGGCACCCACGTCGATGCCGCGTGTCGGTTCATCCACGATCACGACATTCGGATTTGTCGCCAGCCAGCGTGATAGAACCACCTTTTGCTGGTTGCCACCCGACAGATCCTCGACGGGCTGTTCGATGTTGGCCGCGCGAATGGCAAAGATCTGGCCATAGTCCTGCGCCAGCTTCTTCTCGGCAGAGCGGTTCGGCCAAATGCCGTTGGATAGCTTTTTAAGCGAGGGCAACGCGATATTGTCACGGATGGAAAGCGGCAGGATTGCGCCTTGGTTGCGCCGATCTTCCGGCACATAGACAACCCCGGCATCAATCGCCTCAGAGCAATCCTTCCATTGGATCTCCTTGCCTTCCAGCGTGACCGTGCCGTGACTGACGTAAGGGCTCAGAGCCATGATCGTGCGCATGATTTCAGACCGACCGGCACCGACCAGCCCGTAAAAGCCCAGAATTTCGCGTTTGTGCAGCGCGAAAGAAATATTCTTGAACTCGATGTCGTTGCCAAGATCCTTGACCTCAAGCAGCGGTTCCCCGATTTCGACATCGCGCTTGGGAAAGACAGTTGCCACTTCGCGGCCAACCATCATCTTGACGAGATCGTGCTCCTTCACATCGGCAATATAGCCTTCACCAACAAAGGAGCCGTCACGAAATACGACATAGCGATCCGCGATATGGAAAATCTCGTCGAACTTGTGAGAGATAAACAGGATGCCCTTACCCAGCTTTCTTAAACGCTCGATAATGACATAGAGCTTTTCGATTTCGTTGGAAGACAGCGATGATGTCGGTTCATCCATGATGACCACATCCGCCTCTTCAGCCAACGCTCTGGCGATTGCCACCATATGCTGTTGCCCGAGGCTAAGCTGCTTGAGCAGGATCGCCGGATCGACATCAAGATCCACTTCCCTGAGCAACTCCCTGGCCTTTTCGTGCATGGTCTTCCAGTCGAGCAGGCCGTTGCTCTTCTGGCAAGGGTGGCCCATGAAAATATTCTCGACAATTGAGAGCTCTTCAAACAGGGTCGTTTCCTGATGGATAGCTGTAATGCCCATGACGGCCGCGGCCTTGGCGGTTGCCAGCTTGACGGGAATGCCCTTGATTTTGATTGATCCGCTGTCGGGGTGATAAAGCCCCGTCATGGATTTGACGAGCGTTGATTTTCCTGCTCCGTTTTCGCCAATCAGCGCAACGACTTCACCGGGATAGATCCGGCATTCGGCGTTTTTGAGAGCATGAATGCCACCAAATGTCTTGGTGATCCCCTTCAGCTCGACAAGGGGAGTGGTGTTCGCATGATCAGCCATAGTATCCTCCGTTGGAGGGCAGGTCGGTTCTGCCGACCTGCCCGATAGTGGCTCCATACATCAAGCAATGGGCTCAGAAGATTTTGGAGTATTTGTCGACGTTGCTTGCGTCATAAACAAATGGCTGAGGCAGTGAGGTTTCCATCTTGTCGTCAAGCTTGAAAGTGCCCATACGGCCAGCTTCCAACTCGTCACCGGCCTTCACTTCGCCCTTCTTGATCAGGTCATAGGCGAGATAGGTGGCCGAATAGCCAAGGTCGATCGGGTTCCAGATGGCAAAGGATTTGATGGACCCGGTGTGAACATAACCAGCCAATTCAGAAGGCAGACCCAAACCGGTTACATAGACTTTGCCGACCATGCCCTGATCTTCAACAGCCTTGGCAGCTGCAGAAATCGCCACGGTGGACGGTGCGATGATCGCTTTAAGATCTGGATAGCGGCGCAGCAATGCGATGGTTTCGCGATAGGATTTGTCAGACTGGCCCATGCCATAAGCCACATCAACCAGCTTCAGTTTGGAGAATGCGTCGGTTGGCAGAAGTTTCTTCATCTCATCAATCCACTCATTCTGGTTGGTGGATTGTGGTGTTTCGGAAACAATGGCGATTTCGCCTTCAGGGCCAATGGCATCAACAGCCATTTCAAGCTGTGCCTTGGCGGCTCCGGCTGCGGTTGCCGGATGCATGTGCAGCTGACGTCCTTCCGGTGCGACAGCGGAATCAAACGACAAAACCTTGATACCGCGTTTCATGGCTTTCTTGGCGACAGGAACCAGAGCGTCAGGGTCGTTGGAAGAAATGGCAATGGCGTCGACGCGCTGTGCGATAAGGGCGTTGATCACTTCGATCTGGCCTTCAGCGGTAACAACAGCCGGAGCGTTGAAGATCAGTTCCACGCCGCCAATTTCCTTTGCTGCTTCCATGCCGCCATCGCGGGCGGCTTCGAAGAAGGCGTTGCCAAGGCTTTTGGGCACCATGGCGATACGAACATCGGCGGCCATCGCAGCCGATGTTGCCATAAGACCGGCAATGGCTGCCAGTGACAGAAGTTTATTCAATTTCATAGTCTCTCTCCCTAGTTACTATGTGTGTTGAAACGGATGAAAGATGACCCTGCGTTTTCCTCCCGGCAGGACATCTCTAAAAGACTTACTTACCGTCCGGGAAGACGGGGAATTGGACGAGGAGTTTTTTGAAGTAGTTAGCGAGTTCCTTTAGGAGGTCGTTAGAGATTGTCTGCTTTTCTCCCCCCGCGGACATGACCTTTCGGTGGATGCTCGCGGCTTTTTCGATGGTTTCGACAAGGCCGAAGACAGAATCCGGGGTTGCCTCGGAAGCGAAGATGCCGTGGTGGGACCAGGAGATGATGCGACCCTTTTCCATTTCCTTGATGGACGCGTCGGCGATATCGGTGGTGCCAGGCAGCATGGGTGGCACGATGCGCACGCCATCGGGGAAGATGACGATGCATTCAGGCATCTTGGTCCAGAGGGCCTTGGTCAGAATGTCGCTATCGAGCGGCAGAAGGTAGCTCAGCGCAATAAACTCGGGCACATGGCAATGCAGAATGATCCGCTCGCGCCCCTCCGAGACCCGCTTGCGCACCCCGTGAGCGGCAAGATGGGTGGCAAACTCGCTGGTTGGACGCCCGCCATTGTTAAAGCCCCAGACGGTCTGATAGGCCGTGCCGCCTTCGATGATGCGAACGATGCCGAACACCTGATCGGGGAACTCGGTTGCGTGCCGGAAATACTGTCCCGTGCCGGTGACGATAAAATATTCGCCATCAAGCTCCGGGCGAGGCTGCGGCAGGGCAATCGGGTCGGCAGGCTTCACATTGGGATAGCGGCGCGCGAGCACACTTTCGACTTCATCGGTCGGCAGGCGCCAGGAGATGTTGCCGCCATTGGCCTCGTTCCAACCCATCTCCCAGCACAGGCGTGCCAGAGATGCGATCTGCTGAACGAAGGGGATCGGGTGGGAAAATGTCGTCATGTCACTTTGTCCTTATCCGCGGGTCGATACGCTGGCCTGATAGCCATCAAGATCGGCGATGAGCGCCTTGCCCGTAGGTACATTGTTGCGGGCGCAGAATGCGTCCCAGATCACCCCGTAAGGCAGATCCTTGAGTTGTTCGGTGATGATGAAGCGCTTGTTATAGTCGAGCGCCTCTTCTGCAGCCTTCAGCTCGGCCTGTGGCATCAGCAGAGCCCGCAACAGGGCCTTCTGCATGTTGCGCGTGCCGATCACCCAGGCTGCGGTGCGCGAGATGGTGGCATCGAAGAAGTCGAGCCCGATGTGGGTGCGCCCCAGAAGATTGGCAAAGACCAGCTCCTGTGCCATGGCCAGAATGTCGTCATTGAGCAGGATCACATGGTCACTGTCCCAGCGCATCGGGCGACTGACATGAAGCAGGATCTCGTCAACCGACAGGGCAACAGAGGAAAGCTTGTCGGCGATATTCTCGGTCGGGTGGAAGTGGCCCATATCGAGGCACAACAGGGTGCCCTTGCGAATGGCATAGCCCATGTAGAACTCGTGGCTGCCCACGGTGCAGGCTTCCACGCCAATGCCGAACAGCTTGCTTTCCACCGCATCCAGCATGTGCGCCTTGTCATATGGGGTGGCGATCATCTCGTTGATGGCGCTTTCCAGCCGCTCGCGCGCTGCCATGCGGTCCACCGGCGTATCCTTGTAGCCATCCGGCACCCAGATATTGTCAACGCAGGGGCTGCCCAGCTCTTCGCCGAATTTTGCGGCAATAGCACGGCAGCATTGGCCATGACGGATCCAGAAATCGCGGATGCCCTTGTCCGGATGGGACAGGGTCAGATTGTCATCGGCCTTGGGGTGGGCAAAGAAGGTGGGGTTGAAATCGAGCCCCAGCCCGTTGTCCCTGGCCCAGTCCACCCAGCTGGAGAAATACTTGTATTCAAGCTCGTCTCGGGCCGGGGTCTCGTCGCTGTCCAGATAGCTGGCATGCAGGTTGAGCCGGTGTTTGCCGGGGATCTTGCCATAGGCAAATTCCAGATCGGCGCGCAGCTCGGCAACATTGCGGGCACGGCCGGGAAAATTGCCCGTGGTCTGAATGCCGCCACCGCTGCCTGCGGTCACGCCTTCAAAGCCGACAACATCATCTCCCTGCCAGCAATGCATGGAAATGGGAATGGCTGCCAGACTGTCCATTGCGGCATCGGCATCAACGCCCCATTCGGCGAACGCGTCTCGGGCGGCATTATACTCTAGGCTGGTCATTGGGCCTGTTCCTTCTGTCTATCGAATAGCGCGTGGTAGCGCTGGCGAATATGGGTCTGTTCCTTGCCCGGGTGGGGCTGATAGCGTGGCAGGACTTCGCTGTTGCGAATGATCCGGCGGCCTTCCTCAAGATTGGCGATCCAGCCAAGGCCGATCATCTGCACCACCGCATTGCCAAGAGCGGAGGCTTCGAACGGGCCGGCGATGACCGGGCTTCCCAGAAAATCCGCTGTCATCTGGCACAACAGGGCATTGCGCCCGCCGCCGCCCACAATATGCAGCTCGGGGATCGGCTCGCCCTTGGAGAAATCATTGAGCACATCGGCAAAATTGAGCGCCAGGCTCTCGAAGATGCAACGGGCCAGCTGACCTCTGGTCTGAGGCACCGGCTGGCCGGTCTCCCGGCACGCATCCTGTATCTCGCCCACCATGGAAAGCGCTCGGAAATAGCGGTCATCCATCGGGTTGATCAGCGAGCGCCCCGGTTCGGCCTTCTCGGCCTCTGCCACCCAGTCGGCAAAGTCGCTTTGCGGGTCCATGTCTTCGCGCACCCGCTGGATCAGCCACAGGCCGGACACATTGCGCAGCTGCCGGAAGGTATCAAACAGGCCCCCCTCATTGGAAAGGCCATGCTGGTAGGCATAGTCGGAAAGATCGGGCACCGGCGCTTCGCGGCCCACAAGCGCCCAAGTGCCCAGCGATATGAAATAGGGGCCACTGGTCAGCGAAGGAAGAGCGGCCACCGCAGAGGCCGTGTCATGGGTGCCGCACAGCACCACCTGAGGCACGCTTTTGGGCGAAGCATTGGCATCAAGGCCCCATTTGGCACACCAGTCCGGCTTGACCGGCCCGAGCACTTCGCCGCCATTGCGGATCTTGGGCATGACCTTGGCTGCAATGCCCACCTGCTGCAACAGGTCCGGATCCCAGTCCTTGTCATGCACGCTCAACATCTGTGTGGTGGTGGCGTTGGTATATTCGCTCGACCAGACCCCGGTCAGCTGGAAATGGATCCAGTCAGGCAGCAGCATGAAGCGGTCCAGCCGCTTGTAGCTTTCCAGCGGATGGTCCTTGAGCGCATAGAGCTGATAGAGCGTGTTGAGTTCCATGGACTGAATGCCCGTCTTGCCGAACAGCTCCGGATCGCTGATGCCGCTTTCTTCATGAAATCTGGGCATGATGCCTTCGGTGCGGGCGTCGCGATAGCTGACAAATGGCAACAGCGCTGCGCCATCCGCATCCACCGGCACAAAATCCACCGCCCAGCTATCCACACTGATCGAGGCGATGGGATCATCTGCCGCATCTTCCAGGCCAGCATGGCCAGCAAAGGCCTTGCCCAGCCCCTCCTGAATGGAGCCCCAAAGATGATCCAGATCCCAGCATAGACGTCCGTCACGCAGTTCGGGGCCATGGGGAAAGCGGTTGAGCTCCTCAACACTGAGCGCACCATCACGCAAACGGACCTTCAAAACCCGACCCGATGACGCCCCCAAGTCAACAGACAATACAAAACCAAATCCCATAAAGCCCCTCCAGTGACTTCCAGCGCAGCCACTCCCAAGATTTCTCAACCCAACGCTGCAAAATGAGTTATCCATAACCAAATAAATTCAGACAGGGCAAAAAAAGTCACAATTATCGGAAAAATGGCGGAAAATGACTAGTGCAGAGGTTTTGTGCTATTATTCAATAGCTTATTAAAATCATAAACTTAAGTAGCATGGGGTGGCACCCACTATCAGATTCATAATATGCATTATGTGAATAGTTATACTTGTTGGAATTTAGAGTTATTTCAAAATATGCTTCAGGACCATGAAAAGGCTGAAAGTTTTTTCTCCTCACTCCATTGAGGAAAGCTTCTTCGATGTGAGGAATTGTAAAATTAAATTTCTAATGTTGCTCACATTCAATAATTGACAAACATCTATTTGGTGTCTGCCGACATTAGGTGCTTGAGTCGGGTGGGTTATTCGCTACCTCCTCTACACACTGTGATGACGATGACACGTAGTTCGTTGAGAGAGTAATTAAATTAGTAACAAAATCAGTAAATTAAAAAGAGGTGAAGGACAAATTGTCACTCCTTGACCAATAGATTTGATCTTACTGGTATAACAGGGTAATAGTCATACCATGAAAATATCAGCACGCAGAAAATTGTCGGACGAGGTCCGCATCAAGCTTGAAGAGCTCATTCGGGATGAAATCTACCCCGAGGGGAGTTCCTTGCCGTCTGAGCGGGAATTGATGGAGATGTTCGATGTCGGGCGCCCATCCATTCGGGAAGCGCTTTTCGGCTTGGAGAAGATGGGGCTTATCAAGATCAAAATGGGTGAGCGGGCTCGGGTGACGCGTCCGACACCTCAGGCACTTTTGTCTTCGCTTTCCGGTGTAGCCAATATTCTGCTGGACTCCTCAGAAGGCGTGCAGAATTTTGAGCAAGCTCGTATTTTTCTTGAGGGAGCAGTAGCCAGATATGCTGCTGAAAATGCGACATCCGAGCAGATTGAAGCCTTGGAGGAAGCGCTTCGACAGAATGAGCAAACCATCATGAAGCCTCGCGCTTTCGCGATTACGGATGTGGCCTTTCACCGCCTGCTGACCAGCATTCCTGACAATCCGATTTTCATGGCGATGCATGATGCTCTCGTTGATTGGTTGATTAACCAGCGTCCGCTTCCCAAGGATGAGGGTATCTCCAATACCAAGAGTTTCGAAGGTCACGTTGCGATTTTCAATGCCATCAAGGAGCGAAAGCCGATTGACGCGATGCTGGCCATGGAAGTGCATCTCAAGGATGTGCAGAAGCGATATCAGAAAATCGGTTAAGAGGACCGGTTGCCTGAAGCAGCAATGATACGCGGTTTCTAGAGGCGATGTCGCAGAAAACCAACAAGGGCCGAACCAACCGTCCGACCTCAAATATATCGGGAGAAGTTTCAAACGCGCACTGGATGGTTCAACCGGTGCGCTGCCCGAAAGGGAAATAATATTCAGACATGATTAAGGGAGGAACCTATGAAACATGTACTGACTTGCCTGGCTGTTGCCAGCATGCTTGTCGCTGGTCCCGCACTGGCACAGGATACCCGCACGCTGTCATTTGGCATGCAAGGAACACCCGGAGACCCTCAGTATCAGGGCGTAATGGAAGCCGCCAAAGTGTTGGAGGAGGAATCCAAAGGCCATCTCAAACTCGAAGTATTTCCAAACTCACAGTTGGGCACCTTTACCGAAATGATGGAACAGGTAACCATGGGAGATCTGGATTTCACGCTCAATCCGTTTGGTGGCATGGATCCGTGGGTACCACGCGCAGTGATTGCCAGCACCGCTTATGTGGTCAAGGACTTTGATCATCTGCAGAAAATCTTGCACTCCGAATGGGGGCAGGGCGTTCTTGACGAAATGCGCACAGGCAACGGCTGGAGAACAATCGACTCCTGGTATTTCGGTACCCGCGAAACCACATCCAACAAACCCATTACCAAGCTGGACGATTTCAAGGGCATGAAGCTTCGTGTTCCGAACTCCGCTCCACAGCTGCAATGGGCCAAAGCAATGGGTGCCAGCCCAACCCCGGTTGCCTTTGCCGAAGTCTATCTGGCCTTGCAGACCAACCAGGTTGACGGTCAGGAAAACCCGCTGCCAATTATCGACGCCATGAAATTCATGGAAGTGCAGAGCAACATCACCCTGACCAACCATCTGGTGCAGGACCAGCTGGTGCTGATGTCTGAAGAAACCTGGAAAGACCTGTCCGCAGAAGATCAGAAGATCGTCATGGACGCTTTCAAGGCTGGTGGACTGGTCAACAACAAGGTTGTCAATGACAACGAAGCCGCTCTTCTGACCAAGTTTGAGAAAAACGGAGCACAAGTCAATCGTCCTGACGTGGCTCCATTCAGAGCAGCTATGGAACCATCCTACAAGGAACTCGACGCCAAATTTGGCGAGGGCATTGTAGAGAAGCTTGTCGGCCTTGCTGACTGATCGTTCCTTCACTTCTGCGCCTCGCGAATTTTTCGCGGGGTGCTCTCAAGAAGGCTTTGTCCATGAAATCGTCATTCATTTATCAGCGTCTTCTCCGGCTTGAGGAGACCATCGGTATTGTGCTGTCCATTTTTGTCTTTGGCGCCATAGCTCTGCAGGTCATCACACGGTTTGTTTTCCATGCCCCGCTCTTCTGGACAGAAGAAGCTGCCCGCTATTTGTTCGTCTGGATGGTGGCAATGGGCTCTGCCGAATGCGTGCGCAGCCGATCACACATCTCCATGGATGTGTTTGTCCTGATGCTGCCAGACCGCATACGCATCATCTTGCGCACCCTGCTGAATATCGTCGTTGTCGCAGCTCTCCTGATGCTGGTCTGGTATGGCTATTTTGGCATGTTGCGCGCCAACCGGGTGGTGTCTGTCACGCTCGGCGTCTCCGAAGCATACCTTTATGGAGCACTGCCAGTCGGTGCAGCCTTGATGGCCTTTCGAATGGTGATCGTCATCATCGAAAATGTGAAATTCCTGCTCACCGGCAAGTCTTCCAAAGACAATAGAGACACCGTCATGGTGCAAGATTCCCGAGAAAGGTCGCTGTAATGGTATATGTTTTTGGTGGCTGGTTCGGACTGCTATTTGCAGGTATGCCAGTCGGCTTCACGCTGATCGTTGCATCTCTCGCCTATATGCTGCTTGAAGGGCGCGGACTCAATTTTGCCGCTCAGCGCATGGTTGCCGGGCTCAACAGCTTTCCGCTGCTGGCTATTCCCTTTTTCATTCTCACAGCGCAGTTGATGAATACGGCCGGTGTAACCGAGCGGATTTTCCGATTTGCCAAGGCTCTGGTCGGCCACGTGTCCGGCGGGCTTGGACATGTCAATATTCTTGCTTCCTTGCTCTTTTCCGGCATGTCCGGTTCAGCGGTTGCTGATGCGGCAGGGCTAGGGCAGCTGGAGATCAAGGCCATGCGCGATGCTGGCTATGACTCACAATTTGCCGGCTCTGTGACTGCAGCTTCGGCCATCATCGGCCCGCTTGTTCCCCCATCAGTGCCTCTGGTCGTCTATGGCGTGATTTCAAACACTTCGATTGGCGGTTTGTTTCTTGGAGGCATCATTCCGGGCGTTCTTTGCGCTCTGGTGTTGATGGTCATGGTCTATATCATCGCCAAGATCCGGCACTATCCCAAGGACGAAAAGGCCTCATGCAAGGAAGTTGCCATCAGCTTCAGCCGAGCGGTCATCCCGCTGCTGACGCCGCTCATTATCGTTGGAGGCATTTTCGCAGGCATTTTCTCGCCCACGGAAGCTGCTGTCGTTGCTGCCAGTTATGCGCTCATTCTGGGAACCGTCGTCTATCGGGAACTCACCTGGACCAAGCTGTTTGCTGTCTTGCGCGATACGCTCAATCACACGGCCTCCGTTGGTCTTCTGATGATGGGGGTGAACTTGTTCGGCTATGTGCTGGCAAAAGAACAGATCCCACAACATGTCGCCCAGTTCTTCCTGGATTTCTCCAGCAACCCATTGACCTTCCTCTTGATTGTCAACCTGTTGCTGCTGTTTCTGGGAACCTTCATTGAAGTTTTGGCCATCCTGCTGCTCATCGTCCCTGTGCTTGTCACGGCCGCAATGAGCTATGGCATCGACCCAATCCACTTTGGCGTGCTCGTCATTCTCAACCTGATGATTGGCATTTTGACCCCGCCAATGGGGGTAGCTCTCTTTGTCGTCTCCAAAGTTGGCAATATTCCGTTTGGCAAATTGGCGGTCGGCATTTTGCCCTTCCTCATTCCGCTCTTCGGGCTTTTGGCCTTGCTCACACTTGTTCCTTCGCTTGTCACGTTCATTCCCAACCTTTTGATGGGATGAAGCGACGGCCAATAGACAGATATTCCCAGGCAGGCAATGACACCCGCCCGGATCCAAGACAACAATCCAGACAATGAATCGATACGATCATGAACAAATTCCAAGGAATCTTTGCCGCTCTTCTGACCCCCTTCAACGATGATGAAAGCGTAAATTACGACGGCCTCGAGAAGACGGTCGCCTTCATAAGACAACAGGGCCTTCAGGGCATCTATGTTGGCGGCAGCTCGGGGGAGGCGATGCTTCAGCCTTTTGACGAGCGCGTAGCGTGCATGAAAAAGGCCGCCGAAGCAGCCGAGGGCGAGCTGACATTGATTGCCCATGTGGGTACGATTGCTACGGCGGAAGCTATCCGTCTCGCCGATGCCGCTGCCAGTGCAGGATATCAAGCCATATCGGCCATTACTCCATTCTATTACGGGTTTACCCGCGAGGAGGTACTGGCCCACTATCTGGCGCTGGCCGAAGCGTCCAGCCTGCCGCTGATCATCTATAATTTCCCGGCACGGACGGCGAGCTTCTCCACCAAGGAGCTGACCGAGCTTTTGGACAATCCCAATATTATCGGCATTAAACACACCTCCTCAGACATGTTCCAGCTGGAACGGCTCAAAACCCTGCGGCCGGATGCCCTTGTCTATAATGGCTATGATGAAATGTGCCTTGCAGGCCTTGCAAGTGGCGCCGACGGGGCCATTGGCACGACCTATAATTTCATGGGTGATCTTTATGTTGCGCTCAGAAATTTTGCTATGGCAGGAAATCTGGCGGAAGCAAAAAAACTTCAGGTCATGGCCAACGGCGTCATTGACGGTCTTATCGAAGTTGGTGTCATGCCCGGCTCCAAGGCTGCTCTTGAAATAATGGGCGTTCCGGCAGGTATTTCCCGTCGCCCCTTCAAGCCACTGTCTGAGGCTGACCGTGGCTTGATGGAGAAAGCTCTGGCTCCTGTTCTTGCCTGGAGAGAGGCTCAGAAGAATGGCTAGTCGGATAGAGAGCCTTTTCTCCCTCAATGGAAAAAGCGCCCTTGTCACAGGCGGTGCTGCCAATATTGGCTTCGCCGCAGCCGAGATCTTGGCCGCAGCTGGCGCCGCTGTGGCCATCACCTCGCGCTCGCTGGAGCGTGCCGAAGAGGCTTGCGACAAGCTGCGTGTAAAACTGGGAGCCAATTGTCTCGCTCTGGCCCTTGATCACACCGATCAAGCCTCTATCGATGCTGCCCATGATGCCTTTCTGGAGTGGCAACCGACTTGCGACATTCTGATCAACAATGCTGGCGGAGGCTCCGGTGCATCGGTCGCAAAATTGTTTGAAAGAAACCCCGATGATATCCGTGCCATGATCGAGAGCAATCTCATCGGGCCGCTTCTCTGTTGCCGAACCTTTGCCAGAAGCATGGCAGAGCAGGGCCATGGCAAGATCATCAATTTTGGATCAATCGCGGCGATCGTTGGCCGCGACAGACGCGTCTATGAGACTGCCGACATGTTGGGGCAGCCCATTGACTATGCCGCAGCCAAAGGCGGCGTTGTCGCCATGACACGCGATTTGGCAGGTTATCTCGGTCCCATGGGCGTCAATGTCAATGCGATCTCGCCGGGTGGAATTGAGCGCAATCACCATCCGGCGTTTGTCTCCGGCTATAGTGATTTGACCCCTTTGGGCAGAATGGGGCATGAGCCTGACGATCTGGAAGGTGCCATTCTCTTTCTGGCCTCTTCGGCGTCAGATTATGTCCATGGCCATAATCTGGTTGTGGATGGCGGTTTTTCCGTCTGGAAATAACAGCAAGGTCCCCGCGCAACGGCACCGGCAACGCCCCTTGCCAGGGGTGCAAAAATGCTGGTGTCGCTGGCGGACATGCCTGCGGGCCTTTACCGGCACGGCCTTTTGAGCATCGAGCCCGGTAACTCACTATCTTGGCAAAAGTGATTAACTGGATCAGGCTCTGGAGCTTGATGCGGTTATGGTCTATGCTCTCGGCGGATTATTCCAATTCGTCTATGTCTCCTTCATTGAGATTGCTTCCCTGTATTTTCGAGCCAATCTCAGAAAACTTCCGGTCCATTTCTGCTGGAATTTTCTCGTCTTATGTTTGTTTTCTTGTGAGCAAATCCCCCGGACACAGCTAAGCAAGAAGCCAAGATCCGAGGAGGCAGGGCCATGCGATCAGCCGTTGTGGTTTGCGCATTGAACTGAATAAAGAGAAGACTATGCATAAGAATAAACTGGTTGTTGTTGGCGTGGGGCATGTGGGCTCATACGTTTTGGCCGACGCCATGAAGACAGGCTTGTTTGCAGAGATCGGTGTCATCGACATTCTGGAGAATGTTGCTTATGGCGAAGCTCTGGATCAGGCTCAGGCCACCGCCCTGACCTACATGAACAACGTCGATGTCACCTCAGGTGGCTATGAACAATGCGCTGACGCAGACGTCATCGTTGTTGCTGCTGGCCCGAGCGTCATTCCCGATCCGGACAATCCCAAGGCTGAACCAGACCGCACCCTGCTCACCAAAACCAACTGCGAAGTCATTCGTGAGGTCATGGCGGGCATTACCAAATACACCAAGGATGCCATCGTTATTCTGATCACCAATCCGCTCGACACGATGGTGTATATTGCAGAAAACGAGTTCGGCTATCCAAAAGGGCGTGTCTTCGGCACGGGCACGATGCTGGATTCTGCGCGCCTGCGCAAGCTGATCGCGGACACCTATAAGGTCGATCCGAAATCGGTCTATGGCTATATGATGGGTGAGCACGGCAGCACTGCCTTTCCGGTTCTCAGCCATGTGACTGTGGGCGGTATTCCGTTTGAATGCGTTGACCAGTATCTCAAACCAGCCAAGGACATCAGCGACCCTGACGCAGTAAAAAACAGCATCGTTTCTGCCGCCTATGAAGTGCTCAATGGCAAGGGATGGACCAACGCTGGTGTTGCCCAGTCTGCTGTTACCATGGCCAAAGCCGTGCTGCTGGATGAACGCAGCATCTATCCTGCCTCAACCACATTGCGTGGCCAGTATGGTCATGACGGCGATGTCGCACTGAGCATGCCATGCGTGATTGGCCGTGAGGGCATCATCAAGCAATTGCCGGTTGATCTGAACGAATGGGAAAGCAAGAAGCTTGCTGAATCCATCGCCTTCATTCAGTCCGCAATGGTCGATGCCAAAACCGGTCCCGATAAGGCAAAATAACAAAAAGGGCGCGGGGATCTCTATCCTTGCGCCCAACCAAATATGAGAGCGTTGGGCTCTCATTCTTTCTCTGCCTCGCAAAAAGTCTAGCTGCTCGCTGCCTTTGAGGTCATTTCAGCATGTTCGGCCAACTCTTTGCGCCAGCGTCCAGCCTCGAAAGCCTTCTGAGCCAGATGCGCCTTGCGCCGATGCTGATAGGATCGGGCAGCTTGCCGTGTCAGATAATAGAAAATAAGCGCAACCGGAACGCCTACAGGAATAGCTCCAATCGCCATGGTCTTGATGGTTGGCAAGATGGCCGAGAGCGATTGCGAAAGAAGCCCATGCTGCAAAGCGTGGATTTTATGATGCAAGATCGGTTGGCCCAGAATCATGCAACCGGTTGAATAGGTCGCGCTCCAGATAAACGGAAACGTCAGCGGATTGCCCACTGCAGTACCGACTGCGGCAGCCAGCAGGTTGCCGCCGATCATGAAGGCGATGGTCCAGGCGATTATGAAGTGAAAGCCGAGAAAAGGGGTGAAAGACGTGAAGGCACCTGCCGCGACTCCTGCTGCAATGGCATAGGGCGAACCGGTGAGTCGAAGAACGCGCTTGACGTAATAAATACCTGAACGTTTCCAACTGCGGCGGGGCCACAGAAAGATTCGAACGCGTTCTGCGAGCTTGGGTTTGTTCTTCCGACCAAAAATCACGGTTTCTCGTCTCTTTCTTCTTGTTTACAAAACCGAAGTGTCTAGCGACATACTAAGCTCCAGCGTCATTTTCCAGCGCTTTCGCACCCTAGCATACAAAGTCACTATTTTCTTTTAAAGACTGTGGCTATTTTTGCTCTATATTTCTCATTCTTGAGAAGGGCAACATGTGTCCTGCTAGACAGAAAGTATAATTACTCAAAAATATGGACAATTTATGGATGCTTCTATGATTAGTATCATAAAGAATGATTTAGGCCCGCAACAAATTCCATTCAATCTCTTTTCGCAAGAGGTGGTGGCAATGGTGAATAAATCGATAAGGGGCTGATTTGATCTGGTCTAGCGGGCAGGAAACGTCTATTCGGAAACAATCGCGTGTCTTTGGCCGCAAATGAGAGTGAACGACCAAAATCGGGTGTTAAGAATTTGGATTATTTCAACAAGGGGGAAGGCGAGAAGCAGAAAGCTTTCGCTCTAAAACGAGACAGACTCTTTCGCCCGATTGTCAGCCTGTTGGCTAAAAAGGGCGTGACCCCAACGATGATCAGTATCATTGGCGGCGGACTCGCTGCATGCGCCGTCAGCATGCCGGTTGAGAACTGGGGCTTGGCCGCAGTCGGTTTTTTCCTCTATGTGTTCATGGATGCTCTGGATGGCCCCTTGGCAAGAATGACCGGTTCGAGCAGCCAGGGCGGATCTCTGATCGACATTTTCACCGATCAATTTGGTGTGTTTCTCGTTGCGTTGGGAGCAATTTTCTGGCTGGGCTCCAGCCTCGTCATCAATATTCTGTTTGCCGTCTTTTATAGCCATACAGTGTATCTGATGGTGATCTGCAATCTGCTCACGTTGCGCATGCCCTTCATTTTGCGCGTCAAATATCTCTATTTCATCATCTATATTGTCGCTCTTTATTGGCAAAGCAGTCTGCCGATAGATATCTTTGCAACTATCTTTCTGCTTTACTATCTGACCTATTTTGTTCTGCTCTTTCGGTTGGTGCTTAAAAAGCCAGATGACGAAAGCCATGCGCAGCATTGAGGAATTCTTAAAACAGGAAACCGAATTTGCTGGTGTGCAAACGGGCCTGTTGATACACTCATTCCCAATGTCAGTTGCTGCTGCTTTCATTTGGCCTCGCGCATTCGCTTGATTTGCCAAAAGCATCCCCGAAGGGCATTGACAACAAATGCACCTAGACAATGAGGGATTTCTGTTGAATGGGCATATTTGCTGCGGATAAAGAAATTGCGATTGATACGCATTTTCATGCGAATATATTCCGCCGCACCCGCGCCAAGCGGCGGCGGATCGCGCAATATTTGTCCGTAAATGTGATGCATTTAGGGGCTTTATGCTCAACAGAACACGCCTATAAAAAACCACTGGAAGCCTATGATTTTCTGGTTGAGATGGTTGCTCACCATCGTCTTCATCTGGAAATCATTCCTGGCGTGGAGAATATCTCTCGCGAAGGTGTCGAGGTCATTCAGCTGTGTGAGGATAGAGCTGCTCTGGTGGAGGCTATTGCTGCATTTCCTGCTTTCTCCTGGTCCATTCATGATGCTCTCGGCTTGCAGAGTGATAATTGCGTCACCATTCTGCCGCATCCCTTTTCGCCTAGCTCAACAGGGATCGTTACCGGCATCGGCTTGGAGAAAACATGCAAAATGCTGTCTCATTTCGATTATATCGAAATGTCGAATGGGTCTTTTCTGGAAGTGCCAATCGAGGCTCTGCCAAGAACGAAATTCAAGGAACAGCTTGAGAAGACCGCTCAATTCCCCGAGCATCTGGTGCCTTTCGGAGTCGGCCGAAGCTATGGCTCGGACGCTCACCGTCCGGGCGATATCAACTTGTTTGGCAGTTTGGCGCTGCAGCCCAATGAGAGCATTTTTGAAGCCCTTGTCCGACGGCAAAATATGCAAGCCATCGTCAGGACGATCGCCGATTTCAAAGCCGTTGGCAAGATTTCCCGTGGTTTGCTGACCTCGAGCATCGAATATATGCAAAAGCAGGACTACAAGCTCACCAAAATTCCGGCCAACGATCGAGATATGAGCGTAGCTTCGCGGTTGCGGCATTCGCGCAACAGGCTTTGGGGATAGGGCGCAGGGCTCTTGGCTCAGATTTCGGAGCCGCTTTTGCGACGCGTCTTATGCTGCTTTGGGTTGCTCTGATGTCCACCTCATTCCTTTATCCGTCATGATCTCAACAAAAAAGCCCGACGCACAAACGCCGGGCTTTCTGTTCTTACTCCCTCCTGACCTAAGGATCAGGCGGGAGGGCATCTTCATGCCTCAACTGAGAAAGACTATTTTCTCTCTTTTTCAAGAGCTTCGTTGATGCCGTTAACGATCTCTTCTGCAGCTTCTTCAGCGGTCATTTCGCCATAAGCAAACATTTCGATGGTATCACCAAAGGCTTCTTCTACCTTCGGATAGTCGAAATATGCGGAAATGGCAGGACCGGTGGCTTCCAGAACCAGATTGTGGGCTTTCAGCAGGACCGGCTCGATAGCGCCTTTGTCCATCAGATGCTTGAAGGAAACCTTGGAAGCCGGGATACCGCGGGTGGTGCCGAGGATGTCGGCTGCGCCTTCATCATTAAGCAGGCAGTTGACGACTTCAGCAGCTGCTTTCGGATTCTTCGAATTCTTGGAGATCGAGAACAGCATGGAAGGTTTACGGAATACGCCGTCATTGGTTGCGTCAGCATTCTTCAGGATCGGAGCAGGAACCAGTTCCTGACCTTCCTTCATAGGATCGGCAATCTTGTGATAGGTGGTATCCCACTGATAGGTACCGGCGATGCGGCCGTCGGCCCATTTCGGATCTTCGTGAAGCGGAACGTTAGCACCGGCAGCAGCAACGGTCTTCCAAGGCACGATGACTTTTTCGTCGGAGAATTTCTTGTAGAGATTCAGACCTTCAACAAAGTCTTCCTTGGTGAAGTTCAGAGCCAAGGTGTCAGGATCGATCATCGTGACGCCTTTTTTCTGAACGATATAGGCACGGATCAGACCGCGAGCGTCGAGGCCATGAGAGGTGAGGCCGGTTGCTTCATATGGATAGTAATCTTCACCGAGTTTTTCCTGGAAGACTTTTGCAGCCGCAATCAGATCATCCCAGGATTTCGGCAGAGGCAGCCCGGCCTTGTCGAAGGTGGTCTTGTTGAACCAAGGCACGCGACCGGTGATGGAAAGCGGCAGGCCCTGCAGATGACCCTTGACGGATGCGGATTCCAGTTCGCTGTCAGCCCACTGGCTCAGGTCGATAATGTCTTTATAGTCATTCAGATCGGCAAAACCGGTGCCGTCTTTGGTGAACAATGGCAGCCAAGGCCAGTTGATCTGCATGATGTCGGCTTCGGTGCCGCCAGCAAGCTGAACTGTGATTTTTGCAAGATGCCCGTTCCAGCTGGTGAATTCCGGTGCAATCGCATGGCCCAGTTTTTCACCGCAATATTTGAGGGCTTTCTGGGTGGCTTCGTGACGGCTGTTGCCGCCCCACCATGACATGCGCAGATCTGCAGCATTGGCAACGGAAAGGCTGGTAGCGGCCATCAAACCGGCCAGAATAATAGTCTTAATTTTCACAGGAACCTCCCTTATGTAGACAACTAAATGTCGATTGTGAGCCAGTGAAAAGTGTCAAACGACCCCTTGCCTCTGGCCTATATTGAACGTTAAATCTTCGTCTTCATCATGGCGCGTCAAACAGATCAAATCGAATGTCGATGACGTTCTGCCCGCATTCTTCTCAATATCACGCCAACTTGATGATTGGATTTCAATCCAAAGGCGTTTTATCCCTCTCCACACTCTCTCCCGAACAGGGCGTCAGGGCAAACTCGAACCCCTATTCAAATTCTTGATAAGATTATACAAAAGATACGGACTATGAACATGGACAAAGCAGTAATTTCCTATGGTTGAAAATCTACGATTCTCTCCATGACTGTCGTCTCTATTGCCGAAATCACCAAGGATGCTGAAATGTGCCGCTATAAGTGAGCTGACTTCACTGTGGTTTTCTAAAAGTGAAGTTGAAGCTCGTTTATATGGTAGGGCGAGATTGTATTTTCGTGCGGAAATGTAATGCGGAATTTATGCAATATTTAAGTTTACTATAAATAAAGTCAAAAAAAACGCCACTGCAAAGAGTGGCGTTTCAAGTTGTCAGTAGCACCGAGCTACATGAAGAAAGTGAAAGCCTGGGGACATTGGCCATCAATTTATATTATTGTTATAGTGATGCTTGATATTGAAAGAATTGACTCTTTTTTTGTTCCTTTGTCACCAGTTTTATAATTTATTTATTTGGTTTCAACTTACAGTATGTGTAATTTTATTCACTCAAATCGAGCGGTAAATTGAACCCTGAAGAGCGTTCTCAAGTGAATGAAACATTGGCCAGCCTGCACGATTTATCTTCTGATCGACAAAATGAAGCGGCTGTGTTCCTGTTCAGGACGTGTTTCCATCGGTCCAAATTTAGGTTGTCCTTCTTATGCTGCTACCTCTATAGGTGCTTCATTGAGGCCGTTTTTGTGATAAAGCGTAGATGAAACACCAAGTTTTGTCCGCATGTTGGTCAAAATTTGCTTTGAGACTTCAAAAACACCACAGCATACGGGCCGTTTCCCATATCCGTCTGCACGTCCCAATTCGTCCACCTCGACTCCGGCTCTGCGGTAAATGAGCTTCATTTGAGGTTCGTAATTGGAAACCATCGTGTGAATGCCATGTTCCAACGCACATTCGCACAGCGCCAGAAAGAGCAGGCTGAATGCGCGGCCTGGGTCCATATTGTGGAAGTCTTCAGTCAAAGCCTTTTGGTCGATGCACATGCGCGTTCCCTCCCACACGCCGGGCGCCGAAAGCGAGACATGATTGGGAAAAGTGCTTCGGAAAACGTCATAGAGCAAAGTCGGACCAGTTGTCGGCATGAGGCGCATGGAGCCGTAGAGCCTGGTCTTCTTGCTGTCGCACCAGATCAGATAGGCTGGCATGTGCTGATCATATCTATCGCGCTCGTAGTCACCTTCGACAGAAACATCCCATCCGAGTTGATCGGCAAACACCTCTTTGCGCAGTCTAAACATGCGATCCATCAAATCTGGAAATTTATGATATTCGTGTGCTTGAAGTGTTACAAACATCGCCCGCTCCATCGGCAAAACTGATAGAGCTAGGATGGTCCAAAATGATCGGATTGAAAATTCGCATAAATGGACCAGATCAGCTGTGCTCGTACATATGTGCGAGGTGATAGCGGTCCTGATGGTGAGGCTGTTATCACCCCTCGATGAGATGCAACTTGATCGCCTTTGCTACGGCTTGTGGCATATTGGAGCAATTGAGCTTGTAACGAGCCGAGCGCATATATGTGCGCACAGTGTGCTCTGAAATATTGATGATCAGGGCAATCTCTTTATAGTCTTTGCCTTGTGCGGACCAGTGCAGGGTTTCTTGCTCTCTCGGGCTCAGAAGAGGTACTGGGTCCTTCTCTCCAAACAACTCGATAAGTGCTTTTTTATGAAGCACGTAGGCAAGTTCCATCCAATCCTGACGATAGGATTTCTGGATTTTGGTCCAATTCTTCTCACCCGGTAGGGAGTTGACCGAAAACAGGGCACGGCGCCCAACTTTGTCTGTTATGGGAATCGAATAGCCGAACTCTCCCATTCCAAATTCTCGAAACTCACCCATCATCGTGAGCGCCTTGTCAGATGGTTCCAGTTCGGACCAGTCAAATGGCAAGCTCCTAAGGAGTCCCTCTTTGACAACAGGATCAACCGTTACGTAGCTTCTGACCAGATAGTGAGCCACCCAGTCCGCAGGGTAGGTGGTGCGCACAAAAGGAGAATCGACCTTCACTTTGCCCATGATCGTCTGTGCCAGATGGTAGGTCACATGGCCAAGACCATAGCCATCGCGAATGACATAAACGGCATCCTCCACAGTTTCAGCATCGTTGATCTGGCTGAATAGCGTTTCTCGTAGCTTGCTATGTGTGTCTGATGAAACGACCATAATCACTTTCTTCTAGCTAGCTGAGTAATCGCAAAATAGACAAGTCAGTGCAAGCATACTCCATCATATGAGGGAGTTAACTGTACCAATGGTAAAAAAGGAAGATATATCATTTTATTATGAGAATTGGATATTTCTATGCCCCGAATAGTAGAAGCTTTTCGCGCTAGTTGGGCAGTTAAGTTCCGTATTGTGGAAAACAGGAAGCAATCATGACGCGAAGCAGTAGCCATCGAAGCCAATTGGCTGATGTGTAGATTGGGGGCTGGTGCTAAAGAATCAATATTTTATATTAATTATCCGTACTTACCGAGGGGAGGGGGCAACGAAGGCGCACGGATTCAAGCTTTGCAGAATTGAGTCGGCAAAGACCAATCTCATGTCACTTTCAATAGACAAATCAGAAGTCAATGATTGGTTGGTTCAGCTCAGGGGCAAAACTAAACGGAGGTCTTGTGTAAAAATGTTGCCAAAGCCGGAGGGAAAAGGCCCTCAGCTTAAGCCCATATGACTTCCAAGTCGAAGTTGTCTTGATGTTGCTGATACTCGGCATGTTGGTTGTTGGTGGTAAGCAGCGAAATCAGATTGTCGAGCGAAATAGGGCGTGAATAGAGATAGCCCTGATATTGGTCGCAATGATTCATGCGCAGCCAAGCAAGCTGGTCAATGGTTTCTACCCCCTCGGCAACGGCCGTAACACCGATCAGACGACATAGAGACAATATCAGATTGATAACCGAGCTTTGCTCTTCAATCATATTGACGAAAGAACGGTCAATCTTGAGGCTCGATATCGGATAGTCCTGAATATAGGCGAGGTTGGAGTAGCCCGTTCCAAAATCGTCAACAGCAATGGAAAAGCCCGCACGGCACAGATCGACCAAAATCGACTTGGCATCGAAGCCCACGCCCATGAGCATGCTCTCGGTGATTTCAATCTCAATATATTTTGACGGGCAAGATGTTCTTTCAAGCCCGGCTTTCAGGCGATTGACAAAATCGCTCCGCTCAAACTGCTTGGGCGAAATATTGATGGAAATGGGAAAGCAATAACCCTTTTGTGTCAGAAGACGCTGGTCCCTGCCGGCTTGGTCAATGATCCAGTCACCCACTTTGTGGATGAGGCCGGTATCTTCCAGCGCACCAATAAATTCTCCAGGGAAAATCATGCCACGATCAGGATGTTGCCAGCGCATGAGCGCCTCTGCACTCACTACTTTTTGGGTCATGCAGTCGACGCGGGGCTGGTAGAATAGCCTGAATTCCTTATTTTCAACGGCACGTGCCAAGTCTTTCTCCAGCGCACGTTGAGCCAACGCGGCATGCTGCAAAGCCGGACGATAATAACGATATGTGTTCCTGCCCGCATCTTTGGCATCATGCAGAGCCAGATCGCAATGACGCAGAAGTGTCTGGATGTCTGTGCCATGCTCCGGGAACATCACAAGGCCAATGCTGGCGTTTGCTGAAAGAATGTGGTCACCGACATTGCATTCGGCATTGATGGAATCAAGAATGCTCTGGCAGCATTTATCCAGCTCCGCACTTGATGCATATGGTTTGACGATTACAAATACGTCGCCGCCGAGCCGGGCAATATGCTCGTTTTCACCGAGCGATTGCTGAAGCTGGAGGGCAACATGTTTGAGCAAAGCATCGCCAACCGGATGCCCCAAGGTCTCATTGATAGACTTGAAGTGGTCCAGTCCAACAACCATGAACACCAGTCGTTCATTCTCACACAGGGCCGAGTCGATTATCTCGGGATAGTGAGAATTGACGAAATTGCGGTTATGCAGTCCGGTGAGCATGTCATAATGCGCAAAGTAACGAACGCGGTTCTCTTTTTCCTTCAGCTCGGTAACGTCAGACTCAGTCAGAATGAAGGCTGATTGTCCCGTCAGGCCATCATAGCAGCAGACGCCAGTTATCTCGTGCCACCGCTTGCCATGCTTGGTAATAACTTCGCAGATTTTCGAGATCGAACGGCCATCATGAATTCCCTTGAGGAACTTGCTATAGTCAGACCGCTTGGCGAACTGGCCTGCCAATTCTTCAGCATCTTTGCCATATGTCTCGATCGCAGCGGGATTCTTGTATACGGAATGCCCGTCCATATCGAACAGGGAAATACAAATGGGAATATGGTTGAGTGCTTCGGCACTTCTCACCTGTTCGGGCATGCATTGGGTGTCTGCATTGGCTTCAAAGCGCAAGCCCATCCTGCCATCTGGCAGCTTGTGACCGGAAATCTGAACTCTATAGGCTGTTGGCGTGCCCTCAGGATAAAGTGTCCAAAGCTCACGGAAAACGTGGTTTGGTTCGCTCAAAACTTCCTGATAGTGCTTGAGGCGTTCTGCAACCGAGCTGCTGATGTCAGCGCTCAAGTTTCTGGCTGTTAATTCTTCAAAGGACTTGGCACGCCAAAGTTTGCAAGCCATTTCATTGGCCCAAACAATGCATGAATTGTCCAAATCGAAAATCCACAATGGTATCGACAGCGACATCAAATCCGATGCACTGAAGATTGCATTATTGTTTATTTCCGAGGGGACGCCGTTCATGAGTTCTTTCCCAATAAATTATTATTTATACCTGTGCATTTCCGCGCAATTTCACTGTGAAGACTCTAGCCGTCATGTTGAACCGCAAGGTTCGGTCCAGATTGAAGACCTGTAGTGCTTCGCCTTTTATTGGTGAGACAATTAAACGGCATGATTTGTAAATAATAATTTAAGTTGCAATTGACAAATAACATACAGTGCCAACTATCTGAGATGATATTTCTTTTCTTGAATGTCTGGCCTGTAAATTCTATCAATAATAAAAATTGGAAAAATACCCCAGCATGGTTATTTAATTGCTGAAAACGGGGCGTAATAGGTCTGATTTGCTATTTATAAGAGAATAAGAAGGTTTTTGTTAAACATAAAAGCAAGTGTTACTGTCAAATTGCCATTTTCTGGCAATTAAGCGCGTGCCACGTCAGAATCTCCACCTCAACAGGGTGACCAAAGAGCTTTTCCCGCTGTCGTTTGTGGATTTGGGCTCCAAGTCGCAGGTAGAGCTTGCGAGCTCTGTCGTTTGAAACGAGAACGGAGAGAGATACTGAATCTTCCCCCTGCGCGAGCAGCTTTTGGAAAGCTGCGCGTAACAATTGGGTGCCAATTCCTTGTCCTGTGCAAGAGGGATGACAATGCAAATTGTCGATGAATGGCTGAGGACGGCACCACACGGAAATGAAGCCGACCAGAATGTTCGTTTCCGGCTGCTTTGCCACCAAAACAATATCCCGCTTTGCCAACTTGCAACGCATCCAGCTGTCCAGCACATCAGCATGCAGTCTGTCTTTAATATAGTAAGGGGGCAAGCTGGAGCGGTATGCGCAAGCATAGCTCTCCGCCTGCAGATGAGCTATGGCTGCAAAGTCGGCCTTTGTTGCTGGCTGAATGGATACCTGTTGCTGCATTTTGCTGGTGTCGCCGCGATGGGAAGGAGAAGCAGATAGCTGCGCCTTCTTCAGGCTTCCGCCAAGGAGCTGGTGCTATCTGCCGGATGCGGCGATATAGCCGGTTGGGGTCCAGTCTCTTCTTGTGCCTTGAGGGCTTGGGTTGCTGTGGCTTCTTTCTCTATCCGCAGCAGTGCCTTCTTGCAGGCTTCGCTTGTTTCTGGCAACTCTCTTGCCACGGTCTTGATCATCTCGCGGAACCATTTGTGCCGTGGTGAATGGCGGTTGCGAATGTGCCAGACCATGAAAAACTCACTCGGCTCCAGTTGCAGCGGAGTATTAACCCAGGACAATTCGCGGAAAATCGAATCGGCCAGGCGGGACGGAGCTGTTGCCAGCATCGTTGTGCCGCGAATAACCATGGCAACCGAAGAAAAGGTTGGCCCCAGATAGGATACGTTCCTTGTGAGACCCTTGTTCGCCAGAGCTTTGTCGACGGTCGTGCTTTCGTTGGTGTCCCAAGACAGAATTGCATGTTCTGCCTTCACGAAATCCTCAAGGCATGTGGGCGCATCTCGCATGGTTGGATCATAATAGGTGATCATCCGATCACTGCAGAGCTTGCTTACCACCAGATCTGTGGAATCCTCTGGCGCATAGGGGCACAGTTCCAGATCGGTAAAGCCTTTTTCAAGAGGGTCCGGTACTGCCAGATTCAATTGATAGGTTTTCAGCGAGCAATGGGGCGCCTCTTGCTTGAGCCGCTCGAAAATCGCGGGCACCAGCAAATCATGCTCATAGTCGTTGCAGACAATTGAAAAACGGTCTTTCGAATTTGCCGGGTCAAATACAGCTTGGCTGTAAAGGGATTCGATACCGCCCAATACGACGTCAATGTCCCCGATCATGGTTTCCACACGCTCGGTCGGCACCATAGTGCGCCCCACCTTAAGGAAGAGCGGGTCTCCCAATAGATTGCGCAATCTGTCAAGCGAATGGCTGACAGAGGATTGCGTCACGCCAAGCATTCTGGCCGCTTCGGTTACGGAGCGATACTCGTGAATTAGCTTGATCATGTAAAGTGAGCGCCCATCAAGGGCCAAGTAATCGATATTTTTCATCATAGAGATTAATATAATGCATTTGAAAACATTTTAACAATTCTTATTTTCCTCCCAGATAGACAATTCATTTTCTGACGTGGTGAGCAGAAAAAGCACCCGATTGAAAACGGCATAAAACAAGGAATTAAGAATGACTGATGTCCGTGCAGCGTCCGTAGTCGTATTGTATCACAGCGGCTATGGCCATACCGAAGCGCTCGCAAAATCCGTAGCCAAAGGGGCTGCATCTGTTGACGGCGTTGCTGTCGCACAGATCAAGGTTGATGATGAAAATCTCGATTGGGAAGCACTCGCCAACGCTGATGCAATTATTTTCGGTAGCCCGACCTACATGGGCTCTGTATCTGCCCAGTTTAAAACTTTCATGGACGCAAGCTCCAAGGTTTGGGCTGCAATGGGCTGGAAAGACAAGCTGGCTGGCGGTTTTACCGTATCGGCTTCTCAGTCTGGCGATAAGCTGAACACCCTTATCCAGCTGTCCATTTTTGCAGCTCAGCATGGTATGCAGTGGGTCTCCACCGGCACTTTGCCTGGCAACAACAGCTCTCAGGGTTCGGTGGACGATATCAACCGTTTGGGCTCCACATTGGGTGTGATGGCACAGGCCAATGCCGATCAGGGCGCCGACGTGACACCTCCTTCCAGCGATCATAAAACAGCCGAGCTGTTTGGTGAACGCATGGCTCTTGCTGCCAAGCGCTGGAACGGCTTGAACTGATCTTGCTTGCTGCAAGACAAATGGTTCAAAAATCGGATCAATGAGCAGAGATGCCCTCGGGCACTCTGCTTTTTTGTGTGCTGGTTCGCCTGAGCAATTGAGATTACTGGCAAACGGCACTAAGCTGCTGCCCAAAGAACGACTGGGCACAAATACTGTTACGGCATTGAATTGGACGCCGGCTAGCAAGGATCAGTGAGCCGGTTACCAAAATGAGAGCGGGCAATGCCAGGAATTTATAAATTCAAAACTTCCCGACTAGCCGATTGGGCGCTCTGGTTTGCTCGTCTTTCCATTCCCGTTGCTATTCTGTCCTTCCTTCTGATGCGGTTTGGCGGTTTGCATCCTGCTGTTGCCATTTATTGTTTTGGCGCTTCGGTTCTGCTTGCGGTTCTATCGATCCTGACCAGCTTGATTGCATTCCATTCCATCTGGTCGGAAGGCTATAAGGGCGGAGGGAAACTATGGGGCTCCTTTGTGCGTTGCCTGGTTGTGCTGCTGCCCGCCGCCGTTTTTGCCTATTTTTACTTCAGCGTGCCACCATTTTCCGATCTTTCAACGGATCCTCTGGACCCGCCCGATTTTGTTGCAGCTTGGCAAACAAGGCAGGATTTTGACAACAGCCTTGCAATAGCTTCTCTGGACGAGCGTGAGCAACAGGCGCTTGCTTATCCAACTCTCAAAACCCAGATCTATGATCAACCGGTTGCACTCATGCAATTGGCCGTGGCTGATGAATTGAAAAAGAACAAGTGGCAAATTCTCCGAGCCCAAGAGCAGCAAAGCGAAGAAGACAGCGCCTATTATGAAGTCGTGACCCGCTCGATCATAACGGGGCTGCGCTATGTGATCTGTATCCGTTTGCGTCCCGAAGGCGAGGAAGAAACCAATTTCGACATGCGGTCCGCCTCGCTCTGGGGAACTCACGATTTTGGGCTGAATGCGAGCAGAATAACCAATTTTATTTCCGGGCTTGAAACGCGATTGAACACCAATGTTCAGCGTTATGAGCTTAAGTTGGAAGAAATAGAACGCTTGCGCCGCTTGCAAATGGGGCCAATCCCGCGGCCCAAACCTGCAAATCTGGGCAAGAAAGCCACGGGTTAATCTTCGCGGGAGAGCGGTTTTACGTCGCTAATTGATAGCGCGCCTCTAGGGTCGGATGAGTGTCAAGACAAGCGACCTGTCCCTTGGCCACCAGATATTCCATTTGTGCGAACATCGAAAGCGCTGCAGCACCATGAAGGGACGGGTCCACGTCTTTATAGACCGTCGCGACCATCTGAAAGATTGTCATGTCACCCGCTGCAAGTCGCTCCATCAAGGCTTCTTCCCGCTTTTGCCGATGGCTTTTCAAGCCAGCCAGAAAGGGGGCCGGATTGGAGATGGCACCGCCATGTCCTGGCCAATAAACACGGTCATTTCGTTTAAGCAGCCTCTCGAGGCTGGACATATAGGCCGCCATGGAGCCATCCGGCGGGGCCACAATAGAGGTAGACCACGCCATGACATGGTCTCCACAGAAGAGGCCGCTTCCGTCGGTAAAGCCGAATGAAAGATGGTTGACCGTATGCCCCGGCGTGTGGACGACCTCTAACGCCCAGTTTTCTCCTTCCACCCAATCGCCATCAGCAAGATAATGGTCAATTTCCAACTCCGTATCGCCTGCAGCATCAAGCTGATTGGTTTCCTCCAAGTGCAGAGCGCGGGTCGGGCGGTGCATGCCTTCCGCGTAAATGGGAGCCCCGGACAACTCTTTGAGCAAGCGAGCGCCCGGCGAGTGGTCTGCATGGGTGTGCGTAATCAAGATGTGGCTGATTTCTTCATTCTCTGTCGCCCGCAACAAGGCCTCGATGTGCTCCGGATCTGCCGGGCCGGGATCAATTATGGCCACTTGTCCTTTACCGACGATATAGCTGTTGGAGCCAAAGAATGTGAACGGCCCCGGATTGTTGCATGTTACGCGTTTGACATTGGGGGCAAGGGTGACCGCTTGCCCGTAGTGTGGGGCAAAATTTCGGTCAAACTGAAGGTCAGTCATCTAGCTGGTTCCTGATATGCGAGGCGACGGGCTCATTTTGCGAAGCTCCGATCATGGCAGGTTAGAGGGAGTGTGTCACGGATATGGATAGATCGCTGGAATTTCTTGGTTGTTGATAATGTTCATTATATGTTTTGCGGAGGATTTTAGACTTATTGATAGAAATGGTGGGTAAATATTGATTTCGTACCAGGGCGCTTAATATAAAAAGCGCATATTATAAAATGATTGAATATGGTCCATTTCTTTGTGGTGACCATTAAAAATCGAAATATTTAAATTTGCGAACAATCTATTTTAATTTTAAATATCACCCATCCTAAAGTAGTTAGTCAAAACTAATAATTAGGCGACATCATTTTTTCTTGTTTAATCAAAATTAACCTACACTAAGTGAAACTAGCAATGACAAAATTGTCCAGTTTGACTGAAGAATCTTGTCAGGTCCGTACAGTATTTACTAGTAAAGGTGCTTTTTGGCCAATGTCCAACGATAGATCTGTAACTGGTGTTGAAAGATTTTTTGGTGACGAAGATATCATCGTTAGTAAGACCGACCTTTCCGGGCGTCTGACTTATGCGAACCAGATCTTTCTGAGTATATCGGGATATACCGAAAAGGAAGTCTTGGGCCAACCGCATAGCCTTATCCGGCATCCCCACATGCCGCGCGCGATTTTCAAGCTGCTGTGGCAAACAATTGAAAGCGGCAAGGAGATCTTTGCTTACGTGAATAATCGCTGCAAAAACGGCGATCACTATTGGGTTTATGCGCATGTAACTCCAAGCTGGGGTAACGATGGCAAGGTCGTTGGCTTCCATTCAAATCGGCGTGTTCCAGATCACGACATTCTGAAGAATCATGTCATTCCGCTTTATGACAAGATTCGTGCCGCTGAATCGTCTGTTGCTAACCGCAAGGATGGACTGAAAGAAGGAACGAAAGTAATTGAAGCGGTCTTGGCTGAAAAGGGGCTGGCTTATGATGAATTCATAGCGACTCTGGGCCAGAGAGAACGTCGTGGTTATCGCTGATATCGCCATTCCCTCAGTGAGAGAAAAGTGTTCCAGGAGAGCAACCAAATGGGTTTTACAACAAAAAGTGCATCAATAAAAAAGGCCAAGGAAGTTTGTGCTGCTGTTGCCAGAGGAGATTTTTCCGCTCGCATAACCAACATCAGTGACAAAGGAGAGCTTGGCGAGTTGATGCACGCTATCAACTCCATGATAGATCGTTCCGACGCCTACATTCGCGAGTCAAAAGCCTGTCTGGATTATGTTTCAAAAAACCGGCATTTCCGTCTGATTGCGGAGAAGGGAATGATCGGTGATTTTCAGAGAGCTGCGGAAAGCATCAACCGGGCAACATGGAAGATCAAGCAACGTCACGATCAGTTTGACGAAATGGGCACGAAATTCGAATGCGAATTGAACGACATCGTCGTCAGCATGACGGGCATGATTTCTAACCTGCAAGGCGCCTCGCAGAAGGTTTCGACCGCGTCACACGGTGCTCAGGAACAGTCTTTAATCGTGGCTGCCGGTGCAGAGCAGGCTTCGGCGAATATGCAATCTGTTGCTGAAGCTGTGGAGCAGCTCACCGAATCCATCAGTGAAATCAATACTCAGGTGGTCAATAGCAGCGGCATTGCCCGTACATCGGTTGAAAAATCCAAAGACATGAGCGGTGAAATCTCTAGTCTGGCATCTGCTTCCCAGCAGATTAACGAGGTCGTGTCCCTTATTTCCGATATCGCTGCACAGACCAATCTGCTCGCGCTTAATGCCACCATTGAAGCGGCAAGAGCAGGGGAAGCGGGCAAGGGCTTTGCCATTGTGGCGCAGGAAGTGAAAAATCTATCCGCGCAAACCGCGCAGGCAACCGAACAGATCTCCGAGCAGATCAACAGCTTGCAGCAGGCAACCCAACGAGCGGTCAAGGCCAACGACGAAATTTCTGCGACCATTGAACGGGTTAGCGAAATCTCCACCGCCATCGCAGCCGCAGTTGAACAACAGAGCGCTGCAACGCGGGAAATTTCGACCAACATTGAAGAAGCCGCCGTTGGCACTCAGGATGTGAGCAGAGGCGTTTCCGAGGTCAAGGAAGCAACCGCCGTCACGCAAAATACCGTTCAGGAAGTTCTTGATGTTTCCGAGCAACTCGTTCGACAGGAAGACAGCCTTGGCCGCCTGCGCCAAGAACTGGTCCGCTTTATGGGTGAAGTGCGCAAGGTCGGCTAGGGCTGTTGGTCAACTTATGCCAAGGACTTTGAAGATAACCAAAAACAAAGGCGGCCTTGTGAGAGCCGCCTTTGTTTGTAATTCCGAGAATGAAACGTTTCCCTTCATCCTTCATGCGATCATGTGATCACATTCGGCTCCGTGCGGCCGATGCGGCCTTTCAGGTCTGTGAGCGCAAGCATTGCCTCGACCAATGGAGCAAGGGCCTCTTTAGGTGCCAGGGAGTGGTTTCCGTGTGTATCGACATACTGCTCCAAATAAACGCGCAAGGTCGCACCATCCGTGCCAGTGCCGGAAAGGCGGAAGACGACACGGGCTTTGCCTTCGAACCAGACACGAATGCCCTGACCGCTGCTGACCGAGCCGTCAACCGGATCATTATAGCTAAACTCATCTGCATTCTTGACGGTCAAGCTGCCGAGCGTTTCTCCGGCCAGCGTGTCCAGTTTGCCGCGCAAATCATCCATTAGCTGATTGGCTACATCCAATGGCAGTGCTTCATAGTCATAGCGACTGTAATAGTCGCGGCCATATTTGGCCCAATGGGCTTCCAGAATGGTCTTAACCGGCTGGCGGCGCTCTGCGAGAATGTTCAGCCAGAGCAGCACTGCCCAGAGACCATCCTTTTCGCGTACATGGTTGGAGCCAGTACCCGCGCTTTCCTCGCCGCAGATCGTGGCCATGTTGGCATCGAGCAGATTACCGAAGAATTTCCAGCCAGTTGGCGTTTCAAAGCACTTGATGCCCTGTTTTGCTGCGACCCTGTCGCAAGCTGCACTTGTTGGCATGGAGCGGGCCACGCCTGCAAGGCCATGGCGATAGGCCGGAGCCATGTGAGCATTGGCAGCCAAAACAGCCAGACTATCAGATGGCGTAACATAGATGCCACGGCCAACAATCATGTTGCGGTCGCCGTCGCCGTCAGAGGCTGCGCCAAGGCACGGGGCCTTGTCTGACATCATCAGGTCCATCAGGCTTTTTGCCCAGACAGGATTCGGATCTGGGTGCCCACCGCCGAAATCTTCGCTCGGTTCTGCGTTAAGAACAGTGCCTTCCGGAGCACCTAACGCCCCCTCGAAAATAGCCTTGGCATAAGGGCCGGTCACCGCATGCATCGCGTCGAAGACGATGGTAAATCCGCCGGCAATCAGGTTGCGGATGGAAACAAAATCGAACAGAGAGGCCATAAGGTCCTTATAGTCTTTGACCGGATCAATGATCTCGACATCCATTTCACCCAGTTTCTTGGTGCCGATGCTGCCCAGATCTGTCATTTCATTTACACAGATCTTGTAGGAGCTTATGGAGCAGGTTTCCTTGTAGATCGCATCCGTGATGTTTTCCGGAGCAGGGCCACCATTTGAAACATTGTATTTGACGCCGAAATCTGCATCGATTCCGCCCGGGTTGTGGCTGGCGGAAAGAATGAGACCACCGTCTGTCTTGTATTTGCGAATGAGGTTGGAGGCTGCAGGGGTGGAAAGCAATCCATGTTGGCCAACGATAACCTTGGCTGCGCCGTTGGCTGCGGCCATGGAGAGGATGATCTGAATGGCTTTGCGGTTGAAATAGCGTCCATCACCGCCAACAACAAACGTTTTGCCTTCGGCCCCCCCGATTGCGTTAAAAACCGATTGTATGAAATTCTCCAGATAGCCGGGTTCCATGAAGACACGAGTTTTTTTTCTCAGACCAGACGTCCCCGGCTTCTGGCCCGAAATTGGTTCGCAGGAAATGGTGGATATTTTCATTTTGAAGCCTCCAGGTCAAAGTTACCAGAATCTTACTGGCGTATTCGACCAATAAACATAGACATGGATCAAATACAGGTTGCAAATCTGCATTTTAAGTTTCGATTCGTGAAAATGGACATGGTTAAGCTGTTTAACTATCTAATATAAAGCCATTTTTGCGATGTCCGAAAAATCGGCAATTTCCGAAAGAATGAACACTTCTTTAGTCGACAATCCTGAATTTGGTCTGCTGCCGATACGGTTCTGTCCTAAGCCACAAAGCCAGATATCGGTAAACAGATGCCAGATCTGGTTCCTTTTCTCCTCATTTCGGAATGCCCGCCTGAGCGGTAAGCATGAATATTGGCCACGATCGGAGCAATCCTTTCATGCTGGAGAATGAGAGAATTGCCCGCTCAAGTCTTAAAACTTGATTCGGCCGAAGGGATTTAAAACAAATGGTTGTTTTGTTTTATCTGTACTTCACTTTATAATATGCGGAATAGGGTTGTCTATTGAAATTATCATGCGAATAGGCCGAGCTATTTGGCATGTGCGCGGTGGCTATTCAACAAGATGCCCAAGGCAATAAAGGCTATGCCGAGGATGTGATAGATTTCCAACCTTTCATCGAGAAAGAAAAAGGCCAGAAAAGCAACCCACACAGGCATCAGATGAATCGTGACGCCCGCTTTGGACGGGCCGATAATCCCGACGCCCTTGTTCCAGCTGAAATAGGCCAGAAGAGAAGCGATGAAGGTCACATACACGATCGCCGCCAGATTGGTTGGCGTTAAGGTAACTGCCTGATAGGTGAGGGTTTCCCATATATAAAGTGGCAGCAGAATAAGGGCGCCAACCCCTGTAATCACCATCAGCATGACCAGAGGATCTAGCTCTGTAGGGCGCATTTTCACGGTTATGGAATAAAGAGCCCAGACAATTGCCGCGCCAACCATCCAGATGTCGCCGCCGGTGAATTTTAGGTGAAAAAGTGTCTTGAGGTCACCTGCCGTGATGACAATCGCGACGCCGAAAAAGGAAACGAGGATGCCTGCGATTTGCGTGCGGTCGAGCCTTTCATTCAGGATGAAACCGGACAAAAGCGCCATAATAGCCGGGCAGGTGGCCAGAATCAGCGTGGAATTGATGGCCGTTGTGCTGTGCAATGCCTGATATTGCAACGGATTGAACGCCGCGATACCCGTTGCGGACATGGCCAGCAGAAGCTTCCAGTGCTTGCGCATAATGGGCCAATTTGTCTTCAGCTTGGGCAAGGTGAAGGCCAGCAAAATGAGGCAGCAGAAAAACCAGCGCCAGAAGGAAAGGCCAAGTGGGGGCAAATCCCCACGAACAGCGCGGCCAATAACCACATTTCCACCCCAGCAAAGCGTGGCCAAAGCCAAAAGTGCATAGGCGACAATATTATTGTTTTTCATAAATACAGCTTTTTAAAATGATGGTAGGACGTAAAGAAGACTTTTTCCTTCGCACATTTTTTCCTTGCGAGAAAGAAAAAACAAGCGGGCTTTTCGCTCGCCATGTATGGCGGAGATGAAGAGAAAGGGCAAGGGTATGAAAATCGGAATATTGCTGTTCGCAGATGCAGAAGAGTTGGACTTTGTGGGTCCATGGGAAGTTTTCTCAATGTCAAACAAGGTCGCCGAATATAAGGGCAGGGACTTGCCTTTTGAGCCGTTTTTTATAGGTCCTAACCCTGATCCGGTCAAATGCGCCAAGGGGATGCGGGTATTGCCGGACAAGACCATGAGCGATGTGTCCAAGCTTGATGTGCTGTTGGTCCCCGGTGGTCAGGGCACGAGGCGCGAGGTTGATAATCCGGCTATTATCGACTGGATATCCCGCATAGGGCAAGAGGCCAAATGGGTGACCAGTGTTTGCACCGGATCACTGTTGTTGACCGCCGCCGGTTTGACAGCTGGCAAAAAGATCACGACACATCACGCTGCCGTTGATTTGTTAAAGGATCGTCCCGAAAAGCCCTGTGTTCATGGGGAATATCGTTATATTCGCGATGGCAACCTTGTCACCAGCGCGGGCGTTTCTGCTGGCATAGACATGAGCCTCTGGCTTGTCGGCGAATGGCTTGGGCCCGAATATGCGCGTATGGTGCAAAAGGCCATGCAATATGACCCGGCACCTCCTTATTCTGCGATGACCTGAGCAGGGTCGAGCAGACGTTACGTTACATTACATGAAGCGCTTCAGGCGCAGAGCCATAATGCCGAGCCTCAACGCCTCTTCGCCTATGAGAATGCCGTAAGCGATGTAAAGGGATAGTTCGAAAACGTGCGTCGCGATGAGCAATAGGGGCACGCCAAAGCCCCATTGCAGCCCAACCTGAACCCAGAAAACCCATTTGGGCCGGTCCGTTGCACGCAATATGGCGCCGATGGTAACCGAGACCGTTCGCACCAGAACGAGCAAGCCACCATAGGGGATAAGCAGCAGGAAGTTGATCCGCACCCAGTCCGATATATGCCATGAAAGAGCATCAGCCACGAGGGTAACGGCGACAAAGAGCAAGGCCAATCTGGGCGCAAGCAAACGCAGGGCGGACAACACGGAGCGGATCGCCTGACGCAGCTCTTCGCTGCCCGGCTTGAGATCGGCGCATGTCAAGGTGGCTGACATGGCAACTGCACGCCCCAACACATTGGCAACCGAAAGCCAGGGCGTCATCAGCGCAAGCGCTGCAAAGGTCAAATAGGGCTGCTGCGCAAACAGCAGCTGATAAGCCTGTGCGCCGACAATGAGTGCGGCGACATTGAGCATGACCGGCAGCAAAACAGAGCGAGGAAGAAGAGGTTCATCATTTGGATGAGCCAAACTCGCATGATTTTGCGGCGCATGTGCTCGGTCCGCTCTGAAGGCATGGTTCATGTCGCCCGCAGTCAACGCTATCAGATAGACGAGACGTGCTCCCTGACTGATCAGAGTTGCTATGGCAGCTCCCTTGATGCCCAACTCAGGCGCTCCGAACCAGCCATAGATGAGCAGCGCATTCAGAACGACATTCAACGGCAGCTCTATGGCAAAACCGCGCAATTCCCTGGGTGCCTGTCGACGCACATCAAAGCTGATGGTCAGCAGATAGGCTGCAAAGCTCATTGGAGGCGCATAGACCATCAGCTCCAGATAACGCTTTGCCGCAAAGCCGATACCCGAGGTCGTGGCAAGCCAGTCGACAAGGAAATTGATATTGAAGCGGAACAGCAGCACCAGAACGACGCTGAGCGAAAGCCCCAGCCCCATCATGCGCATCAGACGCTTGTAAAACAACACCATGTCGCCAGTGCCAAAGGCGCGCGTCAGTAATATCTGGGCTCCGGAGCCAAGGCCGAACAGCAGCGCCATGAACAAGCCGTATAAGCCTGCACAAAGACCAAGCCCGGCGAGTGTTTCGTCACCAATCGGCCCCACCATATTGGCATCAATGAGAATTGCCGATGTGGAAAAGAGACCTGACAGCGAGAGAAAACCCGCCAGCTTCAAAATGGAAGGCGTTTCTCGATCCAGCAACACAGGTTTGGGCGAAAGAGGCGCTGACACGGGGATAATGAGCTCTTCAATTGGCGAATGGTTTGCGTTGCGCGGACATTAGGATAAATTGGCGATAAAGCCAATCAAGAAGAACTCAAAGCCTGAAAGCGTTGTTTCGTGTCCAATCTTGTTATTTCCAATCCCTATGTCGGGATCGCCATTCTCATAGTCTTCGTTCTGGCCGGCAAGGTGTTCCGCGATAACTGGAAGGCGCAAGGCGTCAACTGGAAGCGCAATTGCTGGCTCTCCGGCGGCGTTGCAACCTTCTGCTTCATGGTTCTTGCATTCATTCCGTTCGTGCCACACTGAGTCGCAGTCTATTTCTGCGATAGCATCAACTTGCCTGCAAAAATGAGGAACGCTGCCCCTGCGACCGCATCAATGGTTCGCCGGATGGTCTTTGCCATGGCTGAGGCGCGCCTGGAGCTGAACAGCAGGGCAACCAGTCCATACCAGACTGTGGAAATACTCATCATCAGCAAAACCCCGCAAAGCCCGTAAGCCAGTGGCAGCGGGTGGGGCATAGCAGCTGCAAACAGAGCTGTTACAAAAATGGCGCTCTTGGGGTTGCAGAGATTGGTCACCAGACCGGAGCGAAATGCCGTGGCAACGGAGCGCTGCGAAGTGCCAACGGTTATGGCCTCTTCATACCGGTTGGCGATAGCTGCCTTGAGCATCTTTACGCCGCAATAGGCCAGATAGCTCGCCCCGCACAATTTCATGACAAGAAAGAGCGTTGGCGCCGTTTGAAAGAGCGATGTCAGGCCAAGCAGCCCGGCCAGTCCCCATAAAAAGGTGCCACAGGCAATGCCCCCGACTGCGGCCAACCCTGAGCGTCTTTCGCCCGAAAGGCTGTAACGCAAGACCAGAAACAGATTGGCCCCGGCGAAACAACCGCCAGAGCCCAAATAACGAAAATGGAACCGAGAAAAACCATGGATCACCAAAGGATCTGCAAACTGCCTGCCTGAAGAGCATGGCAGTTTGCGAAGCGACTATTCGGCAGCGTTCATTGCAGCTTCACGTTCGGCTTTTTCGCGAGCTGCCTTTTTGCGAGGGCATTCCCCATGCAGGCGTTCTTTGAGCGGGCTGTCTTTGTCAACCGGCGAGCCGCAAATCAGGCAATGGTCTGCGTCTGAAATCGCATTCAAACCACCGCAAGAACCGGCGATCGGCTTGCGTTTGAACATGACGCCAACGGACATGCCGACAATAACGAGCAAAAAGACCGCGAATACAATGAGATAGGTTGCCATCTAATTCCCTCCGTGCTGTCTGGCTGCACTGTGCAAACAGACACACTGTTGATCATTTTTTTACCGCCATCAGAGCATCAAAGGCTTTGCTGCTCGATGTGACAAAGCCGCTTTCCTCGCGGCGAATGAAGTAGGCCGGAATATCCAGCCGGTCAGCCAAAGCTCGTCCGTCCTTCTCGCCCAAAACCAGCAGAGCAGTCGCCAGTCCGTCGGCCCGCATTCCGTTGGGCGCCAGCACTGTAACCGAAGCAAGATTATGCGTCACCGGACGTCCGGTGAGTGGATCAATGATGTGAGACATACGTTGCCCCTCATCATTGAAGTAGAAATTGCGGTAGTCACCTGATGTAGCAATACCCATATCGCGCACTGGAACGACCAGCTGAACCGAGCGACCGGCTTCGTCTGGTTTTTCGATACCGATTTGCCAAGGCTCGCCCATATCATTCAGGCCATGCACCATCAAATCTCCACCTATCTCTACGAGATAATTCGTAATGCCATGTTTCGCAAGGGTGCGACCGATCAAATCTGCGCTATATCCCTTGGCAATAGCTCCGAGTGTGATGGTTACGCCGGGTTTGAGCTTGCGCACCATGGGCGGCTGGTCTTTGACTTCGAGCAGATCCGTTTGGCCCACATTGGCCATTGCCTCTTGGATTTGCTCATTTGTAGGTGGGTTTTCGTTGTCTTCAGGTCCAAAGCCCCAAAGGTCGACCAGCGGCGAAACTGTAATGTCGAATCGGCCACCACTGAGCTTGTGAATATCCTGAGCTTCTTTCAGTACCTCATGAAAATTGGGAGAAATACTTAACCAATCCGTCGAAGAACTGGCATTAAAGATGGATATTTCCGACTCTTCCTTCCAATTCGAGAGCGCTTCGTTGGCTTTGTCCAATGTTGACTTGATGTCATTGTAGAGCTCTTCGTCGGACACCTTCCCCCGTGCGTGCAGTGCCTTGATGGTGTAACTGGTGCCCATTGTGTTGCCGCGGAGCACGTATTCGTCGGTTTTTTGGGAAAAAAGGTCACATCCGGCAAGAAGGGATAGACCAATAACAATGGGAATTAGCCGGAAAAGCAAACGCAATGGAAGGCCTCACAACAGTTTTGGCGTGCAGCAGGCACATGGCAAAGACATGGCAGACACTAGGAGTGAACGTCTTAATACCGCCTAAAAAAGCGGCATGCCGGGTTAGTTGGGCTCTTATTTGACTGAAGTCAAGGTCTTTTTAATCTATTTGCTGGAAGACAGAGGGGACGACTGGGGGAAATTTATTTCATTTTATCCATTCAAATTGCTACCAATGGCAAAAGCCATCCATCTGGCAGCAAATTAACTTGAATTGTTTGATTTCCCTCGTTAGCAAAGGGTGTGTTGTTAGGACAACACCGTATATTGGCGCGAGGGGCGCCGGAAAACTCATTCAGTCAAGGTATGCTATGAAGCTAAAAAAAGGATTGGATCTGCCGATATCAGGCGCTCCTGTCCAGACCATTCATGAGGGGCCAAAAATAACGAAGGTGGCTGTGAATGGTCGGGACTTCATCGGCCTGAAGCCCAAGATGCTGGTCGCGGAAGGGGACAAGGTCAAGAAGGGTCAACCTCTCTTCTTGCACAAAGCTTCCGAAGAAGTGCTCTATGTGGCTCCAGGAGGCGGAACCGTTACGGCGATCAATCGTGGTGCACGTCGTGTGCTTGAGACCATTGTGATTACGCTGGATGAGGTGGAAGAAGAAATCACCTTTGAGGCTACGCCTGCAGAACAGCTCAGTGCCCTCCCGCGCGAAGCTGTCCAGAAGCGCCTCTATGAAAGTGGTCAGTGGACCTACCTCAAGACAAGGCCTTATTCATATGTGCCTCTTCAGGGAACGGTTCCTCATTCCATCTTTGTAACGGCGATGGATACAAACCCGCTTGCTGCCGATCCAGCCGTGGTCATCGGCGAGAACGCAGCAGCATTCTCCGCAGGCACGGACGTTTTGACCAATCTTACCGATGGTCACGTTTTCGTTTGCCACGCACCGGACGCAAAAATGCCCGGCGTAACGTCCGAGAAGGTTGTTTTTGAAACCTTCGAAGGCCCGCATCCTGCCGGATTGGCCGGAACGCACATTCATTTCCTCGATCCAGTCAGCCATGATAAGACCGTTTGGTCCATCAATTATGCTGACGTGATCGCAATCGGCAACCTCTTCCTGACCGGTAAGATCGACACAGATCGCACCATTGCAATTTGTGGTCCCCTAGCGACCAACCCGCGTCTAGTTAAAACCCGCGTTGGCGCATCGATCGATGAACTGACCGCAGGTGAGATCGAGGTTGGAATTGATTGCCGCGTGGTTTCCGGCTCTGTTTTCTCCGGAGTTAAGGCTGAAGACCAGTTCGCCTATCTTTCCCGTTCGGCAACTCAGATCACCCTTATGGAAGAAGATACCAAACAGCGCATTCTTGGCTGGGGTTATCCTTCCATGAACTATTGGTCATTCACCAATGTTCATCTCTCTTCAGTGTTCGGTACCGGCAAGAAATTTGCTTTCGGAACCAACCAGCGCGGCGGGCGTCGTGCCATGGTGCCATACGGCAGCTATGAAGGAGTTGTGCCACTGGATGTTTTGCCGACGCAGCTTCTCAAAGCCTTGCTGACGCTGGATACCGATTTGGCACAAAAACTTGGTGCGCTTGAACTGGATGAAGAAGATCTGGCACTCTGCACCTTCATCTGTCATTCGAAATATGAGTATGGCGAAGCTCTTCGCGCCAATCTCGTCAAAATCGAAAAAGAGGGCTAAGCCTTGGGTCTGCGCAATTTCTTTAACAGCATTGAGCCGCATTTCCATAAAGGCGGCAAGCTGGAACGGTATTTCGCCCTTTACGAAATGGTGGAATCCTTCATTTACACGCCCAAGATGGTTACGCGCGCTGCTCCGCACGCACGTGACGATATCGATCTGAAGCGTGTTATGTCCTATGTGGTTATCGCCACATTCCCCTGTGTCCTGATGGCTCTATATAATACCGGCTATCAGACCAACTCGGCTATTGCCAGCATGGGGTTGTCCGAGGTCGCCGGTTGGCGCGCCTGGATCATCAACCTGTTGGGCATTGGCTTTGATCCGAACAACATCTTCGCCAATCTGGTGCATGGGTTGCTCTACTTCCTGCCGATCTACATTTTCACACTGGCCGCTGGCGGCATCGTGGAAGTGATTTTTGCGATCGTGCGTGGTCATGAGATCAACGAAGGCTTCTTCGTTACCTCCATGCTTTATGCCTTGATTGTTCCTGCCTCTACCCCGCTCTGGATGGTGTCTCTCGGTATCATCTTCGGCGTGCTGATGGGCAAGGAAGTGTTCGGTGGCACCGGCAAGAACTTCCTTAACCCGGCGCTGGTTGGGCGTGCTTTCCTATATTTCGCTTATCCGGCAGCAATGTCCGGTGATGCGATCTGGACCCCGGTTGACGGTTTCACCGGTGCTACGGCACTGGGCGTTACCGCACTCAACGGTGTTCAGGGACTGTCCGATATCGGTCTTTCCTGGTGGGATGCGTTCATCGGTATCATGCAGGGCTCCATGGGTGAAACCTCGGCACTGGCCTGCCTCATTGGTGGCTTGGTACTTGTCTTCACCCGCATCGCGAACTGGCGTCTCATTGTCGGCTGCATCGCTGGTACGGTTGCTTTCTCCGCACTGCTTAACCTGATCGGTTCCGACACCAACCCGATGTTCGGGATGCCATTCTGGTGGCATATGGTGCTTGGCGGTTGGGCCTTCGGTCTGGTCTTTATGGTCACCGAGCCTGTTTCTGCTGCACAGACCAATACGGGTCGTTTCTGGTACGGTTTCCTGATCGGCTTCATGGTTATCATGATCCGCGTCATCAACCCTGCTTTCCCTGAGGGCATGATGCTCGCAATCCTGTTTGGCAATATCTTTGCGCCGCTCATCGACTTCTTCGTTGTGCGCGCTAACATAAAGCGGAGGGCTGCTCGCAATGCCTGAGGCAACAGATAAGAAACTAGGTCTTTGGGGACGTTTTCTGGCGACGCCAGCTGACAACCCTGTCAAAACGGTCATCGTGGCCGTCGCCCTGTGCCTGTTCTGCTCCATGATCGTGTCAGCCGCAGCAGTGGCTCTCAGACCCGTTCAGGCAGAAAACAAGGTGCTGGACAAACGCCGCAACATTCTCGAAGTTGCTGGCCTTTACCAGCCGGGTGTTGACATCAACAAGACCTACAAAGAGAAGATCGAGCCGCGCCTCGTTGATATGGAAACCGGAAAATTCTCCGATGCAGCTGATCCCGCTACCTATGATCAGCGTTCTGCAGCGAAGGATCCGGCAACATCTCTGGATATTCAGGACGACATCGCAAGCATTGGCCGCATGGCTAAACTTGCCGCTGTTTACCTGATCCGCAACGACGCAGGTGAAATCGACAAGATCATTCTTCCTGTCCATGGCTACGGTCTGTGGTCCACGATGTATGGTTTTGTCGCGCTTAAGTCAGATGGCAACGAAGTTGCCGGCTTCCAGTTCTACGAACAGGGCGAAACCCCGGGCCTTGGCGCCGAGGTGGACAACCCGCGTTGGCGTGCTCTGTGGCCTGGCAAGAAAATCTACGGTGACGATGGTAACGTGGAAATTTCCGTTACCAAGACACCGGCAACGCCTGCCACCCAAGCCTACCATATCGACAGTCTGGCCGGTGCTACGCTGACCAGCCGAGGCGTTGACAACCTCATCCACTTCTGGATGGGCGATCAGGGCTTCAAGCGCTTCCTTGATAACCTCAAAGAAGGGACGGTCTAATGTCTGATAGCAAAAATAGCATGTTGATCGACCCGTTGGTCGATAACAACCCGATCACTTTGCAGGTTCTGGGCATTTGTTCAGCTCTTGCTGTGACCTCTTCCCTGAAGGTTGCATTCGTTATGGCAATTTCGGTTACGCTGGTAACGGCGTTCTCGAACCTGTTTATTTCGATGATCCGCAACCACATTCCCAACAACATCCGCATTATCGCGCAGATGGTGATCATCGCATCACTGGTTATTCTGGTGGATCAGGTCTTGAAAGCTTATGCCTTCGAGATTTCGAAAACCCTTTCGGTTTTCGTCGGTCTGATCATTACCAACTGTATCGTGATGGGCCGCGCTGAAGCCTATGCCATGAAGAACCCGCCAATCCCGAGTTTCCTTGACGGTATCGGCAACGGTCTTGGCTATTCCTTCATCCTGATGCTCGTCGGTATTGTTCGTGAGCTATTCGGCTCAGGCTCCCTGTTTGGTATTACCATCCTCAAAACCGTCAATAACGGTGGTTGGTATGTTCCGAATGGCCTGCTGCTGTTGCCACCAAGTGCCTTCTTCATTATCGGCATGATCATTTGGATCTTCCGTACATGGAAACCGGATCAGGTTGAAGCACGCGACTTCTCAATCATTAAACAAGAGGGAGGCCACTAAGTATGGAAGGTCTTATTTCTCTTGCGGTAAAGGCAATCTTCCTTGAGAACCTTGCGCTTTCCTTCTTCCTGGGCATGTGTACATTCCTTGCCGTTTCCAAGAAGGTTGAAACCGCGATCGGTCTGGGGATCTCCGTGACAGTCGTTCAGGCTATCACTGTCCCTGCCAACAATCTGATCTTGCATTTCTTCCTTGCCAAAGGTGCACTGTCTTGGCTCGGCCTTGAAAATGTTGATCTTACCTTCATCGGTCTGATCTCCTATATCGGCGTGATCGCTGCTATGGTTCAGATCCTTGAAATGATCCTCGATCGCTTCTTCCCGGCGCTCTACAATGCGTTGGGTATCTTCCTGCCATTGATCACTGTGAACTGCGCCATCATGGGTGGTTCTCTGTTCATGGTGGAACGTGACTATACCTTTGCAGAAAGCTCCGTTTACGGTGTTTCCTCCGGCCTCGGTTGGGCTTTGGCCATCACTGCCATGGCAGGTGTTCGCGAGAAGCTCAAATATTCTGATGTTCCTGCAGGATTGCAGGGCCTTGGTGTTACATTCATCACCGCAGGTTTGATGGCCATGGGCTTCATGGCTTTCTCAGGCGTGAAGCTGTAAGGGAGACTAAAAGATGGAAGAGTTTGCCCTTGGCATCACGTTCTTTATTCTGATCGTTCTGGCTCTGGTGGCGATCATTCTGTTCGCTCGCAGTCGACTGGTCTCTACAGGTAACGTGAACATCACCATTAACGGTGAAAAGACCATTTCCGTTCCTGCTGGTGGCAAGTTGCTCGGTGCTCTGGCTAGCCAGAAGATCTTTGTCGCTTCCGCCTGTGGCGGTGGTGGCACCTGCGCGCAGTGTCGTTGTAAGGTGTTCGAAGGTGGCGGGTCCATTCTGCCAACCGAAGAAGCCCACATCACCAAGCGTGAAGCAAAGGAAGGCGATCGCCTTTCCTGTCAGGTCGCTGTCAAGCAGGACATGAAAATTCAGGTGCCGGAAGAAGTCTTCGGCGTCAAGAAATGGGAATGTACCGTTCGTTCCAACGACAACGTTGCTACCTTCATCAAGGAATTGGTGCTTGAATTGCCTGAAGGCGAGCACGTCAATTTCCGTGCTGGTGGTTACATCCAGATCGCAGCTCCTGCCCATGAAGTGGCTTACAAGGACTTCGATGTGGCCGAGGAATATCGCGAAGATTGGGACAAGTTCAATCTGTGGCAGTATGTTTCCAAGGTGGATGAGCCGATCGAACGTGCTTACTCCATGGCCAACTATCCGGAAGAAAAGGGCATCATCATGCTCAACGTTCGTGTCGCCAGCCCACCTCCGGGCATGCCGAACGTTCCTCCCGGACAGATGTCCTCCTTTATCTTCAACCTGAAACCAGGTGACAAGGTCATGATTTCCGGTCCGTTCGGCGAGTTCTTTGCTCGTGATTCGAACAAGGAAATGGTGTTCATCGGTGGTGGTGCCGGTATGGCGCCAATGCGCTCTCATATCTTTGACCAGCTGAAGCGTTTGGATACCAAACGTAAGGTTAGCTTCTGGTATGGTGCTCGCTCCAAGCGCGAAATGTTCTATGTCGAAGATTTCGACGGCCTTGCAGCCGATCATCCGAACTTCGAATGGCACGTCGCTCTGTCCGATGCTCTGCCTGAAGATAACTGGACCGGCCTGACTGGCTTCATTCACAATGTGCTGTATGAACAGTATCTGCGTGACCATGAAGCTCCGGAAGACTGCGAATATTATATGTGCGGACCTCCGATCATGAACCAGTCCGTGACCAACATGCTGCTTGATCTCGGTGTTGACCGCGAAGACATCATGTTCGACGATTTCGGCGGCTAAACCGAACCGAATGCAATCACAAAAAGGCCGGGGCAGAAATGCTCCGGCCTTTTTATGTTCAGACTTCGAAATGGGAAGACTGGCTCGTTCAAGCCAAATAATCATTCCTCAAAATAGCGAAGATACCCCGCTATGCGGGAAGCTCCATCATTATCGCGCGGATGATTGATGCCGTCATAAACGGCGATCTCCTTGAAATCGAACGGGCTGACGCCCTCAATGCAAGCGACATTGATACCATATTCGTTGGGATTGGAGCGCCGCTTGTGGTGGGTGTAAATGCCGCATTTGGAGCAGAAATAGTGTTCCGCACTCTTCGTTCCAAACTGGTAAAGGCTCAGCATGTCTTTGCCAGCGATGAATTCGATACCATCGAGAGGGGCTGAGACAGCCGCCGCTCCGCGCATACGACAAATTGAACAAGTGCATCTACGAGGAGGCTTGTCTCCTGGTGAAATCGTAACTCTGAACTTGATGGAGCCACAATGGCAAGACGCATTGTAGGTCTTTCCCGGTGTGATCAATTCCTAATCCTCCGCCTGTTTGTGGGAGTATCACTGTGCCTTGCGTCAGTTGCAAAGGCAAGTGGCGAGGCGGATAGGACGAGCAAGTTAAGCTTGCATTGCTTTGGATTCAGCAATCACAGTCTCGATAGCATTCATCAAAACAGGATAGTCATAAGGCACAGCACCACTCAGAACCCGTTCCTTGGCAATGCTATAGGCCAGAATCTGGGTGTCCAGATCGGCAAAAGCGGCAATTGGCTCACTGGTCAGGATGTTAGAAGGAATTGCTTCTGCATCCAGTGCGATAGAGCGGGCGACATCCCAAAGCGCTGTCTCGATTGCAAGATTTTCCATTGTATTCTCCTACTATTGTATAAGAATACTTACTTGCTTTTACGGATGATGCCATCTGCAAATTGCCGCGCAATAGAATTTTGCACCACTTATTCCCCGATTAGGATGAATCAAGATGATTAACTGGCAGGGCACTCGGGGGCGCGATCCATTACTGGCAAGGGCCAGTCAGAGTTTTGGAATAATTTTTGATGATCGGTGACCATTGGGCATTCTGGTCTCCGGCATATTCGAAATACATGTGATGCATCGGTCCGTTGTTACATCCAACCACGCGAAGATAATATATCCTGTCTCCGCTCCAGCCTGACAAGACGAACCAATTGTCGCCATTGGTCTTGTATGTGATGCTTTTGCCATCGCTGCCATAGAGGTTGGTAAGATACTGTCTGTAGCCCTTGAAGCTATCCGCGACGGCACCGTAGCTGCCATATACACTGATACGGCCCTCCAGCCACTGGCTCTCAAAACTGTGCCCGTCGCCATTTTTCGGGCCCGGTTGTCTGACGAACCCAGCCGGTATCGTCGCTGAGGTGCCAAACCTGCCGTTGAAGTATGTTTTATCGTCGGCAACAGAGAACCCGGTCATGAGCAGAAGCAAAAGAAATGCAAGGCGGAACATGGTGCCGGTCCCTATTTGAATGTTGTTGAACCAATTTCAGCGAGGCATTGAAGCTTATCAAGATAGAGCAGCATGCTCTCAGGCTCGCATCGGCAGCCCTGAGGATAGCGCGAACTTTCGAGCCAAGAAACCATCAACATGTATGAATACAAAAGCAGGACGGCGGCAGATTGATCAACGCTAGCTTCCGGCAGATTGACAGCCCGCCCGCCACCAAGATACGCCCCGCGCTGATGGGGCGGGACAAGCATATCGATAGTAAAAGGAGCAAGGCGGGCAGGGCACTGAACTAGCACTCCGGCAGATTGACAGCCAGTCCGCCGCCAAGATACGCCCCGCCCTGATGGGTGGGACAAGCGTATCGACAAAGAGGAAGCGAGGCGGGCAGGGCACTGAACTGAACTAGCATTCCGGCAGATTGACAGCCAGCCCGCCGCCAAGATACGCCCCGCACGAATAGGGCGGGACAAGCGTATCGACAAAGAGGAAGCGAGGCGGGCAGGGCACTGAACTGAACTAGCATTCCGGCAGATTGACAGCCAGCCCGCCGAGCGACGTTTCCTTGTATTTTTCATCCATGTCGCGGCCGGTCTCCCTGAGAGTGCGGATGCAATTATCGAGCGGCATGAAGTGGGAACCGTCGCCATAAAGGGCGAGGGACGCAGCTGACACCGCCTTGATGGCACCAAGGCCATTACGTTCGATGCAAGGCACTTGCACGAGGCCTTTGACCGGATCGCAGGTCATGCCGAGATGATGTTCGAGTGCGATCTCGGCGGCATTCTCGATCTGCTCATTGCTGCCCCCCAGAGCCGCGCAGAGCCCACTGGCAGCCATGGCGGCAGCTGAGCCGACTTCGGCCTGACAACCCGCTTCAGCACCCGAAATGGAGGCATTATGTTTGATCAGGCCACCAATCGCCGCAGCCGTGAGCAGGAATGTCCGGATACCTTCATCGGACGAGCCGGGGCAATGGTCGCGATAATAGCGCAACACCGAAGGGACAACACCAGACGCGCCATTGGTCGGGGCCGTCACCACACGCCCTCCGGCTGCATTTTCTTCATTCACCGCCATGGCGTAGCAGCTGAGCCAATCGTTGACCTGATGTGGCATTGGCATGTTGTTGCCATGAGCCGCCTGTAGCTGGTCATGGATGTGTTTCGCCCGCCGCTTGACCTTGAGGCCACCGGGCAGAATACCGTCTTTGGAAAGACCGCGATCAATTGCAGACCGCATTGCTTTCCAGATCCGATCGATGCCAGAATCCAGATCTTGTGCAGAAAGTGCTGTTTCCTCGTTAGCCCGCTTCATGGCGGCAATCGATAGGCCCGAGCGCTTCCCCATTGCTAACATTTCCTTGGCTGAGCCGAATGGGTAGGGGAAACCGGCCTCTTCCTGAACTTTGTGCAGAGCGTCGGGCTTGTGGCTGATCGTCTCTTCCATTTCGCTGGCTGTGACGATGAAGCCGCCGCCGATGGAATAATAGGTTACGCTGGCAAGCTGCTGGTTGCCGTCGCCATAGGCAAAGAGCTTCATGCCATTGGCATGGCCCGGCAGGGAAGGACCATAGTCGAAAACAAGGTCTTCATCGGGGTTGAAGCGCAGGCGCGAGAACCCTTCCGGCTCAATGAACCTTTCTTTGCGTACACGCGCCTCCTGCGCTTCGGCTTCGTCCGGGTCAAGCTTGTCTGGCGAAAAGCCAAGAAGACCGAGGATGACAGCGCGGTCTGTCGCATGCCCTTTGCCGGTGAAGGCGAGCGAGCCATGCAGCGAGCAGCTCACGCGCCTGATCTGAGCTGCGCTGACGCCCATGAAGGCGCCATCCCGCAGGTCCGACATGAACCGCAAGGCCGCATTCATCGGTCCCATGGTATGGGACGATGAAGGGCCTATGCCGATCTTGAAGATGTCAAAGATGGAGAGGAACATGTGCCTCGCTCGGCTTGGAAAGCTGCGGATTACTCCGCAGCTTCATCCTCCACATAAGCATCTACTGGAGGGCAGGTGCAGATGAGATGACGGTCGCCATAGACGTTATCGACGCGGTTGACCGGCGGCCAATATTTGTCCACTTCGAAAGCCCCCGCCGGGAAGCATCCCTGCTTGCGGGAGTAGGGGCGGTCCCATTCTCCCACAAGGTCGCGTACCGTGTGAGGTGCGTTTTTCAGAGGGTTATTTTCGGCGTCGATCTTGCCGTCCTCGATGTCCTGTGCCTCGCGGCGGATGTCGAGCATGGCGGCGATGAAGCGGTCAAGCTCGGCTTTTGGCTCGGATTCGGTTGGCTCGACCATTAATGTGCCCGGAACCGGAAAGCTCATGGTCGGTGCATGGAAGCCGTTGTCCATCAGGCGCTTGGCAATGTCGTCAACACTCACGCCGCAGCTGTCCTTCAAGGGTCGGGTTTCCAGAATGCATTCATGGGCCACCAAACCGGCCTTGGAGGAATAGAGCACCTCATAGGCCCCCTTGAGGCTGGCGGCGATATAGTTGGCATTGAGGATCGCCACCTTGGTCGACTGGGTAAGCCCTGCGCCACCCATAAGCAGGCAATAGGCCCAGCTGACCGGCAGGATCGAGGGCGAGCCAAACGGGGCGGCAGAGACCGGCCCGATGGCAGCATCGCGTTCCGGATGGCCGGGCAGATAGGGGGCAAGATGGGCCTTGACGCCGATCGGCCCCATGCCCGGTCCGCCACCGCCATGGGGAATGCAGAAAGTCTTGTGCAGGTTGAGATGGCTGACGTCGCCGCCAATGTCGCCGGGGCGGGAGAGCCCAACCATGGCATTCATGTTGGCCCCGTCGATATAGACCTGTCCGCCATGCTTGTGGGTGATGGCGCAAACCTCCTGCACAGTCTCCTCGAACACACCATGGGTGGACGGATAGGTGATCATGCAGGCGGCGAGATTGTCGCTGTGCTTCTCTGCCTTGGCGCGGAAATCGTCCACGTCGATATCGCCGTTTTCTGCGGATTTCACCACGACAACCTTGAAGCCGGCCATGTGGGCCGACGCCGGGTTGGTGCCGTGAGCAGAGGTCGGGATGAGGCAGACATCGCGATAGCCTTCGCCACGCGCCCTGTGATAGTTGCGGATGGTGATGAGGCCGGCATATTCACCCTGCGCGCCCGAGTTCGGCTGCTGGGAGATGGCATCATAACCGGTAACGAGGCAAAGCTTCTTGTTGAGATCCTCGATCATCTCCTTGTAGCCGAGCGCCTGATCGTCAGGCACGAACGGATGCAGGTTGGCGAATTCCGGCCAGGTGATCGGGATCATCTCGATCGTCGCGTTGAGCTTCATCGTGCAGGAGCCGAGCGGGATCATGGCCCGGTCAAGCGCCAGATCGCGGTCGGCAAGACGCCGCATGTAGCGGGTGATCTCGGCCTCGGCACGGTTGAGGTGGAAGATCGGGTGCGTCAGATATTCGGTCGTGCGCAGGTTGGCCGTCGGCAGGCGATAGGGAATGTCCTGCTCGCGCTCATGCTCGAACGCACCATAGGAGAGATCGCCGCCAAAGCTCTTCCACACCGCTTCCACGGTTTCCGGGCGGGTCTGCTCGTCAAGGCTGATGCCGATCTTGGATGTGCCCACCTTGCGCAGGTTGATGCCGTTGGCGACAGCTGCATTCATGATCACGCCCTGAAGCGCGCCGACCTCGACGGTCACGGTATCGAAGAACACGTCCGGTTCTGGCTTGAAGCCGAGTTTTTCGAGGCCGTCGACCAGACGCACGGTCTTGCGATGGACATATTGCGCAATTGCCTTAATGCCGTCCGGGCCATGATAGACCGCATACATCGAGGCGATAACAGCTAGCAGGGCCTGCGCGGTGCAGACGTTGGAGTTGGCTTTTTCACGTCGGATATGCTGCTCTCGGGTCTGAAGGGCAAGCCGGTAGGCCTTTCGGCCATGGCTGTCGATGGTTACGCCAATGATGCGGCCCGGCATGGAGCGCTTGAGATCGTCGCGGCAGGACATGTAGGCGGCATGCGGGCCACCATAGCCGAGCGGCACGCCAAAGCGCTGCGTGGAGCCAACCGCGATATCAGCCCCCATTTCACCCGGCGATTTGAGCAGGGCAAGCGCTAGCGGGTCGGCAATCACGATGCCGAGTGCCTTGTTCTCATGTAGCGCCGTCATGATGTCTGTGAAGTCACGCACGTGACCATAGGTGCCCGGATATTGGAAGATGGCGCCAAAGACTTCCGAGGGGTCGAGATCTTCCGGTGCACCGATCTTGATGGTGATGCCAAGCGGTTCGGCGCGGGTTTCGATCACGGCGATATTCTGCGGGTGGCAGTTCTCGTCAACAAAGAAGATATCAGACTTTGACTTGGAAGCGCGTTTGGCCATGGTCATGGCTTCCGCAGCGGCTGTTGCCTCATCCAGCAGCGAGGCATTGGCAATTTCAAGGCCGGTCAAGTCAGACACCATGGTCTGGAAGTTGAGCAGAGCCTCAAGCCGTCCCTGACTGATTTCTGGCTGATAAGGCGTGTAAGCGGTATACCATGCCGGATTTTCAAGGATGTTGCGAAGGATCACCGGCGGCGTGGTGGTGCCGTAATAGCCCTGTCCGATCAGCGAGGTGAGCAGCTTGTTCTTCGAGGCAACCTTGCGCATATGATGCAGCGTGTCGCCTTCGGTCAGCGCGCCACCCCATTTGAGAGGGGCTTTCTGACGAATGGAGGAGGGGACAGTTGCGTTAATCAGCTCATCAAGGGTGGTGAAGCCGATCACCTTGAGCATTTCCGCCATTTCACTCGGCGACGGTCCGATATGGCGCCGGTTGGCAAAATCATAAGCTTCATAATCGGTCAGTTTGAAGGTCATCGCCTGCTCCTCAATCCTCGTCCTTTGCGGTTGCGCAACCGGATCGTGACAGTCTCCCGTGAAAATGCCAAGGGAAACGATCGGCTATGGCTTTAGGGATCAAATAAGACGACCGAAAAGCAGCCGATTCTCATGGTATGTTTGCTGAAGTTTCTTATAGTGGAAATTTCCCCTATATGCAATATAAGTGCTTAGAGATGTCAAACTCTATTATTTTACAGATTTTGACCTTGGACGAGATTTGTGCGATTTTGCGAGCAAACATAAGATGCAACTAGAGGAAAGACGGGCATGGGTGATCTGGAACGCGGCGAATTCGGCGCCATAGAGAGTTTGCAGGATGACACATCGGTCACTGAAGCTATTCCCGGTGTGCTGGCTCCCGCTGGTGCATCATCCCCCAGCGCTCCCGGAATGGACGAGCTTGGCCAGATGGTCCGCGAGGCGCGCAAGAAAAAAGGCTGGACGCTGGAGGAAACCGGCCGCCATGCCGGTATTGGTCGCTCCACTCTCTCCAAGATCGAAAATGGCCAGACCAGTCCCGGCTTTGACATCGTCCGCCGCCTGACACAGGCTCTTGAGCTGGAAACGCCCAATCTATTCTTGCAAAGCGGGAAAAGCGACTTTACCGGCCGCCGCGATGTGACGCGCAAAGGGGAGGGGGAGACGAAGGTGACCGCGACCTATTCTCATGAGCTGCTCTGCAACGAGCTGACCAGCAAGGCCATGCTGCCCTATGTCAGTACCATCAAGGCGCGTGATATCTCCGATTTCGGCGACTGGATCCGCCATCGCGGCGAAGAGTTCATGTATGTCCTGTCCGGTGAATTGGAGTTGCATACCGAGCATTATCGCCCCCTCGCCATGAAGGCCGGTGACAGTGTCTATTATGACAGTTCCATGGGGCATTGCTGTGTTACGACCAGCGACGAGGATGCCGTTGTGCTCTGGGTCAGTCTGGAGCGGTGAGGGGACCTACCTCAAAAGATACCCTGAAGCTGTTGGGCAAAATGGATTGATGTCCTTGTTTCGCGGGCAAATTTCTTTGATGTCGGGTGAAAGTTTTCCTGGGTAATATTTGCCTGTGTTAGGCAAAAAGTGCAGTAAAAATAAGAAAATCACCAGAATCTTTTCAGTTTATTTCCAAATATTGTCAATATTGCGGGATTTTTATATTTAAGTATTTGATTTTATTAAATAAAAGTTGAATCTCATTTCTTCTGTGTGGCACTTAAATTGCCTCTACCTCTCTGTCTCTAACGAAAGGAAGGTATGAGATGAGTGCTATTGGTAGCCTAACCAGCTCCAGTCAAATATGGCAACAATTCATCAGCAAGACAGACACGAATGATGATGGTTCTCTTGATGTATCCGAACTGGCTGAACTGATCGGCGGTGACGACAGCACGAGTGAAGCAACGTCTATTATTGACCAGTTTGACAGCGATGCTGACGGCACGTTAAGCGAAGAAGAATTCAACGCGGCGGTTGGGGGATCAAATCTCTCGGGAGATTTTCTGAGCGTTCAGGAAATGGCCTCGCCACCCCCTTCGTCTTCTGGGGAAACTGCCGGTGGTCTTACTGGCGGTCCTTCTGGTGGTCCTTCTGGGGCACCTGCGGGAGGGCCTCCCGGAGCGAGCGCATCTTCGGATGATGATGACGATGAGGACGATCTCTTCAGCAGTCTAGATACGAACGGAGACGGGGTTATCTCGCAGGAAGAGTTCGATGCCCAATTCGGGGTGAGCGAGAGCGATAGCTCGGACGAAACCTCCGATGCGGCCAATGCTCAGATTCTGATGGATTTGGTCAAGGATGTCGTCGCGGAAAGCGACGCCAGTTCGTCCGATGATGAGATATCCTCTGCGGCACCTCCACCGCCTCCGCCGCCATCGGCTGAGGGAATTTCTTCCGAGGGTGAAGACGGTTCTGAGGATACGGATAAAACAACGCTCGACAGCTTGTCCCGCCAGTCGACAGAGCAAACACGTTCTGCTTCTGACATGCTCTTTTCGCGCATGATGGATCAGCTGTATCAGCAAACAAGCCAGCTGTTTCAAACTCAAACCGAGATGAATATCTCAATCTAATTGGGTCTGAGGGCTCAGAAGGAGCGTATTCCCGGTGGGCTATGCTTGTCGGGAATACGCCATATTGAGCCCTTAAAGCTAGGACGAGCCTTACCAATCCGGCTGCTTGATAAACAGAATATCCAGATCTCTGTCTGGAACAAAGTTCTTGGCGCGGAATTCAAATCGCGTCGGTGCAATTTTATGAATGCCGTTGATGCAAAGCGAAATCAGGTCTTTCGGTTTCAACTTGTCGATCACCAGACGAAAATCTCCAATCGGTCCAAGCCATGTATTGGCTGTCATGAGGATGTAGCGAACTTCCGAGCTGATCGTGGAATTATGTCCGCTTTGCTTGAGTAGATTGCGAAAGCCGCGAATAAATCCGTCGTCGATGCAAAAGCGTCCGATATTGTCTCTAATGCCATATTCTTCGTCGACAATGCCGCCACCCACAACTGGTGCATAACTATGATCGAGCACGGTGCGGCTGTTGGCCGGGAAGGTTTGCCACCAATAATAGTTGACCTTCACTTTCCATTTTTTGGTGAACCATTCTTCGCCGGGCGTCCATTCTATCAGGCCGTTTTGGGCAAGAATTTGCCTTGAAGCAGCAGAGATCTTGTCAAGCCGCTCATAATAGTCCGGAGAAAAGCGGTGCAGAGGCACGCCATTGTCGATAAGCAGCTTGGTGTAATCCTGCCCGTTCATGACAAGCTTGACTTCCATCTCGGGGGATATGCGCTTACCGTTTGCGATAACGGTGAAATCAAGAAAATTGACGGGATCAACATTCTGATTGCCGTAATTCATTTCAGGCTCTGCGTCGATCAACGGAACTGGAAAGGCAACGAGCAACTTGACATCCTGATCCGATGGATTGACGAACTCATAATGAATGCGAATTTCCTTGGGGCTGATATAGAGATCTTCCACGTCAAGCGAAATCACTTGATTTTCAACGAGGCGGATTCCTCCCGCTTCCAGCATGGCTGACCCGTCATTTGCTTTGGCTGGCTCCACGGAAAAGGCGCAGGCAAACAGTATGATGGTGAAAAGGAGAGTAGGGATGAAGTACCGATCGGAAACAGATTGAAGCATGACACCCTCGTTCAAGCATATCTTGGTCTCTGATGGGGCCATGATCAGCTGGCTTTAAAGCCATCTTGGGAACACGACCCGATCAGGAACAGGAAAACCGAATTGATAGAGTTACGAGTGTAGCGGCCCTCTTGGCAGAGAGCCAGCCTTCAAGCTCCGTTTGAGCATATTTCTCGCCCAAAGAGGTATGTTTGATTTTGAAATTGGTGGCTATTGAGGGTGCTGTGGCAGAGGACAAAGATGCTTGAAACAGCGATTGGCTCTACAACACCTACCCTTCCACCTCCAGAACCGTTTCGTGTATCTGCTTGATCAATTCTGGTTCCAGATGAAGCCTTGCGGCCAACATGGACAGATAAGCCTGCTCGGCTGGATCATCCGGCTCTATTGCCATCAATGACGCCAGATAGATCTCCAAGGCCTGTTCCTTGCTTCTGGCTTCTGCAACTATGCTGTCGATGTCCAACGGCTTGTTCAGTTGATCCAGCAAAAAGGCTTTTTCTTCGGCGCTTAGGTCTTCTTGCGAAATTTTATCGAAAATTGCGGCCTGTTCCTGCGCGTCAATCTGGCCATCCGCCTTTGCTGCTGCGATCATCGCGCTAACGAGGGTTGCTCCGAAACCTGCAGCATTCTGGGTCATTTCGTTGACCTCAAAGCCTGATCCCATGGGAACGACCGGAACATGAGTTAGCTTTTGACTGTCCTGGCCAGAGGCGTGTAAATGAGCGGGAATGGTCTGATTGCCTTGGCCAACTTGACCGTCGACCACAGGTACACCCGCCTTCTTGCCCTGATAATCGGAATAGGCTTTGTATGCGAGCCCTGCCACCAGAGCCAAACCTCCGTAGGTGGCTGCCTTTTTAGCCAGCTTGCGTCCTTTTTTCGACCCCATCATGTAGCCAGCGAGGCCGCCGGCCAATGCGCCGCCTCCTATGCCTCCTGCATTCTGCGACAAATATTCTTTTCCTCTTTGCATCAAATCGCCACCAGCGTCGCCAGTGCCCTGAGATCTGGTTCCTGGTGCGTTGGTTGCACCCAAAAATTCGCTGATCAGTTTTGATGCATCAAACATCGCGTTCCTCTCGATTACTTGTCCATTTTACGTATGTTCATTTTGATATAGGTGCAAAATTAACTGTGGCAAGCCGGGGCAAGGCCGTCTTTGGTCAAAGAGCTTCTCCGTCGAAAGCATTCTTGCGGGTTTGGCCAAATATCGATAGCAATCACCCAAACCGGCTCCGAGCCAGAGACCTTTCGGGTGTGCTGTGCGAGAAAAAAGGGATAGTCTATTGAAAATTATTGATAAAATTCCAATCGGAACGCTGTTGGTCGCTTCCTTGACGTTGGGATTGGCTCCCTTTTTTCCTGAACCGCACATTTGGGAAAAGCTCAAAATGCTCGCAACTGGTACGCTTTCCCGTCCCGTCGATATTTTTGATATGGTGTTTCACGGAGCGCCCTGGATCCTGCTTTTTTTGAAATTGACCCGGATGGCCACGATGCCCAAGGGAGAAGATATCTGATCATTTGACGAGAATTTTGGGAAAAATTGTTCGATATTGATTCTAAAGGTAAATAATTACCCTGTTGCCAGCGTGGGTTGATGCAAGATTTCATCCACAACGGTGCAGAACCAGATGGTGCAGAAGACTTAAGAATAAATGCCGAATTACAAGTTTTCATTTCAATTAATTTCGGTGAGTTGCGCTATAGATTGCTTTATGGATACTTAAAAATAAAAAATCTGACATATGTCCACTGTGCAAAGGTTAATTGATTAACCAATGACTGAAGATATATTGGTGTCTACTTATGACACAAGTTTTCCTTCCTAGAAGAGGAGGAATATATATGTCAAATTCAGTACGGAATTACGCTGTAGAAACACGAAACACGCTCAAGCAGAGTTCTTTGCAGAAGCTGGTATTTTGGCGAATATTGCCACTTTGAGTAGGTCAAATCTTGTCATCGCGTTGTCATCTGTGATCCACTAATGTCGGTTAGCGATAAGTAGGTGATGGGCAAATGAAATTATCTATCAATCAGATGCGTGCCGTCGAAGCTGTGGTGCGCACCGGCAGCTTTTCGGCTGCGGCCAAGGAGTTGGGTATTTCTCAACCCTCGGTATCCAACCATCTGTCAGCGTTGGAAAAGCACTATCGTACGCAATTGATCCATAGGAATGGGCGTCAGGCGGAAGCCACGGAGACATGCAGGGAAATCCTTTCCCGAATTCGATCTGTGCTTGCCATGACCGATGAGATTGAACTCGCCCTTGAAGGGCGCAGGCGTATGCAGGCCGGGTCTTTACGGCTTGGTTACTCAACATATCAATTTGCCATGCCGATTCTTTCGAATTTCATGACAAGGTTTCCAGACGTTGATATTGAAGCGCGTGCGATGGCGACGAACGACCTCCTGCCTTTGTTGGAAGACGGCAAGTTTGACGTTGTTTTCATCACGGCCAAAGAAGCTCCGCAGAACTTGCATGTCAAAAAGATTCGAACGGAGCGCATTGTTCTTGTTGTTCCTCAAGGGCATCCTCTTTGCGAAAAAGGCAAAGCCAGCTGGCTGGATGTTGCAAGCAACGCTCTCGTCCAGCGCGAGAATAGCTCTGGCACCAGACGCGTGTTTGAAAAAGCCGCTCAAGCCGCAGGCGTGAGCTTGAAGACAGTGCTGGCGCTGGGGTCCTGGGGGGCAATCGTCACCACGATCAATTCGGGGATGGGTATCGGCGTGGCAATGGAAGGCGAAGTGCTCGCTTCGAACAATCTGGTTACGATTCCTGTTGAGGATGAAACACTCACGGTTTCTCATTATCTGGCTTGCTTACCGGAGATGCAGCATGTCTCGGTGATCAATGCCATGTATAATTCTGTTACTACCTCCGCATGAAATAATTATTTCCCCACGACTTGTGAATGATTTATGTCACCTGTCTTTCTATAGCTAAAAACTATAGATAACAGATGTTCATAAAACTGTTAAATACAATCTCTAGGAAGTGTCTCGCTCGATCCAAACAGGGAGACCTTCCAATGAGCCCTAAATCTGTTTTTCTAGCCGGTGCCGCCTATGTCGCACTGAGCGTTTCTGCCTTTGCTGCCTGCCCGGTGGCAACTGTTGCAGACATGAAAGGCCTGACCTCTGCCTATCCAGAGCAGTTTGAACTGGCTGAATTCCAGAAAGCTGGCAACTGCGAACTGACATTTGCCCAGAATCCGGACATTGCAAAATTCAATAGCGAAATTTTCGGCAACAAAGACTTGCCAGCTCTTGCAGATCGCCTGCCAGCCGAGCCGCTTGTTGTCGCCCCTTATGAGTCGGTAGGCACTTATGGTGGTGTGATTACCGGTCTTTCCAAAGGCACGGAATCCGGCACCTCCGACCTTCTTTCCGTACGCCATGTAAACCTTGTGCGTTACGCCGATGACCTGCAGACCGTTGTGCCAAACATCGCTAAAAGCTGGGAATGGAACGACGATTACACCAAGCTGACTTTCACTCTGCGCAAGGGCCACAAATGGTCCGATGGCGAGCCTTTCACCGCCGCTGACATCGAATTCTGGTACAACGACCTGATCTTGAATAAAGATGTTTACGAAAAGACCCCTGGTCGTTGGTTGTTTGCAGGCAAGCCTGCTGTTGTAAAAGCCGAGGACGACGTAACCGTCTCCTTCACGTTCCCGGTTCCAACGCCGGGCATTCTCAACCGCTTTGCTGTTGACTATGGACAGGCTTTCCAGCCGAAGCATTTCCTTGCTCAGTTCATGCCGAAATACAACAAGGACGCTGACAAGCTTGCTCAGGAAATGGGGCTTGAAAACGGGGCTGCAGCCGTCAAGATGTATTACGGTGGTTCTGACTGGAAAGACGTTCCGTCACCGCTCCTGAAAGACGCTGATGTTGCCAAAAAATTCGGTCGCGCTGTGGTTCCAACGCTGGAATCCCACATTGTGGTTGAAGAAAATGCCGAAGGCCGCAAACTGGTCGCAAACCCATATTTCCATATGGTCGACACTGCCGGTAACCAGCTGCCTTACATTCCTGAAATTGACGAAACCTATGTCAAGGACAAGGAAGTTCAGAATCTCAAGATCATGAATGGCGAAGTTGTCTGGAAACAGCAGGCTGTGTTCCTCGAAGACTTCCCGCTGCTCAAGGAAAATGAAGCAAAAGGCAACTACACGGTTTCCTACGCTCCAACCTTCGGCGAGAACATCTTCTTCTCCTTCAACCGCACCCACAAGGATCCGGTTCTGGCCAAGTTGTTCAATGACATCCGTTTTGAACGCGCCATGTCCATCGCTCTTGATCGCGACGAAATCAACGAAATCGTTTATCTCGGACAGGGTAAGCCAGCACAGGGCGTTCCGGCCGAGCCGAAAACAGTTTCTTTCGTCTCAGAAGACATTCTCAATCAGGATATTGAATTCGATCCCGACCATGCAAAGGAGCTGCTGGCTGAGATCGGTCTGAAGGATTCCGATGGCGATGGTACTCTGGAACGTCCGGATGGAAAACCGCTGGTTATCCGCCTGATCTATTCTTCTCAAGGCGTGCCTGTCAAAATCATGGAACTGGTTCGTGACTATTGGTCAGCTGTTGGCGTGCGTATCGACCTCAAAGAGGTTACCTCTGATGAGTATCGCGCCGGTGCCAACAACAACGATCTGGACCTGACCACCTGGAAATATGACGGCACTTCCGGTCCGGCCATTTCTCAGGACGTGACAGCCTTCATCCCACCGTTCGGCGATGTCTTCAATCCGGGCACCGGCTTTGCCTGGGCCCAGTGGAAAGACTCCAATGGCAAGGAAGGCGTTGAGCCACCGGCCTATGTCAAAGAGCTTTATGACCTGTCCGAGAAATTCCTTCAGGTATCCATGGGCTCGGATGAATCCAACAAGCTGGGTGCAGAGATCGTCAAGATCCATGTCGACAACCTGCTCAAGATCGGCACCGTCGGCGATATCGTAGCGCCGTTCCTTTATCGCAATGACTTGAAAAACGTCAAACCGATCAAGGCCAAGTCCTACGACTTCTACTGGACCTACCCATACCGTCCACAACAGTGGTTCATGTCCAAATAATCCTGTTGGACTGAATGAAACCATCCGGTGCGGGGGATTGCCCCCGCATCATTGCCCGTTCCATGGCGTGCGGGCCTGTTTGTGGGGACCTGAAGATGCTTCGATTTACACTTGAGCGACTGGTTGGCATGATTGTCACGATGGTGCTTGTTTCCATGATGGTATTCCTGATTATGGAAATACCACCGGGCGACTATGCGGACCGCTATGCTTTCCGGAAATATTCCGGCACCGGCATTGCTATCACTGAAGCAGATATTCAGGCAATCCGCCACGATTTTGGCCTCGATAAACCAATGGCTCTGCGTTATGTCGACTGGATCGGCAACATCGTTCTACATGGCGATTTCGGGCAGGCCTTTGCGTTTGAAACAGATGTGACCAAGGTTATCGGCGACAAGGCCTGGTTGACCATGGCGATTCTGTTCGGAACGCTGCTGCTCACTTATCTGGTCTCAATACCAATCGGTATCTATGCCGCTGTCAGGCGAGCGTCCTTTGCGGACTATGGGCTGACGGTCTTCTCCTATTTGGGGCTGGCACTCCCGAACTTTCTGCTGGCTCTCATCATGCTTTATTTTGCCAACCTCTGGTTTGGCGCCGATATCGGCGGCCTCTTTTCGAACCATATGGAAGATGCGCCATGGTCCTTTGCCAAGGGCTGGGATTTGCTCAAGCATCTGTGGTTGCCGGCCTTTGTGCTGGCATGGTCGGCGGTCGCCTATCAGATCCAGACTATCCGCGCCACCATGTCCGATGAGCTGAACAAACTCTCGGTAACGGCCGCGCGTGCGCGTGGTGTGCCGGAAACCAAGTTGCTGATCAAATATCCGGCCCGTCTTGCCATCAACCCGGTGGTTTCCACCATCGGATTTGACGTCAACCGTATTTTCTCCGAGCTGCCGATTGTTGCCGTTGTTCTCGGCCTTACCGAGTTGGGCAATTTGCTGCTCAACGCCTATCTAGACCTCGACATGTATGTCGCCGGAGCCATTCTGTTGATGCTTACCTTCATGATTGTGCTGATGAATTTCATCTCGGACATTTTGCTGGCGTGGCTCGATCCGCGCATCAAGTTGGGGAATAACTGATCATGACGGATTTGACCGAAAACCGAATGCAATCGGCAGCCCTGACGTCCATATCAAGGGAGAGCGACAAAGAGCACAAGAAGCGGCTGAAATATTACTCAGCCAGCCAATGGACCCTGATCTGGTGGCGCTTCCGTCGCCATCGCGCCGCTATGGTTGCCGCCACTGTGCTGCTGCTGATGGCGCTGCTTGGTGTCTTTGCCGAATTTGTCGCTCCCTATGGCCCGACCAGCCGCGACACCAAATATCTCGATGGAGCGCCGCAGATGCCGCTCTTCTGCGATCAGAATGGCTGCTCATGGCGTCCCTTCATTCATGGGGTTTCCACCAAACGCGATCCGGTGACCCTGCGTGCCATCTCTGTGCCGGATCCGGACAAGCGCGTCTATGTCAAATTCTTTGCGCAAGGAGAGAAGACCGAGCTGATAGGCATCATTCCTTCGAAGATCCACCTGTTCCAGCTCGATGACAAACGCGCCAAGCTGCATTTGTGGGGCACGGATGATCTGGGGCGCGATGTCTTCTCGCGCACAATCTATGCAACCCGAACTTCGCTTTCCATCGGGGTAATCGGTGTGCTGATCTCTTTCGTGTTGGCCCTGATCATCGGTGGCGTGGCCGGATATGCCGGGGGGTGGGTGGATAACATCATCCAGCGCGTAACGGAAGTTATCCGCGTGGTGCCCATCATCCCGCTTTACATGGGGCTGGCGGCTGCCATGCCCAAGGAATGGTCGACCACAGAAGTCTATTTTGCCATGACGCTGATTTTGGGGCTCTTCGGCTGGCCGACGCTGGCGCGGCGCATTCGCTCGCAGCTGCTCTCCATCCGCTCAGAGGACTATGTTGTCGCCGCGCGACTGGCCGGAGCACGCCCCTTGCGCATCATTTCCCAGCATATGCTGCCCAGTTTTACCAGCTTCATCATCGTCGATCTGGTGATTTCCTTTCCTTACATGATCCTGAGCGAAACAGCACTGTCCTTCGTCGGGTTGGGCCTGCGTCCTCCGACCGTGTCATGGGGCGTCTTGTTGCAGCAGGCCCAGTCGGTGCGAGTTATTGAGCAAACGCCATGGCTCTTCATTCCGGCTGTCTTCGTCGTGCTGGCCGTTTTGGCTTTCACGGTGGTGGGAGACGGCCTGCGCGATGCCGCCGACCCTTATTCGGACGTTCGCTAGGAAAAGGGCAGATAGAACCATGTTGAAAGTAGAAAATCTCTCCATTTCCTTCCGTACGGATGAAGGTCTCATAACGCCGGTGCAGGACATTTCCTTTGAAGTGCGCCCCGGCCATACGCTGGGCATCGTGGGAGAATCCGGCTCAGGCAAATCCATTTCTACCAAGGCGCTGATGCAGCTTTTGCCCGGCAATGGGGTCATTTCCAAAGAAGCGAAAATCCTTTACACCGACAAATCCGGAAAAGTGATTGATATCAATAAATTGGGTAAAACCAGTCGCGCAATCCGCCATATTCGCGGTGGCGAGATCGGGATGATCTTTCAGGAGCCCATGGCATCCTTTTCGCCTGTTTATACCATTGGCAATCAAATGGTGGAGGCCATCCGCCTGCATCGCAATGTGGGGCGCAAGGATGCTCGCCGCATCGCCGTCGAGATGCTCGATAAGGTGGGTATTTCAAACCCGGAAGCGCGCATCGATCAATATCCGCATGAAATGTCTGGCGGCATGCGTCAGCGTGCGATGATCGCTCTGGCTTTGTCAGCAGGTCCCGCCTTGTTGATTGCAGATGAACCGACCACGGCGCTCGACGTCACCATTCAGGCGCAGGTGCTGGAATTGATGAGCAGTCTTCAGCGCGATCTTTCCATGGGCATGATCTTCATCACCCATGATCTGGGGGTCATCTCCCATATCGCCGACGACGTCGCCGTCATGTATCTGGGAACGATTGTCGAGCGTGGCCCCACCGACAAGGTCATCCATCAGCCAGCCCACCCCTATACCCAAGGGCTAATCAAGGCATTGCCCAGTGTGGACCGTCTGCACGATCGTCTGACACCCATCCCCGGCGACATTCCGAGCCCGAATGATCGCCCCACCGGCTGTCCGTTCCACACTCGCTGCGCCAAGGTAATTGCAGGGCTTTGCGACCGGCATCAGCCGGAAATTCTGCAAGTGGGTGAAGATCACACGGTGCGTTGCTTTCTGCATGAAAAACAGCTGAGGGCTCAAGCATGAGTGAGGAAGCGAACAATATGGCAAATAGCATCAAGAAAAAGAATGAACTTCTTATCGAGGTCAAAAATCTTGAGGTCCGTTTTCCCATCCGCAAGAAGAAACTCTTTTCCTCGGAGGTTTCCTATCTGCGCGCGGTAGATGACGTGAGCTTTGATATTCGCCGCGGCGAAACCGTTGGCCTTGTTGGGGAATCCGGCTCAGGCAAAACGACAGTTGGCCGAGCCATCCTGCGCGCCATTGATCCCACGGCAGGGGACGTGATCTTTCATACCCGTGAGCACGATATCTATCTTGACGAACTGGAAGGAGAGGAGCTGCGCCGCTTCCGCAAGAAAATGGGCATGGTTTTCTCCGAAGGACCTCATTCCATTGCCCACATGGCCAGCGACATTCTCCGGGCCTTCCGGCCCCGCATGAGCCTTGTCTTTCAGGATCCCTATTCCTCGCTCAATCCTCGCATGACGGTACGCGATATCATAGCCGAGCCGCTGGTCGCGTCAGGCATGATGAAAAATCGGGAGAAGATCGACGAGCGTGTGCGCGACATCGCCAGCCGCTGCAAGCTCAATCTGGAGCATTTGCGCCGGTTTCCTCATGCTTTCTCGGGCGGACAAAGACAGCGCATATGCATTGCACGGGCATTGGTGACACAGCCGGATTTTGTCGTCTGCGATGAGAGCGTTTCCGCGCTTGACGTGTCCATTCAGGCCGAGATCGTCAATCTGTTGAAAGACCTTCAGGAAGAGATGGGTGTCGCCTTTCTTTTCATTGCACATGACTTGTCTGTGGTGGCCCAGATGTCTCATCGGGTGGCGGTGATGTATGTCGGCAAATTTGTCGAATATGCGCCAACCGAAAGCCTTTTCTATCACCCGCGCCATCCATACACCCACGCGCTTCTCTCTGCGATCCCCACTGTGGACCCTGCAGAGACCTTTGATCCGATCAAGCTGGAGGGAGAAATCCCGAACCCGCTGGCCGCGCCAACAGGGTGTCGTTTTCACACCCGTTGTCCGTACGCGACCGAGCAGTGTGCCAATGAAATTCCCCAGTGGCAGGAAGTTGCTTCGGAGCATTTTGTCTCGTGTCACAGGGTGCATGAGTTTGATTTCTCGCGCGGCCAACAGGAAGCCGCCGAATAGACAGCCCCCGCCATGACTGATCAGTCAGGCCGGTATTGGAAATAAGTAATCAGAAAAAAAGAGGATTGTCCGATGACTGAACGGGACAACGAATTTACCGGTAGCTTGAAAAACAGCTTGCTACCAGACCCCAAGATGGGAGAGCCGTTTCTGCTCACTCCCGGTCCATTGACCACGTCTTTCGCCGTCAAGGAGGCCATGTTGAAGGACTGGGGCAGCTGGGATGGTGATTTCCGCGCCATGACCGCTGAAATGCGCCGCCGGCTTCTGGATTTGCTCGGCACGGAAAAGGATGCTTTCGAATGTATCCCGATGCAGGGGTCTGGTTCCTATCTGGTCGAATCCATGCTTGGAACCATGGTGCCCAAAGATGGCAAGTTGCTGGTTCTGGCCAATGGTGCCTACGGCCTTCGAGCTGCCAAAACGATGGAAGTGATTGGTCGTGCCTATCATCTTCTAGACAAAGGCGACTATCTGCCGCCGAGAGGCGCAGAAGTCGCTGAAATTCTGGCCAATGATCCGACAATCACCCATGTGTTGGCGATCCATTGTGAAACCAGTTCTGGCATCCTCAATCCGGTGGCGGAAATTTCCGAAGCGACCTATGCCGCAGGCCGCAAGCTTCTGGTCGACTCCATGTCTGCTTTCGGTGCAGTGCCTATTGAGCCTTCCGAGATCCGTTATGAAGCGCTGGTTTCCTCTGCCAATAAATGCATTGAGGGCGTGCCGGGCTTCGGCTTTGCGATGGTCCGTCATAGCGAGCTGGTCGCAGCCAAGGGCAATTGCCATTCTCTGAGCCTCGATCTTCACGCCCAGTGGGAGAATATGGAAAAAAGCGGCCAATGGCGCTTCACCCCGCCAACACACATCGTGGCCGCTTTCCTTGAAGCCCTGAAGGGGCACGAAGCCGAGGGGGGCGTCGCAGCAAGAGGAGCGCGCTACGCCAACAATCGCGACGTGATGGTCGCAGGTATGCGCGAGTTGGGCTTTGAGACCTTGCTTGACGCGCGTTGGCTTTCACCCATCATCGTGACCTTCTTCTGTCCGGCAGACGAGCGTTTCGACTTTGACCGCTTCTATGCCCTGATGAAAGACAAGGGCTTCATCATCTATCCGGGCAAGCTGACCGTCGTTGAAAGCTTCCGCATCGGCTGCATCGGCCAGATGGACGAAGCCATCATGCGGCGGGTGGTCGTCGCTGCCCGGGAGAGTCTTGAAGAGCTGGGCGTTAAGTCTGCCGCACCATGCCCTGAAGCGTTGCAAGAGCGCAAGAAACTGAATGCTTGAACGAAAACCGGAAGGAATGACCCTCAATGAAAGAGATTAAAGCAGTTGTGTTTGACTGGGCCGGAACGCTGGTTGATTTTGGCAGCTTCGCGCCGATGGGTGTGTTCGTTAAATGCTTCGAGCAGTTTGGCATCACGGCTACCATCGAACAGGCGCGCGCTCCGATGGGGCTGCCCAAGTGGGATCATATCCGTGCCATGATGAACGATGATGACATCGCAGCGCAGTGGCGGGCAAAATATAGCAATGCGCCGACCGATGCAGATGTTGACGAGATATATGAAATCTTCGTGCCGATGAATGAGAAGGTCGCCGCGGACTATGCCGATCTGGTGCCCGGGGCGCTTGACACAATCGCATGGCTGCGCCGCCGTGGAATCAAGATCGGCTCCACCACCGGATATACCCGCTCCATCATGGAGCACGTCTTGCCAGTCGTTAAAGAACAGGGCTTTGTGCCGGATAATCTCATTTGCGCCGACGATCTTGCCGAAGGGCGTCCCGGTCCCCTTGGCATGTATCAGACCTTTGTGAATCTGGCGGTCTATCCGCCCGAAGCCATCATCAAGGTGGATGATACCGTCCCGGGCCTTAAAGAAGGAGTTGCCGCCGGATGCATAACCGTTGGGCTGGCGCTGTCAGGCAATTTCGTGGGCAAAACGCCTGAGGATCTTGCTGCGATGCCAGAAGACGAGATTGCCCGCTTGCGAGACGCTGCAACTGTGCTACTCAAAGAGGGTGGGGCCGATTACGTGATCGACACGGTCGCTGATTTGCCTGCCCTTATCGAGGCGCTCTAGGCGCAAGGATCAAACTCTGTCGCCGCTTTTGGGAAAGGCTTAGCCATGTCCAGACCGAATATCATGATTATCACTGCAGATCAGTGGCGCGGCGACTGTTTGGGGGCTGTGGGGCATCCCACCATCAAGACGCCCAATCTGGACGCAATTGCCGCAGACGCGGTGCTCTTTCGCAATCACTATTGCGCAACGGCACCTTGTTCTCCCGCAAGGGCAACCCTTTACACCGGGCTCTATCAGATGAACCATCGGGTGGTGCGCAATGGTGCGCCCCTTGCTGACGGGTTCGACAATCTCGCCAAGGCCGGGCGCAGGGCTGGCTATAAGCCGACCCTGTTTGGTTATACCGATACTTGCCTTGATCCGCGTACGCTCGCTCCCGATGATCCCGCGCTCAAGAGCTATGAGGGCATATTGCCGGGTATGGATGTTCAGCAGTTGCTGCTTGAGGATTACAAGCCTTGGCTCACATGGCTCAAAAAGCGAGGTCATGTCATAGAAACCCGCCACGAGGCACACACGCCGCCTGTCGAGCCCGGCGAACGGGTTTCCCTTTTGTCCTTGCCCTATGGTGCCGATGAAACGCCGACTGCCTTTTTGATGGAGAAAATGGAGGATTGGCTTGATGAGCGGCAAGAAGAGGATTCGCCATTCTTCGCCCATCTCTCGTTCATCCGTCCACATCCGCCATTCGTGGTGCCGGAACCTTACAATTCCATGTACGAGCCCGACGACGGGCCGGAATTTTCCCGCCACAAATGCGCAACAGCCGAAGCGGCGAGCCACGGCTTTTCCGAGCTGATGATCGACACCAACGCACTGTCCGGTTTCGTTTGTTATGACGAGGATGGCAATCCGGAGCAGGGGGGCAAGGTCAAGGATCTTTCCGCCCACGATCTCAGCCGCATTCGAGCGCTCTATTATGGCATGATCTCTGAGGTCGACGCTGTGATTGGCCGTCTAGTCTCAAGTCTTAAGGAAAGAGGGCTCTGGGAGAATACGGTCTTTATCTTCACCTCCGACCATGCCGAAATGATGGGCGATCACTGGTTGCTGGGCAAGGGGGGCTTTCACGCCTCCAGCTACCATATTCCGCTGATCATCCGGACGCCTGATGGGGCCCGCGGCGAAACCGTCAATGCCTTTACCTCCAGCGCCGATGTCTTTCCAACGCTTCTGGAAGTGCTTGGTGAGGAGGCTACCAACAGCCTTGATGGTACTTCGCTGATGGAACATGTGTATGGCAACGCGGTCTCCGGTTGGCGCGATGCCGCTTTCTACGAGTTTGACTTCCGCGCACAACGGGCCGAACGCGCGGACCTCAAGGCGCGGATGCGTCAGGAGGAATGTTCGCTTGCGGTGCTCAGGGACGAGAAGTTTCACTATGTTCACATCCCCGGCTTTCCGGCCTTGCTGTTTGATCTGGAAAAAGACCCTCATTGCCTCACCAATGTGGCCGAAGAGGAAGGCTATCTGCGCACTCGGCTTATCTATGCAGAGAAATTGCTTGATGTGAGAGCGCGCCATATGGACGAGACATTGGCCCGCTATTGCGTAACGCCGCAAGGGGCCGTTGTCACGGATTGATCGCCGCCACTATTCGCAAGACTTGGCTCATAGCAAGGCTTCCGATGGCCCCACCTCGACAAGAGGAGCCAGAGCATTGAGTGCGATCAGGTGGATCATTTCACTCACCGAAGTTGACAGGTCCGAAAGCACGCCGACCTTGTAAGCGTCGGCTTGGCGAGAGATCGCCGTGTGTGTCACGCAATTCTGCGTCATCATTCCACAGATGAGCAATTCCGTGGCACCCGCGGCTTCTAAAGTCTCGGCCAGATCTGTGTCGCGAAAAGCGTCCGCTGAGTGCTTTATCACAATCGGTGCATCGGGCAGCTCTGCCAGCAATGCAGGGTGAATGGCCACGCCTTCTGTTCCCTCATTGAAAAACGGAGCCATTCCTTTTGATGCATCGGCTACATGTTGCACCAAAATGATCGGTATTGCCTTTTCTTTGGCTATTTTCACTGCATTCAATAGACGGCTGAGTAAGGCATCAGCCCCGTGCTGAGGGAAAGCGAAGCCGTCGAAATAGTCATTCTGTATGTCAATCAGAATGAGGGCGGGTTTGGTCTGCGTCATGGCATTTTATCCATTTCATAATCGGGACGGAAGCGGGCTTGATCTTGCCCACAGTGTCGATGTGATGATGAGATTAGCCAGATCAAGGAAAGAAGAAAGTGACCCGAAGGACAATGTGTGCCAAGATCGGGCCAAAGTAACATCTCTGCCGCAAAAAAGCCAAGCTGCCCGGGCGCGAGCAGAAGGCAGACTGCCAGGAGCAAGGAGAAGCATTCATGGATGGGCGTACCATAAGGGTTGCGGTAATTGCGTTTGATCAGATCAGCCCTTTCCACTTGTGGATCCCGATGACTGTTTTCGGGCAGGGGGCGGACAAGGGAGGGCGCTATCGCTCATTTCTTTGCGCTGAACGCAAGGGAGAGATTAAAACCGCAGATGGTTACAACCTGTCTATCCTTGAGGACTTTACAGCTTGCGCGGGCTTTGAAGCTGGCGACATGATTATCGTGCCTACATGGCATGATGTGGAGGTGCGCCCATCCGTGGCCTTGCTGGAATTGCTGCAAACAGCGCATGAAAAAGGCGTAACGATCATTGGTCTTTGTTTAGGAGCATTCGTGCTTGGTGCAGCCGGTCTTCTGGACGGAGTTGCCGCGACAACCCATTGGGCATATGCGGACCGCTTTGCCCAGCTTTATCCTGAGGTCCTTCTCCAGCCCGATCGCCTCTATATAGATGCTGGTTCCATCATCACCTCTGCAGGGGTGGCCGCCGGAATCGACTGCTGTCTTCATGTCATGCGGTGCCAATTCGGTGCTCAAGTCTCAAACAGGGTCGCCCGTTCCATGGTGGTAGCCCCTCACAGGGATGGGGGGCAATCCCAGTTTATCGAAAGACCCGTGCCGCAATTGATTTCCGAAAAGCGGCTCGCTGACCTCGTTGCGACCATCCGGCAGAATCTGGCGCAGAGCTACAGCATAGAGACCGCAGCAGACCGCCTCCATATGAGCCGACGCAGCTTCACACGAATCTTTCGCAAGCATATGGGGACCAGCTTTACCCAATGGTTGCTCGATGAGCGCTTGGGGCGAAGCCAGGATCTGCTTGAGAATACGGCGCTTCCGATCGAAAGCATCGCAGAAGAGGCCGGATTTCAAACCGCAGCCTCTTTGCGCCATCATTTCAGACAGAAATTCGGCACTCCTCCGGCTGCATGGCGGCATAAGTTTTGCGGCACCAATATTTTGTCGCCGGACTAGAAGACAAACCGTTCCGAACGGTCCAGAAAATCGTGCATATGCACCATGATTTGGGTCTCGTCGATCAGCACAACGCCATAAGCGGGAGCTTCGAAATTGCCAATCTGCCCTTTCGGGGAGCGATTTAATTCAAGAGCAACCTGATGATTGAGCCCTCGCATGCAGGAAACGGGTATTCCACGCCAGCTGCCAAACACCATGCGATGGACATGACCAAAAAATATGTGGCGGATTCGTTGGCGGTGCGGTCTTAGAATTTTCCAGAACGCATCTGCGTCCTCAAGCTGACTGTCGTCCGTGCCGGGAATGCCGATAGAGAACGGGGGATGATGCATGAAAAGCATGACCGGACCAGACGTTTCGCTCAGAACCCCATTCAGCCAATCCCGCCTTTCCTCGCAATAGCGACCGGCAGAGCTGCCCGGTTGGCTGGTGTCAAGAAATAGACAAAGGCCGAACGGGGTGCGTTTCGAGCCCTGAATGAAACCGCAGTCACAGCGTTGTGCTTCAGGAAAGTGAAAGCGAAAGCTTTTCACATCATCATGATTGCCCATGAGCAGGTGTGCGGGCACCGTCAACCTGCGTAGCTCACGCGCAAATGCCTCGTAAGCGGCATCGTCTCCATGATGGGTGAGATCGCCAGTGATGACCACAAACTCGGCATCGTGATGCTCATTATTGATGCTGTCGATTGCCGCTCTCAATCGGGTGCTTGATTGCGAACCATAGACCATGTTGCCGTCGCGCGCGATATGGCAATCCGTCAAATGAATGAACTTCAAAATGTCATTATTCCTGTTCACGTCTCCGGCTCCCCTTAAGCACTCTTGTCGCTCACTATATCCATTTGGCTCAAAATCTCTCAGCTTCGCTGTTCCTGCAACGGAGCCAAACTAGACAATGGCTGGAGATTCTGTACCGATGGAAGGCTTGAAAAACGATTCTGACGCCTATCCTCGAAGTAGCGCGAATATGGTCTGCGAAGATGACAGTCTCATAATGAATTGAAGATTCTTTGCTATCGATATGGCAAAAACTCCAATTTTGAGAAGTGAAGCTTGCACGCGGGCCGTAGCGAAGCCATGGCCCTCATATCAAAATACGCTTTTCTGCTGCGGAGGGGACTGGTGCAAAAGTGACAGACCTTTTGCTATCGCCGTCAAAGCAAGGGGCTCAGCCCAGCGGAAACGACCTCTTAGTGCCAATAAACCCGTGCCATTCTTCAAGCTTGAAGCGCAAATCCGCCATTTTGCCTGTCATATTATTGTCATGTTCATTTTTGAGAGACGTGATCAAATGAACATTAAGAACAGTTGGTAATTGAAAAAATAGTTTAATAAAAACAGTTGTTTGAGAATTCTGAGAAAAATCTCTGTTCCATTTTCAATTTCATTTGAATGACACATAACGTTCAAATAGCTGAAATATTCCTCGCCTAACGTCCCCATCACAAACAGTCCGGAAGCGAAAAGACATCCCCAAAAAGGGGGGTGGTTTTTGAAATGCTCAATGACCAGACCTTCTCTGGATTGGCTTGTTTCTGGTCTCACCTTTTGTTTGCCAAGATGGTTCAGGGAATGATGAAGCAATATAGCGAACGGCAATTGGAAATCATTCGTACTGTGACGGACAGCGGCTTCTCAGCTATCGATGCCTTGTCCGAACAGTTCAATGTATCCACCCAGACCATCCGGCGGGACGTCAATGCGCTTTGTGAGCTTGGCGAGTTGCGCCGCGTGTGGGGTGGGGTCGAGCCGCCCCCTATCTCTGGCAACCTGCTTTATGCCAAGCGCAAGATCATGAATGTCACAGCCAAGCGGCAAATCGCCGTTGAAGTGGCCAAGCAGATTCCGGATGGGAGCTCGATTGCTCTTTCCATCGGCACAACGCCTGAAATGGTGATCGAGGCTTTGCAGGAAAAGGCCAATCTCAAGGTTTTTACCAACAACCTCAATGTCGCCATGCAGGCGAGCGAGCGTCACGACTGGTCAGTGACCATTGCCGGCGGCTCCGTGCGTCCCGGTGACAAGGACATTCTGGGGCTGGAAGTCGAGGCTTTCTTTGATCGCTTCGAGGTTGATTTCGGCATCTTTGGCGTTGCGGGCGTAACGCCGGATGGCGGGCTTCTGGACTTTTCCGAGGCTGAGGTCGGCAGCCGCCGGGCGATCCTGAAAAACAGCCGCACCTCATTTCTCGTGATGGATCATACCAAGTTTGGCCGAGCCGCACATGTTCGCGGTGGCCATATGTCCGATGTGTCCTGCATTTTCTGCGACGAACCTATTCCGCATCAATTTGAAGGGGGTCTTGGTTCAACTGAGTTGGTCATAGCCAACAGGTCCCACCGACAGGATCAGGCTGACGCCTGATAGACCTTTTATAAGCGAGGCAAGCGATGAACGCTGCACATCCTGCCCATCATGGGCGATCGATTGAATTGAAGGCCATCTCAAAACGCTGGGATCAGGCCGTTGCCTTGAACGAGGTCAGCATTTCCATTCCGGCAGGCTCGTTTACGGCACTGCTAGGCCCTTCCGGTTGCGGCAAATCTACTCTGTTGCGCATCATTGCCGGGTTGGAAACCGCAACTGAAGGCACTGTGTTTATTGGTGATGAAGATGTAACCCGCTGCCCTCCAGACAAGCGGGACTTGTCCATGGTGTTCCAGTCTTACGCACTGTTTCCTCATCTCGATGTGGCGGAAAACATCATTTTTGGTCTCAAGACCCGTAAGGAACCCAAGGCGCAGCGCACTGAAAAGCTGAAGGCTGTTGCCGAGCTGATGGGCCTGGAGACATTGCTTGATCGCAAGCCGGGTGAATTGTCCGGTGGCCAACAGCAACGCGTTGCCTTGGCCCGTGCGGTCATTGCCGAGCGCTCCATTTGCCTCATGGATGAACCTCTTTCCAACCTGGATGCAAAGCTGCGTCACGAAATGCGTGTCGAGCTCAGGGCGCTTCAGCGCAAGCTTGGCTTTACGATGGTCTATGTCACCCATGATCAGGCTGAAGCCATCACCATGGCCGATCAGGTGGTCTTGCTCAACGCCGGAGAAGTGGAACAGATTGACGCGCCGCGCACTCTTTATGAAGCGCCGCGCACGACCTTCGCCGCCCGTTTTATCGGAACACCTCCCATGAGCCTGTTCGAAGCTTCTGCTCTTGGCGCGATGGGCGAAAAACTGGAACAGGAAGCCGGAACTCCGTTGCTGCTTGGGCTCCGACCAGAAGCCATCTCTCCAGCTAGTGACGGCCTCCTCCAAGCCACCATCGGAGCGGCTGAATTTCAGGGCGCCGACACCATGCTTGATTGCCAGATCGGCGATGAAATGATCACCGTGCGGGCCTCGGGACGGAGTGATTTCTCCCCCGGCAACACGGTCTCCCTTTCCTTCGCACCTGAGGAGTTGGCCTTGTTCGACAAGGCATCAGGGGCACGTCTTCTCAAGTCCCAAAAACTGGTCGAGGCCCTGCGGTCTTGATTCATAACCAAATCCATATTTTACAGTCAAACAGGATGAAAAGGACCATAGCAATGGCTTCCAATTTTCTGAAAACCACGATTGCAGCAGCTTTGCTGTCTGCTGTTGCAGTACCGGCTTTTGCTGTCGATCTGCAGTTCTATTTCCCGGTTTCCGTTGGTGGTAAAGCCGCTGACACCATCAAGTCTCTGACCGAAGATTATGTCAAATCCCACAAGGATGTGAATATTGATGCGATCTATGCCGGTTCCTACACCGATGCGCTGACCAAAGCCATGACCGCTGCGCGCGGTGGCAATGCGCCTCAGCTTTCCGTGCTCCTTTCCACCGACATGTTCACCCTGATCGATCAGGACCTGATCGAACCATTTGACGATTTTGTCTCTGAGGAAGAAGGCAAGGAATGGTTCGGCTCTTTCTACCCTGCCTTCATGCTGAACAGTCAGACCGGCGGCAAAACATGGGGCATCCCGTTCCAGCGTTCCACGCCAGTTATGTACTGGAACAAGGAAGCCTTCAAGGAAGCCGGTCTTGATCCTGAAAAAGCACCTGCAACCTGGGAAGAAATGGTTGAATATGGTCACAAGCTGACCAAGAAAGACACCAACGGCAACGTGACCCAGTGGGGCCTGCGCATTCCGCTTGACGGCTTCCCTTACTGGCTGTTCCAGGGCCTGTCCACACCAGCCGGTGCAATCCTTGCCAACGCAGAAGGCAACAAGACCGACTTCGCCAACCCGAAAGTTGTTGAAGCTCTGGCATTCCTGGTGAAAATGGCCAAGGAAGAAAAGATCATGGAAGAGGGCGTAACCTCTTGGTCTGCAACGCCGAAGGCTTTCTTTGAAGGTCAGTCTGCCATGATCTGGACCACCACGGGCAACCTTACCAACATCCGCACCAACGCACCGTTTGATTTCGGTGTTGGCTTCCTGCCAAAACATGAACGTTTTGGTGCTCCGACCGGTGGTGGCAACTTCGTTGTGTTCAAGGATGCTTCCGAAGAGCAGAAGAAAGCCGCTGTCCAGTTCGTGAAATGGATGTCCGAGCCGGAACAGGCTGCCAAATGGTCCATCGCAACCGGTTATGTTGCTCCAACCCCGGCTGCGTGGGAAACCGAAGCCATGAAAGCCTACGCAAAAGAAGTACCTCAGGCCGCCGTTGCGCGCGACCAGCTTGAATATGCCGTGGCAGAGCTTTCCACCTATGAGAACCAGAAAGTCACCAACTTCCTGAACGACGCCATTCACGCAGCGCTCGCGGGCGAAAAAACGCCAGAAGCTGCACTGAAGGAAGCTCAGGAAAAAGCAGAACGCGTTCTGAAAAACTACCGCTAATACCCGTTGGGACAAGCTTTGGCGAGGGGGCTCGGTCCCCTCGCTTCTTGCTATTAAAGCGAATGATCGCATGTGAGGTTATAGAATGAGACGCGACTGGATATATGCGTTGCTGCTTTTGTTGCCGGCAATGGTGCTGCTCATGGGCTTTACCCATATTCCAGCGATTGAAACCGTCATCAGCAGCTTTTTCTCAACGCCCCATGGGCACCGTCCTGCCCATTTCGTCGGCCTAGAGAATTACCGCTATCTGCTTGAAGATGATGTCTTCATCCGCTCATGCTGGAATAACCTGATCTATTCAGCGATTACCATTCCGGCTTCCATCATTATTGCGCTGGTCATGGCGCTGTTCGTGCATAACCGCATGACGGGGCTTTCCTTCCTGCGCATGGCCTATTTTACGCCGACCGTTTTGCCAATGATCGCCGTGGGCAATATCTGGCTGTTCTTCTTCACCCCGAGCTTCGGCCTCATCGATCAGATCCGCTCCCTGTTTGATTTGCCCGCGCAAAACTGGATGGGCAATACCGAGACCGTGCTTTATACGGTGCTGGTCGTTGCAGTCTGGAAAAATGCAGGCTTCTTTATGATCTTCTACCTTGCGGCGCTTCAGACGATACCGGAACAGCTGCGCGAGGCAGCCAAGCTCGAAGGGGCAGGGCGCTGGACCTTTTTTCGCCGTGTCACCCTGCCGCTGATCATGCCGACGACCCTGTTCATTCTGGTCAATGCCATCATCAACTCGGTGCGGCTCATCGATCACATTTTCATCATGACGCAAGGGGGGCCAAACAATGCTTCCAGATTGCTGCTCTACCATATCTATGAAACGGCCTTTGAGTATTGGGACACAGCTCCTGCCAGCGCGATGACCGTGGTCATTCTTGTCGTTCTATCGCTGCTCGCTATTGGCCAATTCTTCTGGCTTGACCGTAAGGTGCATTACAAATGACTGCTCAGGAATTTACCCTTGCTGCCCGTCTCGATCGGGCCTTGATGACATTCGGTGCGTGGCTATTGGCGCTGTTGTGGATCTTGCCTCTGGCCTATGCTGTCTGTACGGCATTCCACCCGGCGGCCTATGAGACCAATTTCACGCTGACAGCGCCCCTGACCTTGGAAAACTTTCCCAAGGCCTGGTCTCAGGCTCCCTTTGCCCGCTATTTTCTCAACACCATGATACTGGTCGCCATGACGCTGACCGCCCAGCTGGTGCTGAGCACCTTTGCCGCTTATGCCTTCGCGCGGCTGAAGTTTCCCGGTAAGAATATCCTATTTACTCTCGTGCTTTTGCAGCTGATGGTGACGCCCGATATTTTGCTGGTTAAAAACTATGAGACCATGGGCATGCTGGGGCTTGTTGACACTATCCTTGCCGTTGGCTTGCCTTACTTCGCCTCGGGTTTCTGCATCTTTCTTTTGCGCCAGACCTTCATGACCATCCCCAAAGAGCTTGATGATGCCGCCCGCATCGAGGGCGAAGGGCTGATCGGCACTTTGTGGCGGGTATACATTCCGCTGGCAAAACCCACCTATCTTGCATTCGGGCTCGTGTCTGTGTCGGCTCACTGGAATGATTTCCTCTGGCCTCTGATCGTGACCAATTCGGTGGAAACTCGCCCCTTGACGGTTGGACTGTCGGTCTTTTCCATGACAGAGTCAGGCGTGGAATGGTCGGTGATCAACGCCGCGACCCTGATGACCTCCGGTCCTCTTCTTGTGGGCTTCCTGCTTTTCCAGCGACAGTTTGTTCAAAGTTTCATGCGCGCTGGTATTAAATAGCCCAAATAACGAGTCGGCCCGCTTCCGGCCACATAAAAGGAAAATTTGATGTCCCATTTGCCAGTGCTCGGCGCTTCGCTCAAATATGATGAGCTTGTCACCTTGAAGGATTGGATCTTCGAGAAGAACAGAACCATCGAACTGCAGGATTTCTGCATGGTTGATGTCCTTGATGACGATCAGGATGAGTTGATCGATGCCTATAAGGATCAGCTGGATGGTTTTCGCGGTCTTTATGGTATTCATGGTCCGTTTTTCAGCCTTGATCTGGCGGCAACCGATCCGCTGATCCAGCAGGTGGTCACTGTGCGTTTGCTGGATGCCCTGAATAAATGCGAAAAGCTGGGTGCAACACACATGGTGGTGCACAGCCCTTTCACTTTCTGGCACACCCTGAACTTCACCAACTATGCCAATATCAAGCCGGACGTCTTTGAAGCCGCACAGAAGATCCTTGGCCCTGTGGTTCAGCGCGCCGAACAGATCGGCTGCTGCCTGATGCTGGAAAATATCGACGATGCGGACCCCAATCTGCGCTGCGAGCTGGTTGAAATCATCAATAGCCCGATGTTGCAAGTCTCAATCGATACCGGCCACGCTCATCTGGCCCATGGGCAATATAAAGCCCCGCCGGTGACAGATTATATCACCGTCGCAGGCGCTCTTCTTGGCCATGTCCATCTGCAGGATGCGGACGGCTATGCTGACCGCCATTGGCACCCGGGTGAAGGGTCCGTTCCATGGGGTGGTGTTTTCAAGGCTCTGTCTGAAATCCACGCGGCACCGCGTCTCATCATTGAAGCGCGCGACCGCAAGGGGCTGTTGCCAAGCACAGTCAAGCGGCTCGAAGCTATGGGCTTGGCCCAGTAGACATTCAGAAAATAATAAAACGGATTTGAGCGGGGCCATTGCTCCGCTCGTTTTGGCGATTGAGAGTCGTTTTTTTGTTGCTCAACAGAAAGAAATGTTGCAACTTATGATTTAAATATGTGTGCGTTACATTTATTGCAAAATTTAAATCATAGAGGGTGTTGGGCTATGCGTTTTGCTGGCAATGTTATTTGGTTTGTTTTGGGTGGCTTTTTTATTTCGATTATTTGGCTGCTTGGAGCTGCTCTTTCGGCGGTTTCGATTGTTGGGCTCCCTCTTTCTAGAGCCTGTTTCGAAATGGCGAAGCTAGCTGCTTTTCCTTTTGGGAAAGATGTGGTTCACGTCCGAGAACTGGATGCAAAGGAACAAGATGCTTCCATGCTTATGGTTGGAGCTTTGGGGACAATTGTGAATGTTATTTGGGCTTGTACTTTTGGTATCACGCTGTTTCTATCCTATCTTGCTGCCGGTTTCCTAAATTGTATAACCATCATTGGTATTCCTTTTGGCCTTCAAGCCTTTAAACTTGCGGGCTTGTCTTTTTGGCCAGTTGGTAGACGTGTTGTGTCCAAAGAATTGGCTCAAGCTGCTCGAAACAGGAATGCTGAGTTGCAACTTGACAAAATTAGAGCAGCTCATTGACTGAATGATACGGTTGGCTATTTAGACCCGCGCTCCGTTATGATCGGCATGGCTGCATAGGCTTATTCAATTCTGGTATTTGCAGTTTTGGGCATCAATCTGCGACAAATTGGCTAGTTTCTCCACAAAGCGAACCATTGGGATAAGTTTGTTTACTGGCCTTTGTGTCCAATCTTGGCTATGACCTGTGCCAGCCAGCGCGTCGTCGAGCCTTGGGCTGAATTTTACCCATTCTGATGCCGCGCAGATTTCGAGCCGTAAGGCTCGCGTGATCTGGAGTTGACCTATCGTTGATCTCGTAAAGGCCCCCACGGAGTCCCGCTCCGGTGCATCAGAGTGTGCAGCTGATAGCGATCAGATGGAAAATGCCATCGTCCTGAAAGGGGTAAACCACCTATTGAATGACAAGCCCTTTTTTAAGGACTTGTCCCTGACGTTGAGCGAAAAGCGGATTGGTTTGATCGGACGGAACGGTTCGGGCAAATCCACCTTGGCGCGGATGATCTCTGGCCTTGTAGAGCCCCAGTCCGGCGAAATTCTTGTGCATGGCGTCGACATTGCAAAGGATCGCAAAAGAGCGATCGAGACCATCGGTCTTATTTTCCAGAATCCGGATCATCAGATCATTTTCCCGACGGTTGAAGAGGAAATCGCCTTCGGGCTTGAGAGCCTCAGCGGCAACCGCAAGGAGGCGCGAAAGACCGCTCGGGCCTTTCTTCAGTCGTTCGGGCGGCTCGATTGGGCCGAGCGCGGCACCTTTACGCTCTCTCAGGGGCAGCGCCATCTTGTCTGCCTGATGGCGGTGCTGGCCATGCAGCCCAAAGCGGTTCTTTTCGATGAACCCTTTGCCGGACTCGACTGGCCAACCACAAGGCGGCTTTATCGTTGGCTGGACGAACTGGAGCAGCAAGTGGTTCTGGTCACGCACGATATTGATCATCTCGAGAGCTATGATCGCATCCTATGGCTTGAAAAAGGGCAATTGATTGCCGATGGCTCTCCGTCAGACATCCTGCCTAAATACAGGGAGCAAATGGAACGGCTGGTTCTTGCCGATGATGAGAATCTTGGCTCCGGATTGACCATTGCTCCGGAGGACAAGGGCTGATGCTATCCTTGACCGTTGAGCAGAGAAGCTGGATGCATGCTTTGCCTGTCTGGGCAAAACTCGGCCTGCTCTGTCTGTTCACGCTGGTGCTTTGGCCGCTGAATGACTGGCGCCTGCTGCTCGCGGCCAACGTACCTGTCGTGATGCTTTATCTGTCGGCAGGGCGTTACTTTGCCAAGACGGGAGCCAAAAGGCTCAAACCGGTTCTCTATCTTATCGCCATCATATTCGCCTATCAGGTGGCCACATGGCGTATCGAAGATGGCCTTGCCATCTGTTTCAAGCTTGTCGCGACTGTCAGCCTTGCAAATTTGGTGACCATGACATCGCGACTTGATGATATGATGGCTGTTATCGAGACACTGGCCAAGCCTTTCTACACCTTTGGCCTGCCGCCACGAGCCCTTGGATTTGCCATGGGGCTTGTCATTCGTTTTACGCCGCTGTTCCTGCAAAGGGGCATGCAGCTTAATCAGGCTTGGCGGGCGCGAAGCCCTAAAAAGACAAGCCCGCGCCTTTTGGTGCCATTGGCACTGAGCGCAATTGATGATGCAGACCGAGTCGCCGAAGCCATTCGGGCACGGGGTGGCCTGCAAAGCACAAAGAACAACGAACGTTAAATCTCAGTCGGATAGCGCCAACAAATAGCGCGCTTACTAGAATTAAAGGGAGAATTCAACATGGAACGCCAAGTCACCTTTATCGCCTTGTTTGCTGCATTGGTTGCAGCGCTGGGGCTGATGCCGCAGTTCATGCTGCCGTATGGTGTGCCTTTGAGTGCCCAAAGCTTGGGTGTCATGATGGCCGGTGTCGTGCTCGGATCGCGTCGTGGCGCCTTGTCCATGATCCTCTTCATCGTACTGGTGCTCGCAGGCTTGCCTCTGCTGGCCGGTGGCCGTGGTGGTCTGGGCGTGCTCGCAGGCCCGACTGTCGGCTTTTTCCTCGGCTGGCCATTTGCTGCCTATACAACCGGTCTGATTGTTGAGAAATGGGGCAAGGGTAACCTTGTGATCGCAGGCACTTTCGCTTCCATCGTCGGCGGTATCTTTGTTCTCTATCTGCTGGGCATTCTTGGCATGTCTGTCCGCCTCAACAAGTCCTTTCTGGAAGCAACATCCATGGTGCTGGTGTTCATTCCGGGTGACGTTATCAAGGCATTCGTTGCCGGATTCGTTCTGCAGGCCATTGCAAAGGCCCGCCCTAGCGCTCTGCTTTCCCGCAGCTAACCGCGTCTGGCGCGCAGAAACGCTTAAAAGCTAAAATTACAGAGGGTTTGCTTCATGAGCAGACCCTTTTTGTTTGGCCTAACGGTTTCGATTAAAAACAACAAGCTTTGACTGTAAATCCGGCGTTTTCATCTTGTAGCGCGGAACAGATCACGCAAATCAGAAAATTCCTCTCCTTTAGAGAACAATCTTTAATTTGGGGGATGAAAATATGATTGATTCCCTGTATGCAGTTCTCATCCCGAGTGGGCACCGGGAAGTTAACGTTCGGGTTGAATTTATTTTTTCATTTGCAATTGTGAGGGAAGCGCAATGCTCTGGGATCTTGTTGCCGATGTCGGCGGAACCAACATGCGATTGGCCGCAGCCGTTGAAGGGCGCATTAAGGAACAGCATACTTTCGATACGACTGGTCATATGCATTTGACCGATGCCGTTAAGAGCTTTGTCGAAAAAATCGGGTCCAAGCCGCGCTATGTTGTGGTCGCTGCCGCCGGGGTCATTCAAAATGGCTATGTGACGCTGACCAATGCGGGGAACCAGACTTTTTCACGGGCAGATCTGATCGTTGCCGCTGGAGCAGAAAATGCGCGCATTTTGAACGATTTTGAAGCCGCCGCATGGTCCTTGGTGACCGCCGATCCAGATGATCTGACCCTCATTCAGGGCAATTTGCCCGGACCGTTGCAGACGCCACCAACCCCGACCCCGCCCCGTTTGATCATTGGCCCCGGCACTGGGCTCGGCGTCGGCACTCAGGTTTGGGCTGGTCCTCAGCCAGAAGTCCTGCAAGGGGAGGGCGGTCATGTTCGCGTTGCCCCGCACTCGATGGATGAGGTGCCCGTTTTTGCAAAACTTGCCGAACTGTGGCCTGCGACCCAGATGGACGACAAGACCTGCCTTGCTCTTGAAGCAGAAGCGATTCTCTCAGGTACAGGTATTCCCTATCTGATGAAGGCTCTGGAGTTGATCAACGGCCAGGAGCCGTCTGAAATGTCCGCACGGGATATTTTTGATGTCGCGCGCACTGAAGGCAACCCACTGGCCGTGCGGGCGATCGACATGTTCGCGCATCATCTGGGCGCAGTGGCTGGCGATTTGGCGCTCTATATTTCCGCTTATGGCGGTGTATTCCTGACCGGCGGTGTTTTGCAGAAAAATGAATGGATCTTCCAGAATCCGCATTTCCTCAGAGGCTTCAATCAGGGCGGACGCCACACCAAATTCCGCGTCAACATGCCGATTTATCTCTATCGTAACAGTAATTTTGGTCTCGAAGGCGCGATCAACGCCATGAGCTTTGATCCCGATATGCAATAAAGTTTCTCGGCCTTAAGTGTCACACTAAAGAAATAGCCAAAGGCAGTGCCGGTTTTAAGCGGCGCTGCCTTTTTGCATTTTTGCTTTTGTTATCGGAGCGCTGAAGGGTGAGGGCCGGGCAGTGGAACGATCTATTTTTGAACAATCATAAAACTGCAATATGCCCACCCTAATAAACCAAAGTTGCAATTGATGGACGATTCTTCCGGACAGGAACTCCGTCGACAAAATAGAGGGTGTCCAGAAACCCCGGGGATCTATCCCGACAGTAAGATTCGCGCCTGATTTGCCACAGCCAGACAGCCCTCTTTATGCAGGAGAAAAACGTGACTGAAACCCGAGTTTATCCCGATCGCGGCAGCTTGGCTGCTGGCCTCGCAGATCAAGTGGCTTCTGAGTTGAACAAAGCCATCAAAAAGCGGGGAAGGGCCACGCTTGCCGTTCCTGGAGGCGAAACCCCTCACAGTTTTTTTAAGGCATTAAGCGAGGAAAAGGTGGAGTGGGACTGCGTATCGATCATTCTGACTGACGAGCACTTTGTCAAAGTCACCGCTAAAAACAGCAACGCTCACGCAGTGAGAGAATTGCTGCTACAGAATTCGGCAGCACAAGCCCATTTCCATTCTTATCAGTGTGATTCGGAACAGCCCGAAGATGCCCTGTCGAGCATTCTGGCAGACTTGCACGATGTGCTGCCTATTGATGTTTGCGTTCTGGGTATGGGGACAGATCACCGCGTCGCGGGGCTTTTTCCTCAGGCCGAGAATATCGAGGAAGCTTTGGGGCTTTGGGCGTCTCCGGTTATGGTGGTCAACGGTCATGAAGACGGCCAACCGCGCCTTACTCTCACCGCTCCGGTTCTGGAGCGGGCCCGCAAGGCGCATATTCTGATCGTCGGCGAAGAGAAGAAGGGCGCATTGCGCGAAGCACAAAAGGTTGGCCTCGTAGAAGAAGCTCCGGTTCGCGTGATCCTGAACCGCGCACGAGCAACAACGATCCATTATGCCGACTAATTTGCCAAAGATGAGCCAGCGCTTAAGCTGGCTTTTATCGATAATGAATGAAAATTGTCGTGGAAAACGATAATTTTTTTTGGTGATATTGTCACTTTCATCAAGGCGATACACAGATGCTGCCCTCTCGGGTCACTTCCATCTATTTCATAACGCGCTACAATAGACTAATGTGTAAGACGGTGTATGAAGGGAGGGATTCTTCTTTAGCTAAATACACTGTCTTATGAAAGGGCACTTTCTGCATTGGCTCTTGCGGATGATGCCTGATTTCCATCCTGCTGGGTGGGGTGTGTATACGAAATGGTTGGCAGGACCAAGGTGTCTTTAGTGCAGTCGGGCTCTGTCTATTAAATGCTGACAAGTATGTAATGTCTAAGTGAAATTGCGTAAATAAGGAAAAATTGCCTAGGTGTGAGACAAATTCTGGTAAATCGCATCGGATAAAACGCAACTGAGTCACAAAGGCGACTTGGCATTTTGACTTTCGTCTGCACTATTAGAGCCGGAGGGTAAGTTGCTTTCTGTAAGGGCAACCATTCGGAAGGCATAAACAATTATGTGAGAAGGGAGTCTGTCGTGAAGATAGGTACACCTAAGGAGTTGTTCGAGGGAGAGGCGCGCGTTGCTATGACGCCGTCTTCGGCAAAACAGCTTCAGAAATTGGGATATGACTGTATCCTGGAAAGCGGTGCTGGTATACTAGCCGGTTTTTCAGATGAGACATATTCAGAAGCGGGCGTGAAAATCGTTCCCAGCGAGTCCGCTCTGTGGGAGGAAGCTGATATTGTCGCCAAAGTGCGTCAACCTCTGACCGAAGAACTAAAATATCTTGCCAAAGGCAAGACCCTTATTTCTTTCTTCAACCCGGCTGGCAACGAAGAAGGCATGGAAGCGGCAAAAGCTTCTGGTGCCAACGTTATCGCAATGGAAATGGTGCCACGTATTTCCCGTGCCCAGAAAATGGACGCTCTGTCCTCCATGGCGAATATCGCCGGTTATCGCGCTGTTATTGAAGCAGGTAACAACTTTGGTCGTTTCTTCACCGGTCAGATTACCGCTGCCGGTAAGGTGCCACCTGCAAAAGTTCTGATTGTTGGCGCCGGTGTTGCCGGTCTGGCCGCTATTGGTACTTCTGTTGCGCTTGGCGCGATCACTTATGCATTTGACGTGCGTCCGGAAGTGGCCGAACAGGTCGAATCTATGGGTGCCGAATTTGTCTATTTGGATTTTGAAGAAGAACAACAGGATGGCGCAGCCACCGGTGGTTATGCTTCCGTACAGTCTGAAGAGTTCCGCAACGCTCAGCTCGCCAAGTTCCGCGAGATTGCAGGGGAAATGGACATCGTGATCACCACTGCGTTGATCCCGAACCGTCCTGCTCCAAAATTGTGGCTTGCAGACATGGTCGCATCCATGAAAACCGGTTCCGTGATTGTCGACCTTGCTGCAGAGCGCGGTGGCAACGTGGAAGGAACGGTTGCTGACGAGAAAGTTGTTACCGACAATGGCGTGACCATCATCGGCTACACCGACTTCCCGTCCCGTATGGCGACACAGTCTTCAGAACTCTATTCTACCAACATCCGTCACATGATGACCGACCTGACCCCTGAAAAAGACGGCCAAGTCGTACACAACATGGAAGACGATGTTATCCGCGGTGCTACCGTGACATACGAAGGTGAAATCACCTTCCCGCCTCCACCTCCGAAAATCAAGGCGATCGCTGCCCAGAAAAAACCGGAAGTCAAGGAAAAGACGCCTGAAGAGATCAAGGCAGAAGAAGAGGCTGCAGCCCGCAAAGCTGGCCGGCAGCAGATCAGCCTTCTTGTTATCGGCGCCGTCATCATGGGGCTTATCGGCCTTTATGCTCCTGCGGCCTTCATGGGCCACTTCATCGTGTTTGTTTTGGCCGTGTTCATCGGCTTCCAGGTTATCTGGGGTGTAGCTCATTCGCTGCATACGCCTTTGATGGCTGTGACGAACGCAATTTCGGGGATTATCATCCTCGGCTCACTCCTGCAGTTGGGCTCGAGCTCCTGGATCGTTTTGCTTTTGGCATTCGTGTCGATCCTGATTGCTTCGATCAACATCGTCGGTGGCTTCATGGTTACCCGTCGCATGCTGCAGATGTTCCAGAAATCCTGATAGGCGGAGGTAATTATGAACGCTGAATTACAAACAGCCGCCTACATCGCGGCTACTGTGCTGTTCATCCTGTCTCTGGGTGGACTGAAGGATCAGGAAAGTGCAAAGCGTGGCGTCTGGTTCGGTATCGTCGGTATGGCGATCGCTGTTCTGGCTACCATCTTTGGACCGATCGATCCCCATGACATCACTCTGGGGACGGTGCTTGCTGCCAGCCCTGTCGTTCTGCTCATCGCAGTGGTTATTGGTGCCGTTATCGGTGGCATCGTTGCCAAACGCGTTGAAATGACCGGCATGCCACAGCTTGTAGCCATGCTGCACAGCTTTGTGGGTCTTGCTGCTGTCTTCATCGGTCTCAACTCCGATTTGACGGCACATGTCTTCCCGACACCTGCGGAAGAGGTCATCCACGAGATTGAAGTCTTCCTTGGTGTCTTCATTGGTGCTGTTACCTTCACCGGCTCGCTGATTGCCTATGGCAAGCTCTCCGGTCGCATTGGCGGCAAAGCCCTGCTTTTGCCGGGTCGCCATATGTGGAACATCCTGATGCTGGTTGTGTCCTTCATCCTGCTGATCATGTATATGAACGGCCTCGGATCCTGGACCCTCTATCTGATGACGATCATCGCGTTCGTCATTGGTGTGCATATGGTTATGGCCATCGGTGGCGCTGATATGCCTGTTGTTGTCTCCATGCTGAACTCCTATTCAGGGTGGGCTGCAGCGGCTACCGGCTTCCTGCTTGGCAACGACCTGCTGATCGTGACCGGTGCTCTGGTTGGTTCCTCAGGTGCCATTCTGTCCTACATCATGTGTAAGGCCATGAACCGTCACTTCGTCTCGGTTATTCTTGGCGGCTTTGGTAACTCCACTGGCCCAGCCATGGAAATCGATGGCGAGATGATCGCAATCGATGCCGACGGCGTTGCTGCCGCTCTTGACGATGCCGACAGTGTCATCATCGTTCCGGGCTATGGTATGGCTGTTGCTCAGGCTCAGCAAAATGTTGCTGAACTGACCCGCCGTCTGCGCGCCAAGGGCAAGGAAGTCCGCTTCGCCATCCATCCGGTGGCTGGTCGTCTTCCAGGTCACATGAACGTGCTGTTGGCTGAAGCCAAGGTGCCTTATGACATCGTTATGGAAATGGACGAGATCAACGACGACTTCCCTGATACGGACGTTGTTATCGTTATCGGCTCCAACGACATCGTGAACCCGGCTGCTCAGGAAGATCCAAACTCTCCAATCGCCGGTATGCCGGTTCTGGAAGTTTGGAAAGCCAAGCAGGTCTTCGTTTCCAAACGTGGTCAGGGTACTGGCTATTCCGGTATCGAGAACCCGCTGTTCTACAAAGAAAATACCCGCATGTTCTATGGCGATGCGAAAGCATCTCTGGACACCCTGCTTCAGCAGATCCAGTAAGCCGCAGACTCTGCGAGACAAGGTCGATGCGCCCGGGGCTATGCTCCGGGCGTTTTGGTTTCCGACTGCCTTTCTTGGGGCCGAGGGCACTGCTAAAGCCTGCCAGCTCAGAAGCAAAGTGCATTAGTGCGGGTCAAAAAGCCGACTTGCCATAATGTGGTCGATCAGGGCTCGCGTCCTTAGCGGCAAATGCTTGCGCGAAGGATAGACCAGAGAGAAGATCATCGTTTCTCCGCTTAGGTCTGGCATGATGCGCACGAGACGCCCCTGAGCCACCTCCTTGCGAACCGTGGAAGGGAACAGCTGCGCCAGCCCCAGTCCGGCAGTGGCCATGGTGATGACCATCTGTGGTGAGTTGCAGAGCTCGTACTTTTTCGCATTCACGGTAATGAGGTCTTTGCCGCGAAAGAGCCGGTTGATGCCGCCGGGGCTTACGTTTGACAAGCAAATCCAGCGATGGGACGCAAGGTCGCGCGTATGTGCCGGAGTGCCGTGCTTTTCCAAATAGTCTGGCGTCGCAAAAAGCCCAAAGCGCTCCTCATACAACACGCGCCCGATAAGACTGTCATCCCGGGGCAGGCCAATCCTGATCGCCATATCAATGCCCTCGGCAACCAGATCAAGGCGTTTGTCACTGAGAATGATGTCTAGCTCGACGTCCGGGAATTTCTCGCGAAAACTCGCAATAACAGGAGGTAACTGCGTGTTTCCAACATCATAGGTTGCCGTTACCGAAACGCGCCCCGAGGGCTTCTCCTGCGTCGCAATCTCGATGGTGTCTTCCAGCAAGCGGGGCAGGGAGCGAACCCTCTCGTAAACCGCTCTGCCTTCTTCCGTCAGCGATAGCTTGCGCGTAGAGCGCTGCAGAAGACGAACGCCAAGATCGTCTTCAAGCTGGGTAATTTGCTCGGAGACGCGCGATCGGCTGGATTTGAGGTGGCGGGCTGCTTCTGCAAAACTTCCCTCATCCACCACACACACAAAGATCGCTAGAGGGCGCAGATGCTGATATCCTATTGTACTCAATTTCCGAACCATCCATTCTGAAAATCAACTCTAGTGATAACAATGCCGAAAGGTCATATTGAGGTCAACAGAAATGACAAGCCGCCAGCCACCGGAGAAAAGGCGGGAAAGGAAAATGAAATGATTGCAGTAACTGGTGCTTCTGGCCATCTTGGCCGCCTTGTAATCAAGGCCCTATTGAACAAAATCAACGCAAGCGAAATCATCGCTCTGGTGCGTAACCCGGACGCAGTATCGGATCTGGCAGCCGCTGGCGTGGTCGTGCGCAAGGCCGATTATGACCAGCCTGAGAGCTATGTTGAGGCCCTCAAGGGCGTTGATAAGTTGATGATGATTTCTGGCAGCGCTGTCGGCCAGCGTGTGGCTCAGCATACCGCCGTGATCGAAGCAGCCAAGGCCAACAATGTGAAATTCATCGCCTACACATCCTTGTTGAAAGCTGCCAAATCGCCGATGCTACTGGCTGAAGAACATGTGGCAACAGAGGCATTGTTGAACACGTCCGGCATTCCGCACGCCCTGCTTCGCAATGGCTGGTACAGCGAGAACTACACCGAAAATCTTGCTCCGACACTTGAAACCGGCGCCGTGATTGGGGCTTCTGGAGAGGGCCGTGTTGCTTCCGCTTCCCGTGCCGACTACGCCGAAGCGGCAGCTGTCGTCATGACATCCGCGATTGAAGAACAGGCCGGCAAAATCTACGAACTGGCCGGTGATGAAGCCTTCACGATGAGTGCATTTGCGCTCAAGGTCGCTTCTGCGACGGGCAAGAAAATCGCCTATATCGACATGTCCAAGCAAGACTATATCGCGGCTCTGACTGGGGCTGGCGTGCCAGAAGGCTTTGCCGAGATTCTGGGTGACTCAAGCGACAACGTGAAAGGTGGCTGGCTGGAAGACAGCAGCAAAATCCTTTCTGCTTTGATCGGACGCCCAACAACACCGATCGATGAAAGCATCAAGGCAGCCCTCTAGTGTCTCTGCTTGCACTCTCCTGAGACCATAGAGAAATGACCGGGGCTGTTAGCACAGCTCCGGTTTTTGTACGTTTCTAGACCTCATGTTGAATCGAAATCTGAACCGATGAACGCAATGAATCAAATTGCAAAGATAACCATTTAGAACATTGAAATTACTGATAAAAATCTAGGAACTTAACGTGGCTCTTCAGCCTGCTTTGGTTCATCTGTTGAATCAGTTTCTCAAGATTTTTTGACGCATAGTTGAATCAATGTCTCAACTGGAAAATTGACTTTGGGTACTTATGACGGTTGCCGATTTACCCTCTAGTGAGCTCTGTGAAAGCCATTGATCCAAGTGTGTTTGACGGTCCAGTTTGTCGGATCAAAGGCCACAAGATCGGCAGCATAGCCAGGAGCAATCATGCCTAAAGAGGTGTCCATGCGCATGAAGCTTGCCGGATAGCGCGAAGCCATGCGCAGTGCTTCCGAGAGTGGTAAGTCGAGCAGTTCCACAACATTCCGAACCGCTTCCATCATGCTGAGGGAAGAGCCCGCCAATGTCCCATCGGCCAGCTGGCAGCGACCATTGTGCACTTCAACCGATTGCCCATGGAGCGTGAATGTCTTCTTATCAGAACCAACCGGTGCCATGGCATCAGTGACCAGCATCATCTTGCCGCGCGGTTTGGTCTTGATCGCGTTGCGCATGGAGGCCGGGTGCACATGGAAGCCATCAACGATCAGTCCGCACCATGTGTCGGCGTCATCAAGAGCCGCTCCCACGACACCGGGTTCACGGCTTCCCATGGGCGTCATGGCATTGAACAGATGTGTAAAGCCGCGCAGGCCTGCCCTGACGGCGTTTGCGATTTCCTGAAAATTTGCAGCCGTGTGCCCGGCAGAAATGACTGCACCATGATGGACACATTCTCGAATGAAGGCACTGCCGACTTTCTCCGGCGCGATGGTAATGAGCCTTACTCCTAGATCTGGGTGTGTCATGAGTTCAATGGCACCTTCGTCCACCGCCCGGATCATTTCGGCCGGATGCACGCCTTTTTTGGCTTCATTCAAATATGGTCCTTCAAAGTGAATGCCTTTGATCGATGACAGCGAGCTGTTTTCTCCCCAGTGACGATGTGCTTGTCTGATCAGATGCGCCGAGTGCTCCATAGCTTGTTTGCTATCGCTGATCAGGGTTGGCAACATGGAGGTGGTTCCGTAGGCCCTGTGCGCATCAGCCATGGTTTCCAGCCCTGAGAGATCAAGCATCCCATCAAACATGACCCCACCTCCGCCATTGACCTGAACATCAATGAAACCCGGAGCAAGAATGAGACCTGTCAAATCATGGGTTTCATAGCCTCCAAGCGCGTTCGGGATGTCAAAGATTTCTCCGACCCGGCCATCCTCAAGCGTAACCGCCTTGCCTGCAAAAAACTGGTCGCCATCGAAAAGGCGGGCGTGCAAAAGAATTTGTTTCATGGCGGTGTCCCGAGCAGGTTTCCTGTCAATAGCATCATGTCCGGCGAAAGTGCATCAGCTCCGCTGGGATGAGGGTTTCTATCCTAGCAGCAATAGCCATGAACGCCACGCAGTTTGCGAGGATGTGGGCGTCTAAATGTATAACGGGGTAGACCGCCGGTGCCGGTATATCGCATCGACTAGATGATCGACTCGGAGACAAATTCGTAGAGGTCGCCACGGAAATAGGAGCGGACGAACTCGATCGGCCGGTCTGCTTCATGTGCGACCAATGCATCGCATGAGAACTCCGTGTCCGGATCATCCCGAGATGGGGTCTGACTGGATTTGAGATAGGAGCGCCGCTCCACGTAAAGGCAGGCAGAGCCGGTGGGCACGCCTAACAGATGCGCGTGGGACACATCAAACAGCCGGGCCGATAAAGTCTGCTGACATCGGGTCGGGCGCATTTGGTGGTGCTCCAGCCACGAATAGAGCGAGGTTTCGATCACCGCAGGGTCTGGCAGAACGCTTTGCGGCAGCACCGTGTGCTCAAGGCACATGGGCTTGCTATCAACCGTACGCAGGCGATAAAGGCGGCTTACTTGTGAGTCCGGCATGATCTCCAATGCATCGCATTCTTCAGGCGTGGGGGTGCCCGTGGATCTGTCTAGCCATAGAGCAGTGGTGGCCAAACCTCGGCTATGCATGTCTTCGGAAAAACCGGTGATCTGCTTTGGCCGCTGCGCCACACGTGAGGCAACAAAGGTGCCCGCACCATGTCTCTGCACGAGAATGCCCTTGTCGACCAAAACCCGAACCGCGTTGCGCACGGTCACGCGAGACACGCCAAGCGCCAGAGCCAACTCCCGCTCTGCGGGGAGCGCATCGTTGACCTCAATCAGACCCGTTTCGATCAATTGCTCGATGCCGCGTTCAATGCGCAAATAGAGAGGTGTTGCGCTTTGGGTGTCGAGATTGGAGGTATGCCTTACATGATCAATCAGGCTTTCAAGATTAACCATGACCGTAGCGCTCTTTGTGCCCCATGTCCTGCTCGTGCCCCGGTTCCAGCGGAGGCAATGTACCACCTGCCATGAGAATGGCTCCGTCGCGCGCATCATAAAGGCGCGGTACAAGGAGCGAGGTTGTATCGGCTTCCAGCCAAGGTTCGACAGAGTCGGCAAAACTTCCCATCAAGGCAATGCGGTTGACGCCTCGCCAAGCCAAAGCCCGTAACATGGCGCTGGCCTGATTGCCGCAATCAGCCATCAGTTTGACCGCCAGAGGATCATCTCTTTCGGCATAACTGACCACAATATGTCCATAGCCAGCAAAGTCCGGCGGCGTTGCGGTGTTGGCCCACAAGACCATCTCTTCCTGACTGTCACTGAACATCGACATGATGTGATCGGTCATGGGGCTTACGTCATAGATGCCATCCAGCGCAGCCATTGCAACGCGCAGTGCAATAACACCCACTTGCGCCGCACTGGCCATATCCGAAAGGGCGAAGCCCCAACCGCCTACATTGACCGATTGGCCTCTGATCAAACCGTAACCGCAGCTGCCCGTTCCAAGAATCAGGATGCCGCCATCCTGTTCGCCGGCATGTCCTCCCAAGCAAGCAATATGCGCATCGCTTGCAACCTCCAAAGATGCAAAAGGATGCTCCCAATTGCAAAAGGCCTGTCGATGGGTGCTGATGTGCAAATCGGCAAGGCCGATGCCTACGTGCGTTTTGCAAAGAATCTCTGAGCCATAGCCAGCATCCTGCAAGGTTTCTCGTGCCACTTTGGCGACTTGCTCTTGAGCTGCGAACAGACCTTGACTGGCCTGCACTGGTCCGCTGAGGGCTTCTCCCAATAGGGTGCCTTCAGCGTCTCTTAGTCTCCCCCGGCAGTTTGTTCCACCGCCATCAATTCCTAGATAGAAACTATCCAAATTCTCCATTGCAAAGTCTCCCACTGTGGCACCTTTTGAGGCGCCATTTCTCTCGCAATGGATTGGCAAGATGTGTCTTTTAGTAAGCCAACTCCACTATTTGAGTAGAAGACCAATCCAAACCAATTTCAATTCATCTTACGGATAATGGTAATTTTACAATCTTGAGAAAGCGAAAAGTCCATATACGGCGGCATGTGGTATCTTTGTGGTATTGTTGTTCTGCAACAAAATTATGCGTGTGACCAGACAAGTCTGAAGCAATGAGATTTACCGCGGCGCGGCAGCGCAAGGGGACTGCTCCGGTAAAAATGGACTGGTCAGCCGCTATGTGTTGAGGCATAGTGTGCCGCGTTGCCTTTAGGAAAGGTGATCACTCAGCCCCCGGAAACGACGACTTTAGGACAAAAAATGGCCCAAACCATTCTGCGCGGAAGACTGCTGACTTTTTTGAGAGAACCTCTGACGCCGGAGGATAGGAGTGCTCATCTTTATATAGAAGATGGTGCCTTGTTGATCGAAAATGGCCAGATAAATGCGCGAGGGACTTTCGAAGAGGTTAGCCAGAAGGCCAAGGCCAAGGCCAAGGCTGGGTTAAGGATCGTCGACCATCGCCCCCATTTGCTTGTACCCGGTTTTATCGACACCCATCTGCATTTCCCGCAGGTGCAGGTCGTCGCCAGTTGGGGTGCCCAGTTGCTGGACTGGCTTGAGAATTACACCTTCCCGGCGGAAGCTGCCTATGCAGATCCGAACCATTGCGCCACCATGGCAACGCGGTTTTTCGATGAAGTGCTCGCCAACGGCACGACCACGACGGTTGCCTATTGCTCTTCGCACAAGACATCAACTGATGCCTATTTCGCCGAGGCTGAACGACGCAATATGCGCGTTATCGGCGGTAAGGTGTTGATGGATCGCAACGCTCCGCAAGGCGTGCGCGACACGCCACAATCTGGCTATGACGATTCAAAAGCGCTTATTTCCCAGTGGCATGGAAAGGGGCGGGCTCATTATGCCATCACGCCTCGCTTTGCCATAACCTCCACACCGGAGCAGATGGAGACCGCAAAGGCTCTGGCTGCCGAGCATCCGGATTGTTACATCCAGACCCACCTTGATGAAAATCATGCCGAGATAGAGCAAACCATGGCGCTTTATCCTGATGCGCCTGATTATCTCGGCATCTACGAGCATTACGGTTTGCTGCGCGCCAACACGCTGTTGGGACATTGCATCCATATGTTGCCGCGAGAGATCGATGTGTTGCTGGAAACCGACGCAAGGCCTGTTTTTTGCCCCACATCGAACCTCTTTCTCGGCTCAGGGCTGTTTGACTATGAAGGCCTGAGGGCACGTGGCGCCAAGAGTGCCATAGCAACCGATATCGGGGGCGGCACGTCCTATTCCATGCTGCGCACCCTGCACGAAGGCTACAAGGCCCTCGCCACCCGAGATGGCACAAAGATGCATCCTTTGCGAGCCTTCTATTGGGCGACGTTGGGCAACGCCGTTGCATTGGGGCTTGAAGACAGAATTGGAACACTTGAGGTTGGCTCGGAAGCCGATATCGTGGTGCTCGATAGTCGTGCGACTTCTGCCATGGCACTGCGTATGGAGCGCTGCCAATCACTCGTGGAAGAGCTGTTCATTCTGCAGATCATGTCAGATGATCGCTCCGTCTCTGAGACCTATGTTGCCGGCGTGCCGATGAAAAGCCAAAGCTAAGGCAGGGTTAGGCTGGCAGTGAAGAGGGGGATCAGCCTCTCTTCATTAAAAGCTTGAGGTCTGTGCCCGGATCGCTGATGATGGCAGGATCTGCGGTTTTGCCCGCTTCGATAAGACGCTTGCCCACCATGTAGGCGCGGCCATCATTCATGGCGTCTACCGCCAACAGTTCTTCGCCCTTGAAATACCAGTGCGAGGCGACGCCTTCGCCGCTGTCACGGATGACCACATGGTCATAGCCGCTGTTAAGACCTGCAATCTGGAACTTGACGTCATATTGGTCAGACCAGAACCACGGCTTGGCGATATAGGGCTTTTTCTCGTCCTCCTTGAGGGTTGCGACAATATTTGCTGCTACGGCCTTGGCCTGGTCAATGGCGTTGCCAACGCTTTCCAGCCGGATGCGGCCTCCGCGATAGGGAAAACTGGTGCAATCACCCGCCGCCCAGATATGCGGATCGGACGTGCCGGAGAATTCATCGGTCCAGATGCCGTTGTCCAAACGGAGCCCGGCCATTTCTGCAAGGCCAACAGAGGGTTTCAGGCCAATGCCGCAAATCACGAAGTCGGCTTCCACGCTTTCGCCATTGCCCAACAGGGCACCACAAACGTGACCCGAGGTGCCGTCCTCCTTGCCCCCGAATAGTGAGACGGATTTCGCGCCTTCAATGATGCGTACACCGTGGCTTTCGTGCAAATTGCGGAAGTAGGTCGATGTTTCTGGCGCTGCGACCCTTCGCAAAATGCGCTCTGAAGCCACAACAAGCGTGACATCGAGGCCGCGCTTTGAACAGACGGCTGCCGCCTCAAGGCCGATATAGCCGCCGCCGACAATCAAGACCTTCCGTCCGGCGACGATTTGCGGCTCCAGACGATTGATATCGTTGATGCCCCGAATGGGGTAGATACCATTGAGCGCGCCGCCTTGCTCGACGGGCAAACTGGCCGCGTCTCCACCCGTGGCCAACACCAGATGATCATAGCTGATGATCTCGTCAGCTGAAGCTCCGAGCGTTATGGTCTGCTGCTCTTTATCAATCGCCGAAACTGCTTTGCCAAGCTTCAGCTCGATCTGATGCTCTTCATAAAAGCTCTCTGGCCGCAAGGTCAGGCCATCAAGATCCATGTCGCCAAGCAGATAGGCTTTCGAAAGAGGAGGGCGCTGATAAGGCAAATAGGGTTCCGCACCAATGAGCGTCAAGTGGCCGTCATAGCCAAGCTCGCGCAACCTCTGAACCAATGTCGCCCCAGCTTGTCCTGCACCTACGATTACGACTCTCTTGGTCTTGGTCATTGCTTTGTCTCATTTGGCTTTTGCGCGGGGTGTATAGCGCTTTGGCTACAGATACGGCTTGGTCAAGTCAACGAAATCTCTGTATCAAATTGCATCTGGATAGCACTCCTGTTGACGCAGAAAAGCAAGGATCTTGCGTCGGGAATGAGAATTGATGGCAAAATTACGAAATTTTCACGGCAAAACCCTTCAAAGATAGGGCTGTTCATGGCTTCGACCCTTTTCTATCGCGCAACACTTGGCTAATGTCCTGCCAAATTAAATTGGCGCGCGGCCTTTTCTGACAGTGGCTTGCGGCCTCTATTCGATTGACTGAAAAGAAACAGATCCATGAGCATGATTTTGAAAATGACATGCCCCGATCAGCCCGGCGTCGTGGCTGATCTGAGTGCGCGTCTTCTGACCTTTGGTTGCAACATTCTGGAGAGCAATCAGTTCTTCCAACCCGCTGCAAATTCGAATCGTGAAGACGGTCTTGGTTCATTCTTCATGAGAGTCGTTCTGGCAACCCCGGAAGGGATAGACCTGGCTGAACTGCAAAGCTCAATCGACGCTTTCGCGGCCAAATTTGACGCCAATATTTCTTTCCAGCCTGCGGAAAAGAAGATTCCGACCATTCTGATGGTATCGAAATTTGATCATTGCTTGCAGGACATTCTCTATCGCGTACAGAAAGGCAGCTTGCCTCTCGATATCAAGGCCGTGGTTTCCAACCACGCCGATAGTCGCAATACGGTAGAACGTCTGGGCGTTCCTTTCTATCTCTGGCCAGTGACCAAAGACAACAAGGTCGAGCAGGAAGCCAAGATGGATGAGCTGGTCGATCGTACCGGAGCCGAACTGATCGTTCTGGCCCGCTATATGCAAATTTTGTCTGATGACCTTTCCAGAAAGCACTTTGGCAAGGTGATTAACATCCACCATTCATTCTTGCCCGCCTTCAAAGGCGCCAAGCCTTACCATCGCGCTTGGGAGCGTGGCGTCAAACTGATTGGTGCTACGGCGCATTATGTGACGCCGGATCTGGATGAAGGGCCGATCATTGAACAGGACACCGAGCGCGTGAACCACGCCTATAATCCTGAAGAACTGGTCAGCCGAGGGCGGGATATTGAAGCTCGTGTCCTCTCGCGTGCCTTGCGCTTGCACGCAGAAGGCCGCGTCTTCATTGATGGCAACCGAACGGTAGTCTTCAGCAAATAGCGACAGACGACGCTCGCTAACAAAATTTCAAGCCAAGAATGGCCGGTCAGCATGTGTCCTTTGCTGATCGGTTTTTTTGTGAATAGCTCAGGAATTACAAGACTTAAAACGTTTCAGAAAAAGGCGACCATACCGCACCATTATCTGGGGGAAAGGCGCGGTATGGTCTGTGGCATATTTCCGTGGGTCTAGTGGGGACTACATTTGGAAAAGTATGCCATTCCTGATCAGATGGTTTGGATATCGCTTTCAATCAAAAGTTTAATTTTGTATGCCATACATCATTAATTGTGGATTGTGGAAAAAATACCGCGAATCTTGCTATACAGGTTTGAACAAACCATGGGGCAACTCCCAAACTATCTGAAATAGTAAACGAGAATCTGAAAATATTCAGATCAATGATTGTGTAGACCGAATGGTCTAGCGCTGTAAAGACCAAATTGATGGAACATTCCACATATCATAAACTTGTTATCGCCGCGTCAGATTTACTCAGACAGCATGGATATGCTGCGACTGGTATTTCTGACATCCTGAGATGTGCGGATGTTACGCGAGGATCGCTTTATCATCATTTTCCGCGCGGCAAGAGCGACCTTGCAATAGCAGCCTCTTACCATTCTGCCGATAGTCTTCTTGAACATATTGAAAAGGCATGCGAAAGGGCAATTTCTGCCGGTGGAGACTACAGTGATGCCATGGTCGAATTCAGCAAAATCATTTATGAGCTGTTTGAAAGCAGGCCAAAATGGCGTTTCATGACTGTGTCGGCCACCTTGCTGGATGGTGGAGAGAGGAATGAAATATTCTATCGGGAAGCACGTCTGCTTTATGAAAAGCTTCGCCTAAAAGCAATTGAACAAGGCGCCAGGTTTGGGCTTTCAGCAGAGGAATCTTATCTACCCCTGCGCAAGACCATGATCCTTTTGGAAGGAAGTTGGCTACAAGCCAGGGTGTTAAATGATTCGATGCCGATGATATCCGTCATAAAATTTGTTCAGGAAGACAAGCTTGTGAATGCAATGCGGGGAGAATTGAATTTGCAGCATATCGCGTCTATCAAACCGCTTTGATTGTTTTCACTGGCCTTTCTGGGGCAATTGCAGAAACACGCTGACGCTGTCTGCTCGTCCCGCCGCATCAATGACTGTAAGAGTGGATTGGCCTTGGCCATCTGGCATCCAGCTAATACGGCGCTTGTGCTTGTTGGCAGCAAAGACCTGACCATTTCCCAGCCAGCGGAAGGGTGGCCTTCCGTCCTGCAATTTTACAATCAACGGCATCTGCCTGCCGTTTGCAGTCTGTCCCAATTCAATTTTAGCACCATCTGGTGGATAGGCGATGCGCGGGGCGGATTCGGGCACAGTGGACGGTGTGGTCCATAGCGCGGTGATCTTGAAATGTTTGAGCGTGGGCGGCAACTGGGCATAGGTTTGTTCCTCCACCCCTCTTGGTGCAAGGGGGAAGGGAGAAAGATCCAGACCGGATCGCGCGAAAGCGTCATAGAGGATTGGAGCTGCCGCGCCTCTCCCCGTAATACCCGGAGCCGCGCTGTTATCGGGTTTCCCAACCCAGACGCCAATCACATAGCGCCCATCAAATCCTACGGACCATGCGTCTCGATAGCCATAGGATGTTCCGGTCTTGTAGGCGATTGCCAGTTTGCCTGCCCCGTTGGGAGGCGAAGCGTCCTTGAGAATATTGCTCACATGCCAGCTTGCATCCCTGTCCAGCACTGGTGCTTTTGCCGCTATCGGTGCGGTTGTTGCTTCAGGGCGATCATGGAGCTGCATTACCCGGCCATCGTTGACGAAGCCGGTATAAAGCTGGGTGAGATCCTTGAGCGTTATGCCAAGGCCTCCCAACCCGATAGCAAGCCCGACGTCGCTCCCTTCAGGCAAAGCGACCGCCACGTCGGCACGCTTTAGGCGTTCCATCAGGCGTGCTGGGCCAACTTCATCCAGCAGGGCGACCGCAGGGACATTGAGGGAGAGGAGGAGAGCGTCATGAATGCTCACATCGCCCTGATAGGCCATATCAAAATTCTTGGGTCTGTATCCGCCAAAGTCCACCGGACTGTCCGTAATCTGCGTCTGAGCGCGGATAAGGCCTTCTTCAAAGGCAAGGCCGTAGATGAAAGGTTTGAGTGCAGAACCGGGAGACCGCTGCTTTCGGGTCATGTCGATCCAACCAGCGCGTGCTGCATCAAGATAGTCAGGGGAGCCCACTTCGGCGAGAATATCCCCGCTTTTGCCATCTGCCAGAATGAGTGCGACGGAGAGGTTGGGCGCAAGTTGGCTGGCGGCATCTTTCAGCACGGCTTCCATCTTTTCCTGAAGCGGACGGCTGAGCGTTGTAAGATGCACCTGGCTGGTCGGCTCCTCTCGTAAAAAGCGGTCTGAAGCATGGGCTGCGAGCTGGGGCATGGACTGGCGAACCGCTTCAAGTGGCTTTGAGGAGGCGCGTGCCACCTCGCTTTCCGGCATCAGACCCTCCAAGGCCATGCGTTCAAGCACTTTGTTTCGGGCGGCAAGAGCGCGTCTGGGCGAAACATCAGGACGCCGCGCCTCGGGGGATTGTGGCAGAGCAACCAGCAAGGCAGCTTGCGCCAGACTGAGCTCCTTGGGTTCCTTGGCAAAATAGGCAAGAGAGGCCGCTCGGATACCCTCCAGATTGCCGCCATAGGGCGCCAGCGTCAGATAGGCGGTCAGAATCTCCTTTTTGTTCATACGCTCTTCCAGCTGTATGGCGCGGAGCATTTGCCAGAATTTGGCCTTGAAGGTGCGTTTTTCACGCGGCTCAAGCAAACGGGCAAGTTGCATGGAAATGGTTGAAGCGCCGGAGATGATCCGGCCATTGGTGAGTAACTGCCAGCTGGCACGTACAATGGCGCGAGGGTCAATCCCGTCGTGGCTCCAAAAGCGCTTGTCCTCATAGGTCAGCAGAATGTCGATGAATTCCTTGTCTACCTGGTCGATATCAGCTTCAAGGCGCCATTGTCCGGCCTTGTTGGTGTAGGCGCGCAAAAGGGCTCCGTCTCTATCGAGCACCTCGATGGAAAGGTCAGAGAGCTTTTGCATGGGTGGGGGGCTCAGGCGATCAAAGATCTTGAACCCGCCAACACTCCCCAGCGCCAGAAGGAAGATTATGCCGAATGTCACTGCCATGCCAAAAACGGGTTTCGGCATGGCCTTTATTCTTTTTCCCAGCTTCAACAAGGCCTTGGTCGCTTCATGTTAACGGATGACATTCATCCAGCCACTTGCCGTTCGTGCCGACTTTTCAGGGCGGTACATGTCTTCAATAACAGCGGCAGGGTGCATGAAGCTACCCGGAGAAACGGCACGCACAATGTAGGCAATGGAGAAATCCTTTGGCCCGCCCTGGTCGCGACTGATCGCGGCAAGAACGCGGTCATCGCGGAACTCGACATGAGCCACATCCGTCTTTGGCAGCCAATTGAAATTCTGCTGCTGAGCACTTTGGATGAGATGCGGATTTTCGACCTCAAGACCCGCAGGCAGCAGATCGCTGATCATCAGGCGTGATGGCACATCCTCCAGCTGGGAGGCATTGACCACTACGACGAAGCGCTCGTTCTGCTTGACCTCGGCGACACTGATCGGGCTGCCATCAAGTTTGTGATAGCTGCGCGAAATGGCAAAGCCGTTGCCTCCGGCCGGAAGCGGTTCAATCGGGGAAGCGACCGTCGTGACCAGAGCTTCCAGCGGCTTGTCTCCGTTGTTGACTATGAGTACGGGAGCTTCATCAACGGACGGACCATCATAGGATTGGACCAGAGGCCCCGTTGTGGCCGTGCCATTGACGATAATCCCGAGATCCTCGTTAGCGCTTGGTTGAGCACGGGCTGCGAGCACCATCCATGCCTGCTCTTGCGTGTTAAGGCGCTTTTCAGGATTGTAGATGCGTCTTGCCAGAGCCTTGATGCCTTCCAGACTAGCAGGTGCCGGTTTCACTTCAGAGGCGAGGGCCAACATACCGGCGACATCTCTTTGCAAGCTGGAGAAGCTGAAGCTCGTCTCTTGAGAGAGCGTTGCGTCGCCCTCCATTTTCTCGGCAAGCATGAGAGCGGAATCAAAGGCACGCTCTGCCCTTGATCTGTCGCCATAGAGGGCCAAAGCAGCACCCAGCTGTGCGCGAGAGAAAGGACTATCAAAGCTTGCCAGTTTGGTCTCCAGATAGTAACGCAGGTCGCCAGCAGAGGCCATCCTGTTCCGCGCCAGATCATAAAGGCCATAAGAGACGCTGGCGGAGTCTTGTTCCAAATCACTCTGGTAGGCAAGGCGATCCTTGATATTTTGCAAGGCTTGCTTCATGGCTGCCGCAGGCACATTAAATCCCTGTTCACGTGCGCGGGTGAGGAAATCCGTGGCATAGGCCGTGAGCCATGGATCATCAATATAGCCATCGCCCCAGAGGCTGAAGCCGCCAACATCACTTTGATAGGATAGGAGCTTGTCGATCGCTTTCTGAATGCGATCCTGCATGGCTTTGCCCGAAAGGCTGGCCAGTTCTTCAGGCAAGTTGAAGGCCAGCTCTTTGGCATAGAGCAAAGGCAGGGCTCGGCTCGTTATCTGTTCAGCGCAGCCATAGGGATAACGGTCCAGTTGCATCAGCAAGGACGCAACATCATATGTGCCCGGTTCATTGACCGAAACCGAAAGCTTGGCATTGTGCTTCTGCAATCCGGTGAGCCATGCACCATCAAGCTTCAATTCACCACCAGCTGCGGCCAATGGCACATGAGCAACCGTGGTGCTCGGCAGCACGCCAGAGCGAACAGGCACTTGCGCATCATAAAGAATGCCCAGCCCGTCGCCAGCAGTGGAGCTGAGCTTGACGGTGACGTCCCCCATCCCTTCTTTCCAGCCTTTGACCGGTACGGTAAGGGATACCATCTTGTCCTTGTTCAAGGTGACAGTTTCCGGGGCCTTGGAAATATCCAGAGAGAGGGCTTCGCTGGTAATCAGCTCAAGGAAATAGTCGCCCTCGGGAGCTTCCAGATTGGTCAGCTCGATGATGGCGCGGGATTCATCCCTCGGAGCCAGAACTTTCGGCAGGCTTACATGCACGACAATCGGATCGCGGATAATGGCGTCTTCATCGCTTCCTCCAATCGCGTTCTTGGTCCATGCGGTAGCCATCAGGCGCGCTGTACCGTTGAACTGAGGGATATCAAAGGCCACTTCAGCAGCACCATTCTCATCAAGCCGAACGATACCCGAAACAAAGGCAACCAGCTCTTGCGTTGGAACTTTGCCGCTGGAATCCATCTGCGGTCCACCGCCGTCGCCACCAGTGCGCAAGGCACCAAAGGCACCATTGGAGCCATCGATGAGCCGCCCATAAAGATCGCGGATGTCGACCCCCAGACGACGCTGGCCGAAATAACGCCCCACCGGATTGGGAGTCTTGTAGCGGGTGAGGTTGAGAATACCTTCGTCCACCAGAGCAACATTTACATAGGCCTCTTCTCCGGCTTTGATGCCCTCCACCTTGACCGGAACCACCATGCGTTCGTGCGGGCGGATGGTCTTGGGAGGATCAAAGCTTACGGACAAGGCCCGCTCTTGCGGCGAAACTCCAAGCCAGGCCACGCCAATGGCCCGCATAGGGTTGCGTGAAGCGCCCTTGTCTGACGGACGATAAAGATTGGCCAGCAGATAGGCACCTGCGCCCCAGTCTTGCTCGACCGGGATATCAAGCGTGGCGCCCTCGGCGGGGACATCAACAGAAAGCGTCTTTTGGATGCTGTCGGTTCCTATTGCCAACAGCAGCTTACCTGCAAAGCGCGGAGTAACTTTCAGCTTGGCTGTTTCGCCTGCTTTGTAGTTTGGTTTATCGAGCGCCAGTTCCAGCCCATCCGGTGTATCAAGGGAGCCGTTTGCACTGGCCCAACCAGCCTGAAACTCGATGCTCGTGGTATCACCCAGCGTGAGCCGGTAGCGGCCCCATTCCACGGGGAGAGAAAGCTTGGCTGGATCGCCAGTGCCAAGGTCAACTTGACCGTCGGCCACCTTGCTTTCCAGATCAACAGCTTCCGAATACCAGCTTGATCCATCGCGATACCATTGATATTGGCGTTCGATCTTGACCAGAGACCAATCGACGCCGCCTTTTGAAGCGCGCGTCGTATCCGGGTTGACGGCAATCAGCTGGAATTGCGCATCGCTGTTTTCGCTGACTTGTTTGTCTTCAAACTGAGGTTTGATGCCCAGCATCACCTCTTGAGGTTCAATCCGGTAGTGTGCGCGGCGCTCGATTGCACGGCCTGAGCCTTCGCTCATGCTGATAACAAGATCGGCGACTTGCGGACGGGTTGTGGCGGAAAGCTCGCCAAGGATAAACTCGTAATGGCCTTCTCCCTTGGCATCAAGCGGCTGCAACGAATCTACATGCAGCATTTGCACGCCCGTGCTCTCTTCTTCGTCAAGGCCGAACAGATAGCCATCATAGCCTTTAATGCTGCGGCTGTCCTTCAGTAGCAGGTTTGCCGAGACGCCAAGTCCGGCAGCGGGAGCGCCATAGAGATAACGGCCCTCAATTTTTCCCGTTGCTTTTTCATCCTGCACAATGACATCGCTGTCAGGTGTGATGGTCATATCCGTACGATCGGGAGTGAAATCTTCAACAAGGAAGCTGACTTCACCAAGCGCCGGTTTCTTGGGATCTGCGAATATCTGTACCCGCCATCCTCCGCGTTTGGCATTGCTGACCAGAGGCAGATCAACCGCATAACCGCCAAGCGCTTTGCCTGAGCCGATCAGGCGTTGGGCTTCAACGCCATCGGGGCGCAAGAACACAAAGGTAAGCGGCAGATCATCCACTGAGCGGGCACCTGCATCGCGAGCCAGCGCTGAGACATGAACCTCTTCACCGGGGCGATAGACACCGCGTTCCGTCCATGCATAGACATCGACGCCTTCAGGCGATGGGCGGCCGGTGACGCCGCGGTCAGAAAGATCAAAGCCCGCACGGGTGAGATCGAGGAAAACAAAGTCGCCATCTTCATCATTGGCGGCAGTAAGAACCGCGGGGGCAAGACCGTCAGATCCACGCAAAAGACCGGCATCAAAAGTAACCATGCCGGTTTCATCACTGGTGCCTGTGCCCAGAATTTCATTATTGCGCGCGATAAGCTGAATATCGATGCCCTTGAGAGGTGCTGCGCTTTCCAGCGACCTCGCAAAGACCTGCATTCCGCCAAGATCATGCTTTGTCATTGCGCCATCTTCAGTTGACATCGACTTCGTGCTGGAGAAGGTTGTCAATCCGATGTCTGAGATCACGAACCACTGGCTGGCAATCGAAGGATAGTCACTCAGGTTGATCGTCTTGACTGATGCCGTCATCAAATAGACGCCGGGTTTACGGTCTGGCAGAGCTTCGTCAATCGGAATGGCTGTTACCACTTCGCGGTTCTTTTCTGGCGTTATGCTCATGGAGCCTTTCCAGACAGGAGAGCCCATGCTGTCCGTCAGATCCGATAGCTGCCAGTCTTCAATCTGGCTGAGGAAGCGCGACCCGCGCACCAGTTGCGCCAGAGAACGATCATTGATGCGGTAAAGCGCCAGTTCCGCTTCATCGGCATTGACCGAAACCAGCGGAATGCCGCGACGGTTATTGGCTGGTAAAACATAGTTGTTGCCGCTAAAGCGCATGCCGGGCGTGCGATCCTGAACATAAATGTCCAGCTGCAGGTTAGAAAGCAGTTGCTCGCCATTGTCAGCAGGCAAACCTTCGCGAACATCTAGCTGATAGTTTGTGCCGTGTTTGAGCCCTTCCACGCAGATCTGGCGCCCGCTTACATCCAGCGCTTTGGGTTCTTGCTGATTGATGCGGATGAAACTTGCATAATCTCCGAACCCGCTTTTCAGATCCTCGGAGAATTGAACGCATATGCGCGGATTTTGCAAATCTGCATCAATGCTGTGGTTGATCATGCGGAAACCGTGGCTTTCTAGCAAACGGCGATAATCGTCGCGATCGACCGGATTTTCGTGCAATGACAGAGCCAGTTTGAACGTATCGATTGCCTGGCGAAAACGGGAACTGTTCTCAAGCGCATGGGCAAGCTGGGAAAGTGCTGCGGCGCGTACCGTTCGGCTGCGTGAATTGGAATAGGCGTTAAGCGCCGCATTGATGGCCAGCGAGCGATAATCGCGGGCTTGCCGGCTGTCTTTGGTTGTTTTTGCCAGTTGCGTGGCCGCTTCGGAATAGGAGCGCCAAATGTCGCTGTCGGCAGGATTGAGCGCCAAGGCATCATGGAAGAAATTCATTGCCCCGGTTGGATCGTTGAAATCCATCGCGCCATATCCGCGCTGGACCAACTCGTCAAATCCCATAAGACCCGTAACGGGTTTCGAATTGGCAATCCCCTTGCTCAGAGAGCTGGCTGCTCGATACATGCTCTGGGAAATATTGGACAAGGGAGCTGCTTTGCCAATGTCTTCCTCTTCAAAACGGGAAGCAATCCGCCCCGATGTTGCGCCCTTGAAAGGCGTTGCCTTGGCAAAGTCAGATTTCAGGAAGCAGACTTTGGCTTTCTCATTATAGGTGAACGCCTTGCATTCTGGTGTTTTGAGGCACGCGGACTGGCATTGGTCCAAAGAGACTTTCTTGAGGGTCTTGAAATCAAAGCCATAATAATCGGTCTCGGGCGAGAGGATGATTTCGTTCCGATAATTGCCATCCAGAGCCCAACTGCTAGGGGCCAATGGTAGCGAAAACAGAACAAGTGCAAATAAGGTAGGTAGATTCCGGATCATGGTCCCTCCGATCATCATCAATTCGCAATCCGCGCCCTCTTATAGACCTGTCCACGGCCAAGAGAATAGCGATATTCAAAAAATCTAAGCTTTAAAACATGCCTTGGCATTATGAAGCATGAATACGGCAAATGTGAGTGAAAAGATGTCTTAGTCGAAATAAATTGTTTTTGATTTGCACGAGCATTGACAAATTGCATCATGACGGGATTAGGCGGCTTATTGACACGGAATGACGTATCGCATTCACATACAACCCAAGAGATCAGGTTCGGGCTTGCAGACTTGATTGCGCATGTCAAAGTCATGCAAACCGGTTCATAAAATGGTAACGCTGTAGGAACGTGCAAAGCGAGAGATTCGCAGTGAGTGGAGAGAGGGGTTTGAAAATGGGTGTTAGCTGGAGTGGAATGAGCCAAACCGCGCTCAAATGTGCCGGATTAGGGGGCATCTCCCTGCTGCTCTCAGCCATGATGGCACATGCCGGAATGGTTGAAGTGAAAACTTCTGTCTCGGCAGTTCTCTACAGTGGAAACATTGAACTCGCTCTTCCGGCAAACGAAATGGTTTCGATTGGTGACAAGGTTGAATTTGAAGCAGATGCATCCGGTGAGCAAACCGGGCAGCCAGACCTTGCTTGGACCGTCAAGGAGGTTCAGGGAAACAAGATCGTTGTTGAGCCAAGCAAAGTGCCTCTGAAGATGCCCAAGGTGGGCGATGGCGCCGCGATCAACACTTTTGCCAATCAGCCGAGTGCACTTTCTTCAAGCGAAATGAAGATCACAGCAGCCGAAGTCAATGCGGCAGAACCCGCCGCGCAGCAGGCCCCATCTCCTGTCACCCCTCTCGCTCCGGCTAGCGCTAACGAGCAAAAGCCGCAAGAGGCACCAGTAAAAACAGAAAAAGTGGAAGCTGAAACCGAAGCAACACAAAAACCGGTGGAACCGGTCGCCCAAGTTGAACCTGCTAAAGAAACCGCACAGGCCGCAACTGAGAAAGCTGCTGAGCCTGCAACAGAGCCCGATGCTACTTCTGAGGTCGAGAAAAAAGAGGTTGAGGAACTACCAGTCCAAACGCCATCTGAAGAGCTTGAACCGAGTGTTCCGGTTACCTCTGCGCCAGAGGCTGCCGAGCAAAAGCAGATAGAGGAACCCGCTTCAGAGTCGGAGCAAGCGGCTCCTGTACCCGCGCCCACAGGCACAGCTGCGCCCAAAGAAGATATGGCTGAGCCGATTGAGCCCAAAGCAGAGACGAAATCTGTTGAATTAAAGGCTGCAACCAAGGCTGATGCTGCGGTCACCCAAGCAAAACCTGCAACCCCGGCGCCTGAAACGGACTGTGACCGCTTGGCCGCTCATCCATTTGATCCTGATGCGGTCGCCAAGGGCGTCTTCTATGCAGATCTTAATGCAGAAAAGGTTATTGAAGCCTGTCAGGAAGCCATTGCGTCCCACCCGGAAGAAGCCCGCTTCTACACTCAGCTAACACGCGGTTTTCACAAGGCAGGAAAGCGCGAGCTGGCCTATTCGGCAACCCTCAGAGGTGCCGAGTTGGGGAGCGGTCAATCGATGGCATATTTGGGCGTCATGTATAAAAACGGGGAAACCGTCGGCAAAAGCCAGTCTGAAGCGCTTTCATGGTTTGAGAAGGCTGCCAAAAATGGAAATCCCGGCGGCATGGTTTTTGCCGCATCCATGTATCGCGATGGTGTCGGCACTGCGCGCAACTATAAGCGCGCAGCAGAACTGTTCGCCAAGGCAAGCGCTTTGAAAATCGCCGAAGCTTCTGCCGATCTGGGTATATTCTACGATCGCGGACATGGCGTTGAACAGGACCCCAGAAAGGCCGCGGAATTGATCCTTTCTGCTTTTGCGGGTGATGATAAGGATACTCAGAAAATCCTGTTTGAGGCCCCCGGCGTTCTTTCTGAGGAGACCCGTCAGGAAATCCAGAAAATTCTGAAAGAAAAGGGCTTTTACAAAAGTATCATCGATGCCGATTTTGGTTCGGGTACGCGAAGAGCACTGATCATGTTTAAACGCAACGCCCAACAGTAGCCGAAAAAATACCATTGGGCGATGATACGCTGATCGCTTTTTATATCGATTATTTTGGAGAAAATGAGAAGAAAGCCCATGACTTGCTTCTCATTTTTCAAGGTTATCCTGTGTATTGCAAAAATTCGTAGAGTAAGGAAGTTATAATGCGGATCGTTCCTGATAGCAGAGCTGACTATAAATGCTTTGAGGTTGTTCCAACACGCTGGAACGACAACGACAGTTTCGGTCATCTCAATAACGCAGTGCATTATTCTTTTTTCGACAGTGCCATTGCTGGCTGGCTAATGAAGAATACGTCTCTGGATACTTCCCGTGATGAGCAGATTTGCGTTGTGGTAGAAAATGGCTGTACCTATTTTGAGGAAATTTCTTTTCCCGATGTCGTGACCGTGGGGTTGCGGATAACCCATGTCGGGACAACTTCGGTGCGTTATGAAATTGGCCTGTTTCGTAATGATGATGAGATGACATCTGCCCGTGGCCATTTCGTGCATGTCTATGTCAACGAGAAAAGCCGCAAACCCGAGCCAATCAGAGACGGACTGAAAACTCTGTTTGCAAGCATCAGTACGGCTGATCACTAAATACCCTCCACAAGTTTTTAAAGAGTTTGGGGCTGAGAACCACTAATACGGGAATGGGCTATTGTTCTTCCTGTTCAATTTGATATATATCAATTATATCGATGTCCACAAGGCCGATTTCATGATGCAAGATTCGACAAATTTGTAAGAAAAGTGCTTGGTAGAATTACCCGTATCGCGCGATAATATCTTGCTCTGTCTAATAAGGACAAAGTGAAACGGGGGCTTCAGATTCGGGCTGGAAATATCCCCATCCTTTTCGATCATCCTTTTTCTCTGGCGAGAGGCATATGGGGCTCGCTTGAGAATAGAAACCGGGAATAGTTATGGCTGACTTCAAAAAAATCCTGATTGCAAACCGTGGTGAAATCGCCATTCGTGTCATGCGCGCAGCAAACGAGCTGGGCAAGCGGACAGTTGCGATTTATGCAGAAGAAGACAAGCTGAGCTTGCACCGGTTCAAGGCGGATGAAGCCTATCGCGTTGGTGCGGGCATGGGGCCGGTTGCGGCATATTTGTCTATTTCCGAGATTATTCGGGTCGCCAAGGAATGCGGTGCCGATGCAATCCATCCGGGCTACGGTTTGCTCTCTGAAAACCCTGAATTCGTCGACGCCTGCACCAAGGCAGGCATCACGTTCATCGGTCCTAAAGCGGAAACCATGCGCAAGCTGGGCGACAAGGCCTCGGCGCGCAAGGTGGCTATTGAGGCTGGCGTACCTGTCATTCCGGCAACCGAAGTGCTCGGCGATGATATGGCTGAGATCGCTGTGGAAGCGGAGAAAATCGGCTATCCCCTGATGCTGAAAGCCAGCTGGGGCGGCGGCGGACGCGGCATGCGTCCGATCTATGGTCCCGAAGAACTGGAAGACAAAATCCGCGAAGGTCGCCGCGAGGCAGAGAATGCCTTTGGCAACGGTGAAGGCTATCTGGAAAAGATGATTACCAGTGCCCGCCATGTGGAAGTCCAGATTCTGGGCGATTGCCATGGCGGCATGTATCACCTTTATGAGCGTGACTGTTCGGTGCAGCGTCGCAACCAGAAAGTCGTCGAACGTGCGCCAGCGCCCTATCTGACGGATGAACAGCGCAAGGAAATCTGCGAGCTTGGCTACAAGATCTGTAAGCATGTGAATTACGAGTGCGCAGGGACGGTCGAATTCCTGATGGATATGGAAAGCGGCCATTTCTACTTCATCGAAGTCAACCCGCGCGTTCAGGTGGAGCATACGGTCACCGAGGAAGTTACCGGCGTCGACATCGTGCAGGCACAGATCAAGATCGCGGAAGGCAAAACCATTGAGGAAGCTACCGGCGTCTCCTCTCAGGAAGGCATTCAGCTGCACGGCCACGCACTTCAGTGCCGTGTTACCACCGAAGATCCCCAGAACAACTTCATTCCCGATTATGGTCGTCTCAATGCCTACCGCTCTGCGACCGGCATGGGCGTGCGTCTTGATGGCGGCACGGCATATACTGGCGGTGTCATCACCCGTTATTACGATAGTCTTCTGACCAAGGTGACCGCATGGGCGCCGACACCAGAACAGGCTATTGCCCGTATGGATCGCGCCTTGCGTGAATTCCGCGTGCGCGGTGTTTCGACCAACATTCGTTTCGTGGAAAATCTGCTCAAGCACCCGACATTCCTCAACAATACTTATACGACCAAGTTCATCGACACCACGCCGGAGCTTTTCACCTTTAAGAAGCGTCGCGACCGCGGCACCAAGGTGCTGACCTACATTGCCGACATCACCGTGAACGGTCATCCTGAAGCCAAGGATCGTCCGCGTCCGGCCGAGGGGCTTCGGGCACCCGTCATTCCGGCTCCACGTGCTGAAAAGCCCGCCGCAGGAACACGCAATCTGCTCGACGAGAAAGGGCCTAAGGCCGTCGCCGATTGGTTGGCTGAACAGAAACAGCTGCTCCTGACCGACACCACCATGCGCGATGGGCATCAGTCGCTGCTGGCGACCCGCATGCGTTCCATTGACATGATCAAGGTGGCTCCAAGCTATGCGCTTAACCTGCCTCAGCTCTTCTCTGTCGAAGCATGGGGTGGGGCGACGTTCGATGTGGCCTATCGCTTCTTGCAGGAATGCCCATGGCAGCGTCTGCGAGATCTGCGCGCCACCATGCCAAACATCATGATCCAGATGCTGCTGCGCGGCTCCAATGGCGTTGGCTATACCAACTATCCGGACAATGTGGTTCAGAGTTTTGTCAAGCAGGCCGCCATCACCGGAGTTGACCTGTTCCGCGTTTTCGACTCCCTTAACTGGGTTGAGAATATGCGGGTCGCCATGGATGCTGTTCTGGAAAACAACAAGCTGTGCGAAGGTACGATCTGCTACACCGGTGATATTTTCGATCCAAACCGGGCGAAGTATGATCTGAACTATTATGTCAAGATGGGCAAGGAGCTGCGAGATGCGGGCGCCCATATTCTTGGCCTCAAGGATATGGCTGGTTTGCTCAAGCCAGCACAGGCAAAAGTGCTCGTCAAGGCTTTGAAGGAAGAGGTGGGCCTACCTCTTCACCTGCACACCCACGATACCTCCGGCATTTCGGCGGCTACGGTTCTGGCTGCAACAGAAGCCGGGGTTGATGTGGTTGATGCGGCCATGGATGCCTTCTCTGGCTCCACCTCTCAACCGTGCCTTGGTTCTATCGTTGAAGCGGTGCGCAACACCGAACGAGATTCTGGTCTCGATGTGGAAGCCATCCGCGACATTTCCGAATATTGGGAAGCGGTGCGTGGTCAATATGCTGCCTTTGAAAGTGGCACCAGCGCTCCGGCGTCTGAGGTCTATCTGCATGAGATGCCAGGCGGCCAATATACCAACCTGAAGGCACAGGCGCGCAGCATGGGTCTTGAAGAACGTTGGCACGAGGTGGCGCAAACCTATGCCGATGTGAACCTGATGTTTGGCGATATTCCAAAAGTAACTCCGTCTTCCAAGGTCGTTGGTGATATGGCTCTGATGATGGTCAGTCAGGGGCTAACCCGCAAACAGGTGGAAGACCCGACGGTTGACTTGTCCTTCCCGGATTCGGTTATCGACATGATGCGCGGCAATCTGGGGCAGCCAGAAGGTGGGTTCCCTGCCAACATCATCGAGAAGGTTCTCAAAGGAGAAAAGCCCAACACCGAGCGTCCCGGTAAGCATTTGCCTGCTGTGGATCTGGAAGATGTCCGCAAGAAGCTCTCCGAAGAACTTGAAGGCTTTGAAGTGGATGATGAGGATCTCAACGGCTATCTGATGTATCCGAAGGTGTTCCTGGACTATATGGGCCGCCACCGTGCTTACGGTCCGGTTCGCACCTTGCCTACGAAGACCTTCTTCTATGGCATGGAGCAGGGCGAGGAAATCTCTGCCGAAATTTCTCCGGGCAAAACGCTGGAAATTCGCATGCAGGCCATCTCGGAGACCAATGACGAGGGCGACGTAAAAGTCTATTTCGAACTGAACGGTCAGCCACGGTCGGTCACGGTGCCTAACCGTCTGGTCAAGTCGTCCACGGCCATGCGCCCGAAAGCAGAACCGAACAACCCGAACCATATCGGCGCACCAATGCCCGGCGTTGTTGCCACCATCGGCGTCAAGGCCGGTCAGAAGGTCCGCACCGGAGATCTTCTGCTCACCATTGAGGCGATGAAGATGGAAACCGGTATCCACGCCGAGCGTGATGCCGTGATCAAGGAAGTCCATGTCACGCCGGGCGGCAAGATCGATGCCAAGGATCTGCTGATCGAGTTCGAAGAATAGACAAGCTCGCTGTTCTATCAAAAAAAGCCGCTGCAGGATTGCTCTTGTAGCGGCTTTTTTGTCCTCTTGGGTCCGCTATATGAGCCCGCCTTGTAAGAGTTGATACCGAAGTTGCATCAATTGCTTGTCCGTCATGACAACTCTTGGCTTGTCAAAACGGAAACTTTACCCCATCGTTAGAAACTATAAAAACAATATCACGGTGAGAAATAACGCCGAAGTTGAGTGTAACCGAGTGAAGGAGGGACTATGAAGCTCGCTGTAATCGGATTGGGCATGGCCGCTCGCGCCCATGTTGCTGCGCTGGAATCCCTGAATGAGCGGATAGAGCTGACCGGACTTTATATGCGCAGCAAAACCCGCCGGGATTCTGCCGCCGAAGCAATGCAGATCAAAGCCTTCCCCTCCGTTGAAGCCATCGCAGCAGACCCTGAAACCGAAGCTGTTCTGTTGCTGACCCCACCGGATAGCCGAAAAGAAATCGTCACCACGCTTGCTGCCGCTGGCAAGCACATTCTCATGGAAAAGCCCATCGAGCGCACCCTCTCGGCTGCGACCGAGCTGGTTGAAATCATGGAGAAGGCCAATCTGCATCTGGGGACGGTCTTTCAGCACAGAACAAGGTCTGGCGCGACGCACCTGAAAGAATTGCTCGAAACCAAACAGCTCGGCGATATCGCCATGGTCCGCGTCGATGTGCCATGGTGGCGTCCGCAGGAATATTATGATCAGCCGGGTCGTGGAACCTATGATCAGGATGGAGGCGGAGTTCTCATCACGCAAGCCATTCATGTGCTTGATCTGATGCTCCATCTGTTCGGGCCGGTAAAGTCCGTGCAGGCCATGCTGGCAACCACACAATTGCACGACATGGAATCCGAGGATTTTGCAAGCGCTGCCGTTCTGTTCGAAATGGGCGCTGTTGGCTCAATCTGTGCCACAACGGCGAGTTTTCCGGGTGCCTCAGAGTCAATCCGCGTTGATGGTACGCTGGGCTCGGCCATTCTTGAAGGGGGCAGTCTGAAAGTGATCTTGCGTGATGGTCACGAAGAGAAATATGAGGAACGGGGCAATTCCGGAGCCGGAGCCGATCCAATGGCTTTTCCATCCGATTGGCACATGCGGATTATCGAAAACTTCGCCGATGTTGTCGAAGGCAAAGCCGATCACCTATATGCAACGGGCCGTGATGCCCTCAAGGTGCAGCGCTTCATCGAGGCCATGGAGCGTTCAAATGCCGAGGCCGGATTGCGCATTGAACTCGATTCCTTCTGATCAATCAGGGCTATAACTGGTCCTGACATAGGCACAATTCGTTTGTACAGGCATCTGCCTCCAAGACAAAGAAAAGCCCCTTCTCAACGATGCTTGAGAAGGAGCTTGTTTCTTTTGGCTTGAGCTTCTGGATCAGGTCGTTTCCAGACCGCGCGCACGGAAAATCTCGCGTGCAGCTTCTGCTTCCTCGTTGGTCGGAGTGCGCAGATCTTTCAGCTTATATTCAAGGCCGAGCTTTTCCCATTTGGATGTGCCAAGCTGGTGAAATGGCAACACTTCAACCAATTCAATCACATCACCAAGGCTGGCGACATAGTCGGCCATTTTCTCGATATCTTCCTTAGCATCGGTCCAATCGGGAACGAGGACGTAACGAATGCGCATTTGCTTCTTGAGGCGCACCATGCGCTGAGCGAAGTCCAGCGTCGGCTGTAGTGGCTGCGATGTCAGTTCAAGATAAACGTCCGGATTGATATGCTTGATATCGAGCATGATCAGGTCGAATGCGTCGAACCAGTCATCTTCCACATTGCCATGCAGAAAGCCTTGTGTATCGAGCGCAATGTGGAGGTCGAACTTCTCCTTGATGGCCTTTGCGGCGGCGCCAACGAAAGGCGCCTGCATCATCGGTTCGCCACCGGAGAATGTTACGCCTCCGGCAAATTTGAGAAACCGGGCATAGCCTTTGATTTCCTTCAGAACGCCTTCGATATCGATGTAAGTGCCGTTATGCAGCTTCCATGTATCGGGATTGTGGCAATAAAGGCATTTGAATTGGCAGCCGGACATAAAGAAGACAAAGCGCATGCCCGGGCCGTCTACTGCGGCGCCTGACTCCATGGAGTGGAGAAACCCATATTCTGACGGGTCTTTGCGTTCGAGTGCTTGGGATTCATTTTCGGCTGTGTTCAAGGCCGGTCCTCCTTTAGGGGAACAAGTGGTCTCGTTTGGTCTCTTGCCGTTCCTCATCGGGGGATGAGAAAGCGGTAAATCTGGTGCGATAAGCAAGCCTGATCAGATGGCTCAAACTATCGTCGTTTCTCCTTACCATCATCGGCTGAGCCATGCCAGAGATATGGTGGCCAATCCGGGCAGGCAAAGAGAGCGTAAAAGAAAAGCCGAAAAGCTTGGGCTTTCCGGCTCGTCTTGTTTTAGGTCAGATGAGCTTTAAGCGCTCAACCTTACATGTGGTCATGGAAGGTACGGCTGAGAACATCGAGCTGCTGTTCGCGGGTCAACTTGATGAAGTTCACAGCGTAACCGGAAACACGAACGGTCAGCTGAGGATATTTCTCAGGATGATCCATTGCGTCTTCAAGGGTTTCGCGGCGAAGCATGTTGACGTTCACATGGAACCCACCAGCATCGGTGAAACCGTCAAGGCAGTTAGCAAGGTTGCGAACCTGCTCTTTTTCGGTGTGACCCATGGAAGAAGGCGTAGCAGAAGCTGTCCAGCTGATGCCGTCCTGAGCGTAGTCGTAAGGCAGTTTTGCAACAGAAGCACCTGCAGCAACGAAGCCTTTCTTGTCACGACCGTTCATTGGGTTTGCGCCCGGAGCGAACGGAGTACCAGCACGACGACCGTCAGGGGTGTTACCGGTCTTCTTGCCATAAACCACGTTGGAGGTAATGGTCAGGATAGACTGGGTAGGCATTGCATCACGATAGAAGTGAGGCTGTGCAGCAACCTTTTTCATGAAGGTTTCGGTCAGCCAAACTGCGATCTGGTCAACGCTGTCTTCGTTGTTGCCATAGCAAGGGAAGTCGCCTTCGATCTTATAGTCAACAGCAAGACCGTCTTCGTTACGGATGACGTGTACTTTCGCATTTTTGATTGCAGAAAGAGCGTCAGTTGCGATGGACAGACCAGCAACACCGCAACCCATGGTGCGAAGAATGTCACGGTCATGCAGAGCCATTGCAATGCGTTCGTAAGAATATTTGTCGTGCATGTAATGGATAGCGTTCAGAGCCTTGACGTAGGTCGCAGCAAGCCAGTCCATCATTTTGTCGTATTTGGCAACAACTTCATCATAGTCGAGCACGTCGGCTGTGATTGGTTCGAAGCCATGAGCGATCGTCTTGCCAGTCTTTTCGTCAACACCGCCGTTGATTGCATAGAGCATGCATTTTGCAAGGTTGGCGCGAGCACCGAAGAACTGCATCTGTTTGCCGATAGCCATTGCGGATACGCAGCAAGCAATGCCGTAATCATCGCCCCATTTCGGACGCATCAGATCGTCGTTTTCATACTGGATGGCGCTGGTGTCTTTGGAAACTTTAGCGCAGAAGTCTTTCCAGCCGCGAGGCAGTTTGGAAGACCACAGAACAGTAAGGTTCGGTTCTGGTGCAGGGCCAAGGTTGTAAAGGGTGTTCAGGAAGCGGAAGCAGCTCTTGGTAACCATGGTGCGGCCATCAAGACCCATACCACCAAGGCTTTCGGTAACCCATACTGGATCGCCAGAGAACAGTTCATCATATTCCGGCGTACGCAGGAAGCGAACGAGGCGGAGTTTGATGATGAAGTCGTCGACCATTTCCTGTGCCTGTTCTTCGGTAAGAAGACCAGCATCGATGTCGCGTTTTACATAGATGTCGAGGAAGGTGGAAACACGACCCAGAGACATTGCAGCACCGTTCTGTTCTTTAACAGAAGCCAGATATGCAAGGTAGGTGAACTGGATAGCTTCGCGAGCGTTTGTAGCTGGCTTGGACATGTCGATGCCATATTTCAAGCCCATTTCTTTCAGCTCAGCAAGAGCACGGAACTGTTCGCTCAGCTCTTCGCGAGTGCGCAGGATGTCGTCGGTGAAGACTGCATCGTTGAGTTCTGCGAATTCAACTTTTTTCTGTTCACGCAGGAAGTCGATACCGTAAAGAGCAACACGGCGATAGTCACCGATGATACGGCCACGGCCATAAGCATCTGGAAGACCGGTGATCACACCAGAGTGACGGCAGGCTTTGATGTCTGGGGTATATACGTCAAAAACGCCCTGGTTGTGGCTCTTGCGATATTTGTTCCAGATTTCGGCAACATTCTCGTCATGTGGGAAATCGTAGGCATCAAGGCTGGCTTCAACCATACGATAGCCACCGTTTGGCATGATCGCACGTTTCAGAGGAGCGTCTGTCTGCAGGCCAACGATGATTTCGAGTTCTTTGTTGATATAACCGGCGTCGTGAGCAGTAATGGAAGCAGGGATCATGGAAACAGCCAGAACGCCTTTTTCACGTTCCTGTTTCAATAGATCACCAAGTTCTTCCCAAAGTTTCTTGGTGCGGTCTGTAGCATCTGCGAGGAAGCTGTCGTCGCCTTCATATGGAGTGTAGTTTTCCTGAATGAAGCCGCGCGTATCAACTTTATTGCGCCATTCACCATCGGAAAACCCCTGCCATGGATCGGCAACAACGGGTTTGTCACTCATATAGTTCATTTTCGGTATCCTCACAGTTAAACGAGTATATTCGGGTTCCGTGTTCTTTTGATGGTATCGAGAACCATCATTTTGGCATAGCTAACCCGTTTCGAGCGTTGTGCTTCACTCGATTGATACAAGTCAGTCGCCTGGGTTTCCGCAAGGTTGGAGCGTTTGAAGATTTGCAGCCTTGTTCTTATAAGAACTCCCTCCTTGACTTTCGAAGGCAGTATATAACAAAGCACCATCATGACGCAATCTGAATGGTCCTAAAATCGTTAAGAAAAAGCTTTTAAAAACAATGGGATAGTAGCTGGAATGAGCGATTTGCATTAAATGCATAGCTCAATGGAGGTGCTAAGCGGAAAAAGATGTGCTCGAAACATGCATATTTAGAGCAAATAATTCCGTATAAACACTTATAAGGACGGGGTTTTTGCACCGCAACGCAAAAGTAGGCAAGTGATCGAACTTATTAATTGAGACTAATCCTTTGGTTTTAGGTAGTTTTTTGAAAGTGGGATTTAGCTATGCGCTGGGTGCATGTGCCTAAGGAGAGTCGCAAAGTGAAAAATGATAGGTGCGTGACTGGATTTTCCCGAAATATCGTGATTTTTGTCAATGCAATCGTTGCGGTGCACAATGGTAAAGCCAGTGCCCAACGGATTTCCTCTCTTGACGGCAAAGCCGCAAGCGCCGTTTGATATGAAATGCGGCCAAGTGCTCTCCAATCGAGCGCGGATGGTTTGCCCTTTTAGCTGATATTCTCAGGGAGCTACTTCATGTCCTTCGCTTCTTCATCCTTTCAGTTCATGACTGCAACGACCATTTCCTTTGGGCGTAATTCGGCCATCAGGTCTGTTGCCGAATTGGCAAAGCTTGGCTCTCCTCTGCTTCTTGTCCATGGCAGCGATGGCAAGCGAGCGGGATGGCTATATGAGGCATTGGTGGAGATGGGCCATGAAGTTGCAAATTTTTCGGTGCCCAAAGAGCCTGACATTGCGCTCGTGGAGGAAGGGGTGGCCTATGCCAAGGCTACCAAAGTCAAAGCCGTGATTGCGATCGGTGGTGGCGCGGTGATCGATGCAGGCAAAGCATTGGCGGCACTTGTTCCGGCGGATAGGCCTGTTCTGGACTATCTGGAAGTGGTTGGAAAGGGACTGCCTCTGGAGAAAGCACCATTGCCCTTTGCTGCGTTGCCTACCACAGCAGGCACTGGAGCGGAAGTTACAAAGAATGCGGTGCTGACAGTTCCTGAGGCATCGCGAAAAGTCTCCTTGCGAGATGCCAGAATGGTACCAACGCTAGCGATCGTCGATCCTGCATTGACAGATCATCTGCCCCGCGCCATTACGCTGGCAAGTGGGCTTGATGCCGTAACGCAAGTCATTGAGCCATATCTTTCCTGCAAGGCCAATAGAATGACTGATCTCATTTGCCGGGATGCCATTCCCAAAGGCATATCTGCTCTGGTTCACTTGATGCAAGCTGAAACAAAGCCTGCGCGTGACGATATGGCCTGGGCGAGCCTGTGCGGTGGTTTGGCTCTGGCCAATGCCGGCCTTGGCGCTGTTCACGGACTGGCTGGCGTTCTTGGGGGCGTTACAGGTGCCGCCCATGGCGCATTGTGCGGCACGCTTCTGCCTCACGTTTTGATTGCCAATGAACGCGCGGTTCAGCTTTCGCCAGACTTGGGAGAGGAAACAAGGCAAAGCCTGATCGCGCGCTTTGCAGACGTGAAAAGCTGGATCGGCGGAGCCTTGGGATGCCCCGCCGATCAGGCGTTTGACCGATTGGCGAGCTGGTCCAGCGCCAACGCATTGCCCGGTCTTTCGGAACTGGGCCTTTCCGAGGCTCAAGTCCCATCTGTCGCCAAAGCCTCAGCCGCAGCATCTTCCATGAAAGGCAATCCGGTTCCTCTTACAGAGAAAGACCTGATTGCTATTCTTCAAGCTGCCAGCTAGAGGCCTTTTAGGGCTGATGCTCAGTGCAAGAGATGCATCGGCCCATCCGGCGCACTCGCCATGGTCAAACAGCGATATTTTGCTCAGTGAGCCATGAACACCGGTACATGAACGCTTTTCAGCATTTCAGTGGTAACCCCTCCGAAAAGATCCTGCGAGAATTTGGAATGCTCATAGGCCCCCATGATGATCAGGTCCGAGCCCAATTCATCGGCGGTTTGAACGATGGTTTCAGCAACTGAGCGGCCCACGCCTCTGTCGTGAATATGCTCTGCCTTCACATCATGGCGTGCAAACAGTGCCATAATGCCCCCGTCAGGATGCTGATCCACCGTATGAGATGGACCTACTGTCAAAAGGGTAACATCCGTGTGCTTCTCCAAAACTGGCATGGCATCGCCGATAGCTCTGGCAATGGTTCGCTTGCCATCCCATGCAATCAGGATCTTTTTGGCTGGGCCATGGGTCTTGTAGCCATCGGGCACCACAATGACAGGCCTGCCGCTTTGCAGTGCGATCCTGTCCGGATAGGCAGCCAGAAACTCGAAATTTTCATCCTCTGGATGATTGCCTGTGACCACAAAGTCATAGCAGCGCGCAATCTCTGAGATAGACATCATCATATGAGGTTCGATGTCGATGAAATTTGAGCGCTCGGCAAGGCCTGCGGCACTTACGGTCTCGTGGAAGCGGCTGGTGATGTCATCAATCCGCTTCTTCTCTGCAGCTTTTACGGCAAGATGCACTTCATCAGAGACAATGGTGGCAATGCGCCGTTCCATTTTTGAGTAGCCATGCCGGATGACGCCAGCAAGCCAGGCATCATAGCGTTGGGCAAGTTTGATGGCAAAATCAAGCCCACTGTCTTCATCCTGTTCGCCACAATAGGCGTAAAGAATACTTTTGATGGTCATGGTGCTTCCTCCTTCTCACTCCGCTGGGTTCAGCGATCGGGCAGGCCGAAACACGAATATTGGTGGCATACTCGGGCCGGACGCAGCGCTCCAGAAAGGGAACTAGCGGGGACCTGGGCAGCACGTTTGGATCGCACTGCAGTTGGCATCTGCTTCAGCATCAAACAGTCAAACCATTGTGGTCTTGTTGTTGTGTCTTGTTCAGTGCCGAGGCGCGTGGGAAATTAAAAAAATCTGCCGACAAGTGATGCAACAGACCAACGACCTAGATGCCGATCCACCATCGAACCCTTGACCCCATGATAGGTGAGGGAGCATTGCTCTAACAATATGGAATATAGTCATAATTCTCAAGCAAGGGGGGCTGAGCCCCCTCTTGTGACCGATATTTGCTTTGCTTGCGGCTTTCGGTGTACGAAAAGTCATCTCGTTTGACGTTGGTCAGGAGGGTTGCACCCGACCTCTGTAAATCGCATAGAGACCGGCCCCCACAATCATGATGGCTCCCAGAATGGTTGACCATATTGGAAGAGCGCCAAAGACGGCAAAGCCGATGGGGATGGACCAGACAATTTGCATATAGGTAAAGGGCTGAATTGCACTGGCTTCGGTGAGAGACAAGGCTTTCATGACGCTGAAATGCGCTGCCGTACTGAAAATGCAGGCCCCTGCCAATAGAGGCCAGTTCATGGTGGCCCAATCCGGAGCCATCTTCAAGCCCGGCCAGGTAGTCAGGATCACCCCGATCAAACCAGCATAGAAGAAGGACGTCAAAGTGCTGTCATGTCGGCTGGCGAGCCTCGTGAACAGCTGATAAAGCGCAAATGCCGTTGTGGCCGCCAGCGCAACAAAGCCCCCGTAACCGAAAATATTGCCGCTTGGTTGCATGATGACACCCAAACCCAGCAAGCCCACCAACAATGCGCCGATCCTGTGCCAACCCACGACTTCACCCAAGAAGAGCGCCGCCAGACCCGTAACGAGAAGAGGATGAACCATGATGATCGTGGTAACTTCGGCCAGTCCCAGCATACTATAAGCATAGATGATCAGAGCGATTTCAGTAACGAGCAAGATACCGCGTAGTATTTGAAGAAATGGTCGGGGTGTTTTGATCGCCTCTCGCAGACCTTCTTTGCTCATCAGCGCCCAGATGATGGCAACGATCAAGTGGAACCAGTAACGAACCATCATGATAAACCACACAGAATGATCCACGACGAGAAGCTTTGAAACTGCATCGTGCATTGAGAATATGATCGAGGCCAGGATCGCGAACATAATGCCGAGATTTCTCGGTGAACGAATGGAAGGCATGAACGAAGCTTTCGCTGAGGACCCTTGCTCTGATGCAAGGATATTTGTCTGGATTCTTCTTGCGGAATGGGGCCGATATTGCGATGTATGGCTCTGCCCTGCATCGCCAAAATTGTTTAAATACATCCATAACTGACGGTTTGACTGATCACAAGGCTATTTTTGTAAGTGCGCGCGTGATTTGGATAATGCAATTGATGATTAGTCTTTTGTAACGAAATTTTGGATATAAACAAAACAAATAATTGAATTAAGAAATTTATATATATTTCTCATTGTAAACCAATAAATTGAAAAAAAGAATTGCGCGACTGCGTTGAAGTCAATAAATCTGATTTAGAAACAACGGCTAATTAAATTTCTATTTGCAAACTTAACGCAATTTTGACAATAAAAGACAGAATCGACATTATCTGATGGCGATTCTTATCTTGGGTCAGCATATCTGCTCATATTTTCCCTTATTTTGCATGTAAATACTAAGGTGATCATATCAGATAAGCTACGTATGCGTTTCCGCTTTTCTACCTGTATTTGGGGTTCGGGCAGCAAAGCGTTGTTAATATTTCCGTGGGGTGGGCAATGACAACTTTAGCAGATATTGCTAGAGAAGTTGGCGTCTCTAATAAAACGGTGTCACTTACTTTGCGTGGTAAGAGATGCTCAAGTGAAGAGACTGCCAAACGAATCTACGAGGTGGCTGAACAAACGGGGTATTTGGAAAAATACACCAATAAGCTGAATAGCTTGGATCAGTTTGCTTTCATTGGATTTATCGCAGACGATGTGGCAACGTCGCCTTATTCTGTCGAGTTGCTTCGCGGCGCTCAGGCACAGGCGCTGGAAAGTGGTCGCATTCTTCTTGTGGGATCACTTGAGCACGAAACTCAGAATCTGGCAGGTGTCTGCCGTATGTTTCGTGCCTATAAGGCAAACGGTTTCATCTATGCATGCCGTTTTCGTCAATATGTCAATCATGCAGATTTGTTTGGCGATGACAGTGTGGTTTACATGAACTGCACTCCGGTCAATAGCAACGGCAAGATTATTTTACCTGATGACGAAGAAGGCGGTTTTTTGCAAGCCTCCCATCTGTTGCAGTTGGGGCACCGGAACATTGCTGTGATTTCTTTGCCGCATGAAGACCCGGCGACCTCTCTTCGCTTGAAAGGAATCTCGAAAGCCATGGCCAAACAGGGCGTGTCACTCGGTTCCGATAAGTATCATCTGGGGGTCTCTGGATATTTCGACATAGGCGAAACCTATATTGCCTACGAGAAGGCCAAGGAAGTGCTTTCCGCTCCAGATCGTCCGTCAGCAATAATCTGTGGCAATGATCGCATAGCAATGATGGTTATGAATGCAGCGTCAGACATGGGGTTGCATGTGCCGGATGATTTGTCTGTCATAGGATTCGACGACTTCAAAGCCATCTCGGAACTTATCCGGCCACAGCTTACCACTGTCAGGCTACCCTATTTCGAAATGGGACGCCGAGCCGTGATGGAGATCGTGGACGGAAAACACGCCACCAACTTCGTCAACCTCATAAGTTGCGAACTGATTGAAAGAAATTCCTGCGCAGCAATTTAGCTGTCCATCAACCAAGGCCGCCATGGGGACCATGCATCCCGCCTGACGCGGCCTTGTTTGTATGTGCGGAAATTCTGCCAGATATCTAGGCGGCTTTGAGTTTGACCCTGTTATGCGGACGGCCATAGTCAATTTCCGGCCCCTTAGGCACGATACGGGTCGGGTTGATCATGTCGTGGCTGGCATAATAGTGGTTTTTGATGTGATCCATCCGAACTGTTTTGGCGACACCGGATTGCTGGTAGAGATCGCGGACATAGTTTGACAGGTTCGGATAGGATTCGATCGAGCGCAGATTACACTTGAAGTGACCATAATAGACCGAGTCAAAGCGGATCAGCGTCGTAAACAGGCGCCAGTCAGCTTCAGTCTGGCCATAGTCCAATAGGTAGCGTGATTTTGAAAGCCGCTCTTCGAGCCAGTCCAGCGTTTCAAACAGAGGTGTCAAAGCCTCTTCATAGGCTGCCTGCGTGGTCGCGAAACCGGCTTTGTAAACCCCATTGTTCACGGTGTTGTAGATGCGCTCGTTGAGTTCTTCGATTTCTGCGCGATGGTGCTCTGGCCAATAGTCGCCAGCCTTTGCTCCAATGCCGTCGAAGGCAGAATTGAGCATGCGGATGATTTCCGAAGATTCATTGGAAACGATCGTGCCGGTTTTCTTGTCCCATAGCACAGGCACCGTGACACGGCCCGAATAGACCGGGTCTGCCTTGGTGTAGATCTCGTGCAAATAGCGGGCTCCGAAGAGGGGATCGGGGATGACGCCGTCCGCCTCTTCGAAAGTCCAGCCATTCTCGCCCATGAAGCTGTTGACCACGGAAACAGAGATCATGTCTTCCAGTCCCTTCAGGGCGCGAAAGATGAGGGTACGGTGAGCCCAGGGGCAGGCATAGGACACATAGAGATGATACCGTCCTGCCTCGGCCTTGAATCCCGCTTCGCCTGTCGGACCCGCAGACCCATCAGCCGTTACCCAATTGCGAAAAGCGGAGTCCTTGCGCACAAACCGCCCACCGGTGGATTTGGTGTCATACCATTGATCATGCCATTTTCCATCAACGAGCAGTCCCATAGCGCTTCCTTCCTTATTGTTTTTTCATTTAAGTTTCCGGTCTGAAGGCTGGTTTATCTCTTCAGACCGGATTGCTTTTTTTGTTGTTTTTATTGTTGTAATTCAAGTGATGCAGAAAGTTGATTAAGCCAGTTTGGCTGCAATCTTGGCCACGTGAGCACCCTGAACGCGGGCTCCTTCAAGTTCGATGGCAGAAGGCTGGCGGGAGCCGTCACCATCGGTGATCGTGGTTGCACCATATGGAGAGCCGCCCTTCATTTCCTCAACGCCAATCTGGCCGGTAAAGGTGTTTGGCAGACCGACGACAACCATGCCGTGGTGCAGAAGGGTTGGGATGAAGCCCATAATGGTTGTTTCCTGACCACCATGCTGGGTCGCGGTGGAGGTGAAAACGGAGCCTACCTTGCCAGCGAGTTTGCCTGCAGCCCATAGGCCCCCAGTCATGTCCCAGAAATTGCGCATCTGGGAGGTCACGGTGCCGAAACGGGTGCCGGAACCGACGATGATTGCGTCATACTGATCCAGTTCCTGCGGATCTGCGATGGGGGCTTCTTGATCCATCTTGTAGTAAGAGGCTTTTGCCACTTCTTCAGGAACCAGTTCCGGAACGCGCTTGATCGTCACGTCTGCCCCTTCAGATGCGGCGCCTTCAGCGACAGCCTTCGCCATTGTTTCGATGTGACCATAAGAGGAGTAGTAAAGAACGAGTACTTTTGCCATTGTTTTGATCTCTGCCTTAGGGTTGATGTTTCTTGTTCTATTTCGAGCCCGGCGATTTAGTGGGCCGGTTTGATAAAGGTCCCATTGCGCAATTCGCGAATGGCCTGATGAATTTCTTCTTTGGTATTCATGACGATTGGGCCGTGCCATGCGACGGGCTCTTTCAAAGGAGCGCCGGAAATGAGCAGGAAACGAACCCCTTGCGGACCGGCTAGCACTTCAACTTCATCGCCGGTGCCAAAATTGATCAAGGTGCGGTTGCCAGACAAATCGCGAATGTTGACTTCCTCTCCCATGACCTCCTTCTCAAGAAGAATGCCTCGTGGTTTAGAGGAGTTGTCGAACTTGCCTGCGCCTTCGAATACGTAAGCAAATGCATTGCGATAGGTATCTATCTTGAAGCGCTTGCGAACACCGGCTGGCACGAAGATATCCAGATAGAGCGGATCGGCGGCGATGCCATCGATCGGGCCTCGTTTGCCCCAGAATTCACCGACTACAACCTTCACACTAGTGCCATCGTCATCAATGATCTGTGGAATTTCCTTGGCTTCCACGTCCTGATAGCGTGGCGCAGTCATCTTGAGGCTGGCCGGCAGGTTCGCCCAAAGCTGAAAGCCATGCATTTGGCCCTTGGCGTTACCCTGCGGCATTTCCTGATGCATGATGCCCGAGCCTGCGGTCATCCACTGGATGTCACCTGCGCCCAGTTTGCCGTGGTTCCCGAGGCTGTCGCCATGCTCTACTGTGCCGTTCAGCACATAGGTGATGGTTTCGATGCCGCGGTGAGGGTGCCACGGAAAGCCGCGAATATAGTCCTCGGGGTCATCGCCGCGGAAATCATCAAACAGCAAGAACGGGTCGCATTTCTTCGGATCATGAAAGCCGAAGGCCCTGTGTAGGCGAACGCCAGCCCCTTCCATGGTTTCCATAGCTTCAGCGGTGGAAAGAACGGGTCTTATCGACATATCTTTTCTCCATCACGGGCAGCAACATGCTCCCGGAACTTGGTCATTTATTTGAACACCCTGTCAGCTGTTTCAGATCAAACTGATCAATGGTGCCCCTGTGTTGACTACTTAGGTAATTGATCTTAGTGCTCTTGATAAGAGCAAAGATTTCATTCGACTCATGAATTTCACTTCATGAATAATGAATTATGTATGCATTATAGGGCATACTTAAGCACGATAAGTGATCAATTGGCCGAGATTGATCGTCTGTACAAACGGTGCTACCGTCTGTTTGAGAAATCGAACGTTCATCCGATTCAAAAAGACAGAAAATCAAGTCAAGCGGCGTCGCTGGACCGCCAGCACGTTTGCGTAAATGGTAAAACTCCCGTGACGCAACCCAGCAGTAACAACCAAAAAGCACCCAGCCTTGCCGACGCCGTATATGAAGCGCTTCTGAGTCGAATCGTAACCGGCGCATATCCCGAGAACAGCAAATTGCCCACAGAGGCGGAGCTGGCCGAGGATCTGGGGGCATCCCGCCCGACCGTTCGCGCCGCCATTGCGAGATTGAGGGAAAGCGGCCTTGTCGCATCTCGCCGAGGCTCTGGCAGTTTTGTGCTCAAGAGGCCAGATGACAGTTTCCTTCAATTCGCCCCGATTGAATCCATCGCTGATATCCAGCGCTCTTATGAATATCGTATCATGCTTGAAGGCGAGGCTGCCTATTTCGCCGCCGAGCGGGCAGGCGTAGAGCATCTGGACAAGATGTCTATCGAATTGAAGCGCATGGATGACGCGATTGAGACCAGTGACATGGGCACAGGAGAAGACTACCGCTTCCATCTGGCGATCTGTGAAGCGGCGGACAATCACTTCTTCGTCAGCTCTTTTCAGGCACTGACAGAAGTTTCGCTGCAAGCCATGGATATTTCGCGCAATCTTTCTTCACGCAGCAAGCAGGCGCGGCGTGTTATCGTTCAGGAAGAGCATCACCGTATTTTCAATGCCATTCGTGCACGCGATATGGATGCTGCCAGAATGCGCATGCAGGAGCATATCCGCAATGCCCGTCGCCGCATCTTTGAAGGCCCATTATCTTGATATTATGACCGCTCACGTGCCGCAATAGGTGATGAAGGGGCCAAAATCACTCGGGGCAGGGCGCGCGTAATCTTCAAGGCCCGCACGCTCTTCATATGGATTGGCCAAAACGTCGAGCAGTTGCTTGACTTCGCTATAGTCGGCGAAGTCTTCCGCTTTCTGTAGAGCCGCTTCCACCATGTGGTTACGTGGAATGTAGATCGGATTCACCTTGGCCATAGCATTGGCGATTTCGTCAAGGGAGCCGCGTTCTTCCGCAAGCCTTGCGTGCCAGTCCTTGAGCCAGCCTGAGATCGCTTCAGGGTCGTTAAAGAGCGCCAGAAGATCGGATTTGCCTTTCTCGCTGACAAGGCTGTCACCCACGCGGCGGAAAAACAGCGTGAAGTCAACATTCTCTCCCTGAAGTGTGCCCAGCAGGATCTGAACAAGCGCAGTGTCTTTGGGTTCCGCCGCTGCAAGACCGATCTTGCGACCCATACCTGCAAGCCAGGCCTCTTTATAGGTGGCGGTATAATCGCTTAGCACATCTGTTACCAGCTGAATGGCGCGCTCTTCATCGTCAGGCTCCACGAGCGGCAGCAGTGCTTCCGCAAAGCGGGCCAGATTCCATTGGCCGATTTGTGGTTGATTGCCATAGGCATAGCGCCCGTGCCTGTCAATCGAGCTGAAAACGGTGGCCGGATCATAACGGTCCATGAAGGCGCAAGGGCCGTAGTCGATGGTTTCTCCAGAGAGGGCGACATTGTCTGTGTTCATCACACCATGGATGAAACCCACTTGCATCCATTGCGCAATAAGCTTTGCCTGCTTTTTGGCAACAGCAGCAAAGAATGCCAGATAGCGGTTTTCCTCATCAAAAAGCTCTGGATAGTGGCGCGCAATGGTATAGTCCGCAAGCTTGCGAACATTGTCCCAAGCCTCGCGTGCGGCGAAAAACTCGAAAGTGCCAACCCGAATATGGCTTGATGCAACCCTGACAAGAACGGCTCCTGGCTTGAGGCCTTGCCTGTTAATGTGTTCGCCAGTCGTCACGGCAGCCAGTGCACGGGTCGTAGGAATGCCGAGCGCATGCATGGCTTCACCCATGATATATTCCCTCAGTACAGGGCCGAGCACGGCCTTGCCATCGCCACCCCGGGAAAAGGGTGTTCTGCCCGAGCCCTTGAGCTGTAGATCAAACCGTCGTCCGCTGATATCGTGGATTTCGCCAAGCAACAATGCCCGACCATCTCCAAGCTGCGGCGAGAAGCCTCCGAACTGATGTCCGGCGTAGGCTTGTGCAATCGGTTGAGATCCTTCAGCCGCTTCGCTTCCGGCGAAGATGGCCGCTAACGCAGGGTCCGAGCTATCGAGTTCCAATCCGAGTTGATTGGCCAACGCATCATTGATCAGTGCTATGCGCGGCTTTGGAGCCTTGTCACCTTGCCATGGCACATAGAAGCCTTCCAGCGAGCGGGCGTAACTATTGTCAAATGCAAATACATGCTGAGATGGTGTAAGCGGCTCCGCCATAAAGCAATCCGATCGCTTGGGTCTAAGGGTTAACCATTATAGTCCTTGTTTATTCATATAAGGCTTCTTGCGAGAAATTTACAATCACTTGCGCATGAACAGCAACAAATGCTAGCGATTGAAGGTGAAAAAATTTTCCCGCCAACCAAGCCTGCCGTTACGGACGACCCACCATGAAATACACTGCAGCCCACTGGGGTACTTACGAAATTCACAATGATGGTCTTCAGCCTGTCAGCGGTGATCCTCAACCCTCGCGTATTGGCAAGGGGTGGCTGAGTGCCTCGCGCAATCTCAACAGTCGCATTCTCAAACCGGCTTTGCGCAAGGGCTGGCTTGAAGGAGACGGCGGAGCCAATCGCTGTGATGATGTCTTTGTTGAGGTGAGCTGGGACGAAGCTGCATCCCGTGTGGCCCAAGAGCTTGGCCGCATCAACAAGACTTACGGCAATGGCGCCATTTACGGTGGTTCCTACGGCTGGGCTAGCGCTGGCCGCTTCCACCACGCACAAAGCCAACTCAAGCGTTTTCTCAATCTGGCTGGTGGTTACGTCAGCGCCAGAGAGACTTATTCCCACGCCGCTGGCGAGGTGCTTATCCCTCATATCTTGGGCATGTCGCAAGCCCAGTTCCAGGACCAGATGACAAGCTGGGAGCATATTATCGAGCATTGCACCATGCTCGTTGCTTTCGGTGGCATTTCGGGGCGACCTGCACAGGTGGCATCTTCTGGCACGGCACGGCACTGGACCGAGAGCTGGCTGAGCCGGATGAAGGGGCGCATGATCAGCGTCTCTCCGCAAAAGAGCGACATGCCTAACGCGGAATGGTTCTCAATTCGTCCGGGCACAGACGCGGCACTGATGTTGGCTCTGTGCCACACGCTGCTGGTTGAGGGGTTGCACGACGAAGTGTTTCTGAACAAATACACCTCCGGCTGGCCCAAGCTGCGCGCCTATTTGCTTGGCGAGACAGGAGAGCCAGCCAAAAGCGCGGACTGGGCTGCTCCCATTTGCGACGTTGAGCCAGAAGCCATTCGCCAGTTTGCGCGGGATATGGCAAAAAGCCGAACCATGATCAATGTCGCATGGGGCGTTCAGCGCACAGACCATGGAGAACAGCCAATCTGGGCCGGTCTTGCGCTTGCTGCCATGCTCGGACAAATCGGACAACCGGGGACGGGCTACGGCTTTGGCTATGGGTGTGTGGCTTCTATCGGGCGTTCTACAAAGAATATGGCCTGGCCATCGATCCCGCAGGGCACCAACCCGATCAAGGACTTCATCCCCGTTGCTCGCGTTACTGACATGCTTCTGCATCCAGATGAGGACTATCAGTATAATGGCACGACCCGCACCTATCCCGATATCCGCATGGTGCTGTGGTCTGGCGGCAACCCCTACCATCATCATCAGGATTTGATGCGGCTGGAAAAGGGCTGGCATAAGCCGGAGACCGTGGTTGTCTTTGAACAAGGCTGGACAGCAACAGCCCGTCGCGCCGATATTGTCCTTCCCGCGACCACGCCGCTTGAGCGTACTGACATCATGCTGAGCAAAACCGAGCCTTCGGTGGTTTATATGTCCCCGGCTCATGCTCCTGTGGGGGAGGCCAAGGACGACCATGAAATACTGCGGCTAATCGCTTCGAAAATGGGGCTGGAGGAGGCCTTCACAGAAGGGCGCTCACAAGAAGACTGGCTGCGCTGGCTCTGGGATGAATCACGCGTTCTTGTCGAAGAGCAAGGGCTGGACGCCCTGCCGGATTTCGATAGTTTCAAACAGCTGGGGCATGTTCGCTTGCAAGGGGATGAAGAAAAGCGGATTGCCTTGGCCGATTTCATCGCAGATCCTGAGGCCAATCCCCTAGGTTCGGAAAGCGGCAAGATCACACTTTTCAATGAAAGAATTGCGTCATTCGGGCTTGATGATTGTCCCGGACATCCCGCATGGCTTCAGCCAGTCGAGAGCTCGCTTGATGCGCCGGAAGGGGCGCTGCACATGATTTCCGCCCAGTCTGATACCCGGCTGCATAGCCAGAATGATCAGGGCTCGGAATCATTGCAAAGCAAAATCGAAGGGCGTGAGGTATGTCGATTGCATCCTGAAACGGCCGCCGCGCGAGGAATTGTCGAGGGGTCGATTGTGCGTCTTTATAATGAACGTGGCGCGACGTTGGCCGGCGTGGCTTTCGATGGTGATTTGCGGCGCGATGTGGTGGCGCTGCAAACAGGTGCCTGGTTCGACATTGCTATCGTGGATGGGAGGCGCATGGAGATCCATGGCAACCCTAACGCGTTGACGATCGATAAGGGAACGTCCCGATTGGCACAGGGCAATATTGGGCACACTGCGGTCGTTTTCGTAGAGCCATGGAACAAGCCATTGCCGCCTCTGTCGGTCACAAAACAGCCTGACTTTGTCAAAATCTGAATTTGATTTGTAGTGTTTTCAAATGAAACCTCATTCTAACCGCATGAAATGCATGGTAAAAATCTTAGCTATGCATTTCATGCAAGGTAGAATTTTAAGATAAGCACTTTTTGCTTATCTGGTTTCAAGCTATTGTGTCCTCAGTTGAAATGCTTAGAAAAAGCTAACAGAGGATAACAAAATGTTTGATAGCATCAAAGGTGTAGCAGGTACGGTTGGTAGCGTGTTCATGGCAATCCCGGCAGCAGCTCGTGTAAGTAATGATGTTGAAAGTGGCCGTCAGCCGAACGAACAGGATCTGTTCATTCTGGGTATCAGAGACAGCTTCAACAAGTAAGTCTGGTAGCCTTTCACAAAGGCAAACAATTTCCTGCCCGGTTGTTTGGATCGGACAGCATATACCGGGAAGCCTCACGGAAACATGTTCCAATCAGGAGGCACTCTCGATCAGGCGATCACAATCTATGCCCGCTCAGGGCAAGGCCCAGCCAAAGCTGGCTTTTGAGTTTCTTCTCTTGTGCGCCGAATATGAATATCCCTCACGAAATGAATGGTTTTGGACCGCAAAGCAAAATGCGGAACGTGCCAATAGGCCTCTCCGTGGCGCTTCCAAGCAAATTGGCTTCTTTGAGGTGCCGTGTGGTGCTGCGTGATTTTTCCTTCTGCATGAAACCATAAAGCGTTATGGTCAATCTTGCTGTTCCGTCATATTCTGATGTTAGTCTTGTCTTTGCGCTTGAAGCTAAAATCAGATCGAGAAGGAACGCCCAATGTCCACGCAATTCTCTTCGCTTACCACTGAGCAAACCCTGAACGAGGGATGGACGATTAAGCGTTTTGGCGCGAAAGTGGATAATGACTTGCCTGTCGCATTTCCCATACCGGGAGATTTGCATTCGGCTCTGCTCGCAGAAGATCTGATTTCCGATCCCTTTTGGCGCGACACAGAGAAAAGCCTTGATTGGATACATGAAAGCGAATGGGTTGCCGAGACGACATTCCTCTTCGATGGGGACCCTTCAGAGCGTTATGCTCTGAGCTTTCTTCATGTTGATTGCCATGCGATTGTGTCGCTCAATGGTGTTGAGATCGGGCGCTGTGAAAGTCAGTTTTTGCGGTATGACTTTGCACTTGGCTCTGCGCTTAAAGTGGGAGAAAACAGGCTTTCTGTGCAGTTTCTCTCAAACAGCAAAGAAGCGATTACCGCCAAAGAGGCGTTTGCGTTTCCCGTTCCTTACATTTTCTGGAATTGCCGCTTGCCGCACTATAACTTTTTGCGAAAAGCGCAGTGCCATGCGGGGTGGGACTGGAACATTGCCCTGTCACCACTTGGTATTTATGGCGGTGTGACGCTCAAGAGAATCAACAAACTGCGTCTGGATGATGTGCTTGTGCGGCAGCATCACGAAGACGGCCATGTGTCGCTAGAACTGACGGCTTATTTTGAGGCGTTTGAATTGGCCGAATTGACGCTTGCTGCCAATTTTGATGGGCGTGTTATTAGCGATCTTTTTTCCGTCTGCCCGGGGCAGGGAAAAGCAACTCTGGAAATTGAGGTTAATGATCCTCGGCTTTGGTGGCCTGCGGGCTATGGAGAACAGCCTCTTTATGATCTTTCGGTCATGTTGGATGGGCAAAGCATAAGCCGCAGCATCGGCTTGCGCACAGTGGAACTTGTTACGGACAACGATGACGTAGGAGCACGCTTTGCTTTCCGCATCAATGGTAAAGACATTTACGTTCGCGGAGCCAACTGGATTCCTGCAGATGCTTTGCCTTCGCGTTCAACACCCGACATGGTGCGGGATTTGTTGACTTCGGCAGTGGAAGCCAACATGAACATGATCCGCGTATGGGGCGGCGGACAATATGAAGAAGACTGGTTCTATGAGCTTTGCTCTGAGCTGGGGCTGATGGTCTGGCATGACTTCATGTTTGCCTGCAATCTCTACCCGGCAGCCGACTACAATTGGCTAAATCTGGTGCGCAAAGAAGCCCGCCAGCAGGTGCGCCGCCTTTCGGGCCATCCGTGTATGGCGCTTTGGTGCGGCGACAATGAGCTGGTCGGTGCTATCAGCTGGTTTGACGAAAGCAAGAATGATCGTGACCGGTATCTGGCCATGTATGAGCGCCTTAATTTCGTGCTGGAAGAATGCCTTGTTGAAGAAGTGCCGGGTATTCCTTTCTGGCCTTCTTCTCCCTCCGTTGGGCCTTTCAACTTTGGTGATGGTTGGCACGACGACACCGCAGGGGATATGCATTTCTGGGATGTTTGGCATTCAGCCAAGGACTTTGAATATTATCGAACGGTTCAACCGCGTTTTTGCTCCGAATTCGGCTTTCAGTCCTTCCCCTCCATGCGCGTTATTGAAAGTTTCACCGAGCCTGAAGATCGCAATGTCTCTTCTCCAGTGATGGACATTCATCAACGCAACGAAGGCGGTAACAGTCGCATTGTGGAAACGATCGCTCGCTATTTCCGTTTTCCCGAAGGTTTTCGCGATATGGTTTTCCTTAGCCAGATCGGGCAGGGGTTGGCGATGAAAACCGCTATCGAATATTGGCGAACCTGCAAACCACGCTCTATGGGAACGCTTTATTGGCAGCTCAATGACACATGGCCGGTGGCTAGCTGGTCAAGCCTCGAATATGGCGGTGGTTGGAAGCTGCTGCACTATATGGCTCGCCGTTTCTATGCTCCGGTGCTTGTAACCGCTCAGCCGGATAAAGAGAATAGGGAGATCGTCATTTGGGCTGTAAATGACACGCCAGATCCCGTCAGCCTATTCGTGCGTTTGGAAGCAGTTTCGATGTCGGGCTCCATCAGTTCAATTGCTAGGGTTGCTTGCGATGTGCCCATGGATCGAGCCATTGAAGTGGCCCGCCTGTCTACCGATGACATTGCCGCAGATGCGATCGTCTATCTTTCATGGAGCAATGAAGAAGGCAGCATCATCGGCGAGAATGACTATTGGCCCAAGCGCCCAAAGGAGTATCGCATTGAGGAGCCAACCATCGTCGCAAAAGAGAGAACAACCGGGGCGGGCACAACTGAAATTGAGTTGGTAACGGATAAGCCCGCGTTCTTTGTAACTTACCATCATGGTGGTGATCGGATTTATTCTGACAACTGTTTTACGCTGTTGCCGGGTAGGCCAAAGTTCCTAACCATTTTGCGCCAGCGCCGATCTCACCTCGCTTCTATTGAAGCCGAGGTGGACTATTTGAAATAAATTCGGGGCATTCATGTTCGTAATTGTCTATCATATATGCGATTTGAACATTGCAGATATGCATATAAATTTATTTAGAGTTGTAAATAAAAGGAAAAGTCAGGAAATTAACTGATTGGGAAAATTAGTCACAGAATTTTTAAATTAGGAAAAATTAGTTTTCAATAAATATCTCAGTGCGTTGCAACCACAGTTGTGACCTTGCGCGGTGGTTTTTGCCGAATAGACGGGGTGTTAAGTAATGCTCCGTAATTCGCTATGGGCGGCCCTGTATTAAACTGCAACTACCGTAAAGGCGGCCAGTATCGTTAAACGCAAAGGGTAACGAACAAAGACTGGCAGCTGAGAGCTAGACTGTATGGCATGCAGACGGCTTTTTCGCTGGAGCGGGGCGCGTGGCACCCGATAGGGCACGCGATAATCATCAAGTGGCACAAGTCTTGACCGGGAGCGTTAAGCCTCGGAACGGTTTCGTGCGCTCAAAATACGGAGTAACAAATGACTGTTACCAATGCCGCAGAGCTTGATCGTCTCATTGCCCGTGTAAAAGCTGCGCAGGCGAAATTTGCAAGCTTTTCTCAAGAACAAGTTGACCGCATTTTCCGTCAGGCCGCTTTTGCTGCCGCCAACGCGCGTATTCCGCTTGCGATGATGGCCGCCGAAGAAACAGGCATGGGCGTTGTTGAAGACAAGGTGATCAAAAATCATTTTGCTTCTGAATATATTTACAACAAATACAAGGATACCCCGACCTGCGGCATCCTTGAAGAAGACGAAATCGGCGGCACGATGACTATCGCCGAACCGGTTGGCGTTATCTGTGGCATTGTGCCAACCACCAACCCGACGTCTACCGCCATTTTTAAGGCGCTAATTTCTCTCAAAACCCGCAACGGTATCATTTTCAGTCCGCATCCTCGCGCCAAAAAGGCGACCTGTGAAGCGGCCAGATTGGTACTTGAAGCCGCCGTTGCCGCTGGTGCTCCCAAGGATATCATTGGTTGGATTGATGAACCAACTCTGGATCTCTCCAACGCACTGATGCGCCACCCCGCTATAAATCTTATTCTGGCAACTGGCGGGCCGGGCATGGTGAAAGCTGCTTATTCGTCAGGCAAACCTGCCATCGGCGTGGGCGCGGGCAATGCGCCTGTCGTGATCGATGAACATGCCGATATCAAGCGGGCCGTCTCGTCCATTCTCATGTCAAAGACCTTTGATAACGGCATGATTTGCGCCTCCGAGCAAGCACTCGTTATAGTGGATGCTGTTTACGAGGCTGTTCTTGAGCGTTTCGCCAAATATGGTGGCTATATCCTGACGTCAAAGCAAACGGATGCCCTTCGCCAGACCGTTTTTCCGGATGGCCGTCTTAACAGCGAGATTGTGGGGCAATCGGCCTACAAAATCGCAGAGCGTGCCGGGTTTAGTGTTCCGCTTGAAACCAAGGTGCTCATGGCCGAAGTGGATGGCGTGGAAGATGAAGCCTTCGCTCACGAAAAACTATCTCCAACCATCGCTCTTTATCGCCGCAAAGATTACAAGGACGCGGTCGACACGGCAGCCCGACTGGTCGCCCTTGGCGGTATCGGTCATACGTCCGTCCTTTATACGGATCAGGACCGCTGCTCTGATCGCGTAGAAGACTTCGGCAAGAAGATGAAAACCGGGCGTATTCTGGTCAATATGCCGTCCTCCCAAGGGGGCATCGGTGACCTTTACAACTTCAATGTCGCACCGTCCCTTACACTTGGGTGCGGCTCTTGGGGTGGTAACTCGATCTCAGAGAATGTAGGACCAAAGCACCTCATCAACAAGAAGATCGTGGCGAAACGCGAGGAAAACATGCTTTGGCACAAGGTTCCAAACTCCATTTATTTCCGTCGCGGATGCATGGCTGAAGCCTTCAAGGATTTGAAAGGCAAGCACCGTGCAATGATCGTGACCGACCGTTTCCTCTTTGCCAATGGTTATGTGGATGAGGCGGTGCGCCTGTTGAAAGCACAGGGCGTTGATGTCGATATCTTTGCCGATGTGGAAGCCGATCCTACGCTCTCGATCGTGCGCAAAGGAACGGAAAAGTGCCGGGCTTTCAACCCTGATCTGATCATCGCAATCGGTGGCGGTTCGCCAATGGATGCGGCCAAAATCATGTGGGTGATGTATGAGCACCCGGATGTCAGTTTCAAGGATCTTGCCTTGCGCTTCATGGACATTCGCAAGCGCATCTACAAATTCCCGAAAATGGGCGAGAAAGCAATGATGATTGCCATCCCGACCACTTCGGGCACGGGCTCGGAAGCCACCCCGTTTGCCGTGGTGACTGATGATGTCAGTGGGCAGAAATATCCGCTTGCAGACTATGAGTTGACGCCGGATATGGCGATTGTTGACGCAAACCTCGTCATGAATATGCCGAAATCCCTCACTGCTTTCGGCGGCATTGATGCGGTTACTCATGCGCTTGAGGCCTATGTTTCGGTAATGGCCAATGAGTTCTCCGATGGTCAGGCCTTGATGGCGCTCAAATTGCTCAAGGAAAATCTGCCATCCGCCTATCTGAACGGTGCAGATGATCCTGTTGCTCGCGAGCATGTGCACAGCGGTGCCACCATCGCCGGCATTGCCTTTGCCAACGCTTTCCTTGGCGTTTGTCACTCCATGGCGCACAAGCTTGGGGCGGCTTTCCACCTGCCGCATGGTTTGGCCAATGCGTTGCTGATTTCCAACGTTATTCGGTACAACGCCACCAACAACCCGACCAAGCAAACCGCATTTTCACAGTATGACAGGCCCAAAGCACGCGCCCGTTATGCCGAGATTGCCGAACATCTCAAGCTTGGTGGTGAACGCACGCAAAACAAGGTTGAAAATCTGATTGCCTGGATCGACGAGCTCAAAGCTGATCTGGAAATCCCTTCGAGCATTCAGGCTGCCGGTATTGCCGAAGCAGATTTTCTGGCCAAGATTGATGAAGTCGCCGTCGCGGCTTTTGATGATCAGTGCACCGGAGCAAACCCGCGCTTCCCGCTGATCTCGGAGCTCAAGCAGATCATGCTCGACAGCTATTATGGACGCCCGTTCATCGAAGTTTATGAACGTGGAGAAAACAAGCCCGAAGAACCAAGCGCCAAAGCAAAGGGCGCCAGCGTTGTTCCTTTGAAAACGGAGAAGAGAAAACCCGCTTAAGAATAAGAAAAAGGCAAAGATCGAAGGTCTGGCTCGTTACGTGTCACTTCCACCCGCATGGGCGAGCATCTCTTTCGATTAGCCAAGTTCAATGCGCCTGCTCTTAGTAGCTCGCCGACAGGTCATGGTCGGTAGATGGTCAGAGCAAAATAGGGGCAGGCGATTGGGCTAAGATCAAAACTGGTAAGCAAACTAAAAACCCCGTAGGTCATGACGGGGTTTTTTTTATCCTGCTATGAGCAAGGCTTCCACTCTTGTTAGGCTTCTTTGGAGGTTTTGCGGTCAAGGAAGCTGAACATCTCTCTGGTTTTTCCGAACTTTGGTTTGTCCAGTTCAAGCAGCTTATGCATGATGCTGTCGACATCCTCGGGATAGAATGGTTTGCCTAGAAACCCGGTGACTCCCACAAAAGCGGCCGACCTCTCCAGGTAGCTGGTCGAGGTTGTCGACATCAAATAGATGGCGATTTTGTCAGAGGCATTGTGGATGGCGCCCGCCAGTTCCAACCCGTCGATGTTTGGCATATGAAAATCCGTAACCACAATTTGCGGCGGTTGTCGGATAATCATATTGATGGCTTCTTCAGCGCTTCCTGCCTCTTTTATGTCAAAGGAAAAGCGGCTGGCTTCGAAAACCTTGCGCGCCAGCTTTCGCATGGTTGCAGAATCGTCCACGATAACCACAGAATATCTGCGTGTTATCGCCAAATAGGTGAAATATACGTCCGAAATTTCTGTCGTGCGGAACGGTTTCGTGATGAAGTGATAGGCTTGATATTTCTTGAAAATCGCTGCGGACTTGTGGTCCAGATTTGTCGAAACCACTACGATCATGCAATTCTTCGAGGCTGTTTCCTTAATGGTGGAAATCAGCTCCGGCGCGCCCATGCCCGGCATGTTAATGTCCAGAAAAGCCAAATCAAATCGCTTCTTTTGCAACATTTCAAGAGCTTCATTGCCATCTTTGGCAATGCTGATTTCCAGATATCTTTGATCAGTGTGCAGTTTTACGCCTTTTCGCAAAGTGTCACGAGCGATCGAGTTGTCATCCGCGATCAAAACGCGGTTGAGTTGGTGAACCACTTGTTGCGCGGATACTGGTGCCAATTGAAGCGTCATGACTTGTTTTTTTAACCTCAAGACAGCTAAATAAGTGAACCATGCTGGCAGATAACAAAATTCATAGCGAAGCTATGTATCTGTAAAATTGCCGAAAATGCTCGTAAGATTTTAGCTATTCCAAGTTAAATCTACGTAAAAATAACAGTGAAAAATATAACTATACTACAGATGGGTTGTGCCCGTTCAATTAATCATGGGTTGCGATAGGTGAGTGCTGTGATGGACAAATAAAAAGGCGCCCGCCGTAGCGATCGCCTCATGTCTTTTCACTTATCGCGAACTCGTGTGAATGATCCGAGTTGCAGTGTTTTTTGAGCTATTTTGTCCCCATACGAAGACGTTCCGCCGAAGCCATCATGAATGGGCCAACCCCTTTGATGTCATCGGCCTTGATCATCTCTGATACATAATAAGCCGGTGTGCCATCGCGATAGTTGCCATCAAAGCCCCCGAGGCCAGCGACGCAAACGATATTTGGCAAGACCTGCGGATCGCTGTCTTTAACCAGTAGCGCAAGATAATCATGTCCTTTAACGCCCGGAGCGACGAACTGATCACCCAAGCCAAGACGAGCCGCTTTCATCAACGCATAGCTGAACATGGCAGAAGCAGAGCTTTCCAGATAATTGCCCTCAAGGTCAGGCTGATCGATAACTTGTAGCCAAGCGCCTTTTTCATCTTGCAACTTGACGATTTCTTCAAGCAGCCGAACGGTTCTGATCGAGAGAGGTCCCATCTTTTCAGCGCCAACCAGTTCGCAAATGTCAACAAGAGCCACAGTGAGCCAGCCGATTGCCCGCGCCCAATGGGCAGGGGAAAGACCGGTTTCCTTGTCGGCCCATGCTTGCTCCCGGGATTCGTCATAACCATGGGCGTAAAGGCCATTTTGCCCAGCACCCATAATTTCCAGCGCCTGTTCAAGCTGGGTGAGGGCATCGCTCACGAGCGCGTCATCCCCGATCATCTGGCCATATTCGATCTGGAATGGCAGCCCCATGTAAAGGCCATCAAGCCAGACTTGATAAGGATAGCGCTTTTTGTGCCAATAGTTGCCTGCATTGGTCTTTGGATGGGTCGCCAGCTGTTTGGCAAGTGTCTGGCATGCGGATAGATATCTCCCGTCCCCTGTCTTTTTGTAGAGAAAGAGAAACGCGCGGCCCGAGAGGATGTTATCGATATTATATTCTTCAAGCACATAGCCAGTCATCGTTCCGTCAGGAGCAACCTGTTTTTGCGCAAAGGAGATCAGAATGTCGAGCCAACTCTTCTCGCCGGTGGCTTCAAACAGAGTGATCAGTCCACGATAGAGGCAGCCATCTTCATAACAAATGGGACCGCTTTTGTAGGCGCTGTAATTCTCTGCATATTGGCGGAAATAAGAAGTCAACATGTGCCTGCCTATTCTTTTTCGGAGGAAAGTAGAAAATATCCATGCTCGGTCTGAAAATTCAATTCGGCAAATTCCGTAGAAAATCCAACATGATGGCAAACAGGTACGTGCAGTGCCATGACCGGCACATCGCCCTCGATGCTGTCATCAAAACTGGCATAAACATTTTGGATGGAGACTGAGCGAATGGGCATTTCAGGCAGGCCGTAAAAGGCACCAATCGCTACTCGAACGTCGCGGATAACGAGATCACTGATTTCGATATCGTGGATCGAAGGGGTCGACGCATCAACAGGGTAGGGCTCGCGGGATTGAACCCACTCGGAGCGCCCGTCATGGTCGCAGAAATAGAAGCAGTTGGCCACGATTGCCGAATGAACACCCTGCATGGAGATGTTATGGCAGCGAATATATGCAATCTCGCCACCGCGTCCCCTGCGGGTCTTCAGCCGCAAACCACGGTCCGTACCAAGGAAATCGCAATGCTCGATGGTGACATGGCGAACAGAGCCGCTCATCTCGGAACCAATGACCACCGCGCCATGGCCGCGTTCCATGTAGCAATGGCGTACAGTGACATGCTCGCAAGGGCGAATATGATCGGCCGAGCCATCATCTGCGCGTTTGCATGCCTTGATGGCGATGCAATCGTCTCCAACCGTGAAATGAATGCCTTCAAGCAGAACATTATTGCAGCATTCGGGATCAAGGCCGTCAGTATTGGGCGAATTGGCAGGGTTTTTGATTGAAAGGCCGATAAATTCGATATCCCGGCAATAGAGAGGATGCACCGTCCAGGATGGAGAATTCTGCACCGTGATGCCTGAAATCGTGACCGCTTCGCAATTGTTCAGAAACAAGGTGCGTGCACGTCGTGCTCCGTTGCGGCTCTCCTTTGCCCAGCTCCACCAGTCGCCTTGAGCGCCAGACCCATCCAGTGTACCCGAGCCGGTGATCTCCAGATTGGTGCAGCCAATGGCAGTGATGATCGAGGCATAGCAGGCATCGGGCAAACCTTCCCAGGAACCAAGCATGTCCCCTTGCGCCGTACGGGCTGGAAGAATGGGGATCTGGTCCCGATCCGTTATGAAGACCAGAGTGGCGCCTGGCTCCAGATGCAAGGTCATGTCGCTTTTAAGGAACAGCGGCCCTGTTGCCCAGCGTCCTTCAGGAATAGCGAGCGTGCCGCCGACAGGCACAGATGCAAGAGCTGCTGCGATTGCTGCAGCATTGTTTGCTGCAGTTGTTGAGGCTCCGAAATCTCTGATATCTACCCGGCCTGCGCATTCAGAAGTGGAGAAGAAAAAGCTGTCTTCTCCTTCCATCTCGAAGCGGTAATTTGATTGCGGGTCCAGACTGTCGAAAAAGGTGATAACCCGGTCTGTTTCACCGGAGCGCACCAATTCTTCATCTTGGTAAAGCGTCCAGGCGCTCTTGTTCGGTAGGAAAAACTTGGATTTCCCATCCGGATTGAGACAAAGCGCTGCTGTTCGCGCGGTGATTGCCGACGCGGTGATTGTCATCGTTCTTTCTCGCTCATAATGCGGTCATGTCGCTGGGCAATCATTTGTCCAACGAGCGCTCTGGTGGCCGTCCGGCCATAATTGTTTCAAGCTTCATTGATGCCGAGATTTTCATCTTGAGTGCCAAACGTGGCAGAGAAGCCAGTTTGGAGGCATCATTGAGCTCTTTCCTTCATGCGAACCATCAGTTCCGCATCCGGGGCGTCTGCGCTCGGCCGCGGAGGAGGAGGAGGAATAGCCGAGCGCAGACAGGAAACGATAATTGGCGGCAAGGCCGCCAATCGGCGTTTATCAGATGAGTGAGATGTTCTTCCCGCTCTCTTTGTCGAAGATATGAGCGCGAGCTTCATTGACCTTCAGGGTCACTTTGGAGCCGCGTACCTTCGAAGGGTCATATTCTTCGCCAGGAACAACCACGATGAGCGAATTGCCCTCGACATTGACGTGCAGATAGACCTCGTGTCCCATGAATTCGAGCGCAGAGACTTCACCAGTCAAAGCATCGGCAGTGCCGTTCTCGACCAGATGGAAATGCTGCGGGCGAATACCGAAAATCACTTTGCTATTGTCGGCAGAAGACTTGATACGAGAGGCCAATGATGGGTCAAGAGAAATGGTCTGGCTGCCGATTTTCAACGTATGCGATCCCGCAATTGAAAGATCTGCTGTGATCAGGTTCATTTCCGGTGTGCCGATGAAGCCGGCCACAAAGGCATTGTCCGGCTTATCATAAAGCGTAACGGGATCCGCAACCTGCATGATGTGACCTTCCTTCATGACACAGATGCGGTCGCCCATGGTCATGGCTTCGGTCTGGTCATGGGTCACATAGATGACGGTAGCCGGACGGCCTTCTTCCTTCAGGCGACGATGCAAGTCCGTGATGCGAACACGCATGGACGCGCGGAGTTTGGCATCAAGGTTGGAAAGAGGTTCGTCAAACAGGAAAACTTCCGGTTTCTTGATCAAGGCACGTCCAAGAGCCACACGCTGGGCCTGTCCACCGGACAGTTCTTTGGGCAGGCGATCAAGCAAAGGCTCGATTTCAAGAATTTCCGCCACTTCATTGGTGGCTGCTTCAATCTCTGCTTTTGGACGACCAGCAAGGCGAAGACCAAATGAGAGATTGTTCTTTACTTTCATATGCGGATAGAGCGCATAATTCTGAAACACCATGGCGATGCCGCGACGACCCGGAGCCAGTGTGTTGACAACCTGCTCACCGATGCGGATTTCGCCGCCGGTTACCGATTCCAGACCGGCAACCATACGCAGGGTGGTTGATTTCGCGCAGCCAGACGGACCGACCAGCACCATGAACTCACCGTCCTGAACATCAAGATCGATGCCGTGGACAGCCTCGAAGCCGTTAGGGTAGCGTTTTACGAGTTTCTTAAGTTGAAGGTGTGCCATGATTTACCCTTTAACTCCGCCTGTTGAGATGCCTTCGATGAAGTATTTCTGCGCCATGAAGAAGACGATCAGCGCAGGCGTGATTGCGAGCACGGACATCGCCAGGATCTGGTTCCAGTCGAAGGCTTCCGTCGTGTCGATGGATAGTTTGAGAGCCAGGGAGACAGGGAATTTGTCAACCGAGGACAGATAGATGAGAGGACCAAGGAAGTCGTTCATGGTCCACATGAACTGGAACAGGGCAACCGAGATGAGCGCCGGAGCCAGCAGTGGGGTCACGATATACCACAGGGTCTGCAGGCTGTTGGCGCCATCCACTCGGGCGGCTTCCTCCATGTCGCGGGGAATGCCGCGCAGGAACTGAACCAGCATGAAGGTGAAGAACGCATCTCCGGCCAGTGCCGAAGGCACCCACAGCGGCAGGAATGTATCGAGCCATCCCATATCACGGAACAGAAGATACTGAGGAATGCGGGTCACAACGTTTGGCAACAGCAAGGTGGCAATGAGAAGCGAGAAGAACAGTTTCTTCATCGGGAACTCGAAGCGGGCAAAGCCATAAGCCACCAGCGAGGCGCTGATGCATGTCCCGATCGTTTTTGGCAGAATGATCAGGAAGGTATTCCAGAAGAAATGCCCGAAGGTGTATGGCGTTGATGTCTGCCAGCCCTTGACATAACCGCTGATTGTTGGCTCCTTGGGCCAGAAGCCCGGATTTGAGAAGATCTCGGAGTTGGTTTTGAAGGATGCACCCACCAGCCAGATCAGCGGATAGAGCATGATGAAACCAACGACGATCAACAGCACATAACGAACCAGAGAGTTGATCTTTTGGCGCCGTGCTATCAGACGGTTGACGCGTTCCATATCCTCGGCAACAGAGGAATTTGCCATTTCATATGTCATGGATCAGCTCCTTTTGTCGCCAGCGTAATAGACCCACTTTTTGGAAGACCAGAAAGCAACAACGGTCAAAATCATGATCATGGTGAACAGGATCCAGGCAATCGCCGAGGCGTAGCCCATTTCAAAGCTCCTGAAGGCCTTGTCATAAATATAGAGCGGCAACAGATAAGTCGATTTCAGCGGGCCACCGTTGGTGATGATGTAGGGGCCGTTGAATTCCTGGAAGGCCTGCACGCTCTGCATGATCAGGTTGAAGAAGATCACCGGGGTGATCAGCGGCAGGGTGATGTGGCGGAAAACTTGCCACTGGTTGGCATCATCCACCGCAGCAGCTTCATAAAGAGACTTGTCCACGCCTTGCAACGCGGCGAGGAAAATCACCATGGCCGAGCCAAACTGCCAGCAGCGCAAAAGCGTGATCGTAAACAGCGCGTTGGTTGGATCCCCGAACCAGTTGATACCCTCAATACCAACTACTCCCAGAACCATGTTGACCAGACCTGTGTCAGCAAAAACATAGCGCCACAGCACTGCGATCGCGATGGATCCGCCAAGAATGGATGGAACATAGTAAGCTGTGCGGAAAAAGTTGATGGCTTTCAGCTTGTAGTTCAGGATCACTGCAATAAACAGCGCAAAGACCAGCTTCAGTGGAACCGTAGAGAACACGTAAATCAAGGTCACTTTGAGTGACTTGTCAAAGGTACGGTCTCGGGTAAACAACTTGGTATAGTTGTCCAGGCCAACCCATTCCGGAGAGCTCATCAGAGAATAGTCTGTGAAACTCAGATAGAATGAGTAAGCAAAGGGAAAAGCCGTAAAGACCAGCAACCCTACGATGTAGGGTGACAAGTAGGCAAGACCGAGATAGCGATTTTCGCCGCCCAAGGCTCTATCCTCCCGTTAGTAGTTTAACCAAGGATGATGGCCGCAGCCGCTGCTCATCACCGTGAATTGAGCTGCCAGACGGCAAGAGCTCCATACTCAGCCGTGCAGTCAGATAGTCCGGAATCCGCTTTTTGTGAGGAATTCCGCAGGAATTTGAAACGCTTTACCAAAGGTTGATGCACGAAAAGTCATCAGCATATTGACATGGATATGTGAGATGTTCATTTTAGTGCACATCGTAAGTGAGAATTTGTATGTCTCACTTTTGATTTTACCATCAGAAGTAAGGGACGTCTTCTGATTTCCTCCAGTATCCTTGTTTCTGGCATATGATCACGACAAGGTTGCGAATGGAATGAAGGATTATGAACAAAATCATAGATAAAACCGAACATTCGATTTTGGAGGGAATCCCTGCAACATCTTTGAACTTGAATCTTGCAAGATCAACGATCAAAATGCGGCACTCTGCAACTTGGAGCGTGCACAAGTCAAACGATGTTCATGATCTTGTGATCTGCTTGACGGGCGGAGCACAGTATTTTCTGGATGGCGTTGAAGTGCGTCAGCAGCGCGGGGAAGCGATGCTCATTCCCGCAGGGTCTCACTTCGAGGGCCGCCTTGATCATGGGGACCAATATACTGGAGTTGCTCAGCATTTTACGCTGACCCTGTTCGATAATGTGGATCTGATCCAGCAGATGGAGCTCAAGCCAGTGGTCCAGCTTCCCAATTGGGAACAGTTGGAATCGTTGGTGCGATATTACCGCTCCATTGCGCCGTCATCTTCAACAACTCTTCAGCAAGTCCATCTCTTCATGGTCATTCTGCTCGCCTATCTCGACTGCGCCTTTGTGCGTTGGAGTGAGGATTCTTTGCAGAACCTGGGCGGACAGGATGCCCTCTCATTGCATGTCATGCTGATCGCCGCCCAGATATCGCGCGATCCGCTGGACAAAGACGAAGCCGAACGCCTGATCGCCTCGGTTCCCTATAACGATGATTACTTCCGCCGGGCCTTCAAGACAAAAATCGGGTACACTCCGAGAAAGTTTATGGAATTCAAGAGGATGGAGAAGGCTATGAATATTCTCCTTACCGGTAAAAGCGTTAATGCAACGGCTCTGGCGGTCGGCTATAGCGACGTTTATTTCTTCTCGCGCATGTTCAAGCAATATATGGGCGTTAGTCCATCTTACTATCGCATTTCGGCGGATCGGCGTAAATTTCTCACCACCGGTGATATCTATCACTATACCGATTAAGCACGTCTGGTACGAGATGGGCTCTCATCGCTTCGTTTTTATCTGAGAGCCTGCTTGTCTTGATTTTTAGAACAGCTTTGCTGACAGATCAGTTCAGTGGATGTAGACTTGTCTTGACAAGGCTTTGCTATGAAACGGAGATGGCTATGGACAACCAGGTAACGGAAACTGCATCTCAAGCCGCAGCGTCTCTTCAGGGCGTTTGGGATTCCATGGGGCTAGGGCTCGTTCTGGCTGTTGCAATCGGTTATCTCTATATCAGACTCTGGAAGGGGCGCAAAAGTTGTCATGCCTGCCCCAGCAGCGGTGCTGGTTGCTCAAGTTGCCATGTCGTTGGCCCGAATGAAGAAAAGAAAGTGTCCTAGCCAGCCGCCTGATCAGGTTGGACTTACCGACCTCTGCGTGAGTTTGGCAATCTGTTCCGTTATTTCTCAGATTGGTTGGCAAACGGTCACAAGCTTGCAAAGTCGGCGCTTTAGTATGGTCTTTCTAGGTGCTGCAGCAAAGGTTTCGCGCCTCGGTACAAGCTGCTGATTGGTGACGATCTGGCGCAGAATCATCTCACAAATCATTCAGGATCTTGCTGTTAGTCCAAAAACTGGCAAGATCTCAATAGGAATTTTCATGACTTTATCAAATCTGTCTCCAGCTCTCGCAACAGAGCAGGACGATGCTGAAAAACTGCTTTATGCCGGTTTTTACGACTATGCGCGCGGTGCAGGTAGGGAAGCACCCGGGCCATTTGAAGAGATTGCGGCTCAGATCGATAAGGGCAATGTGCTCTTCTGGCGGGGGCGCACCGGGATTGTTGTTTTTGAAGAAGGGTCTGCTCCGGGGCGTGTCATGCTCTCGCTTTTTGCTCTTCATCCAGACAAACAGAAAAGCGGTTTGGGGGCGGCCATGATGGACGATGCCGTAAGCTTTGCACGCAAGGCTGGCTATCGCGAAATGGAACTTTATACGCTTCAGCAATATGAGCATTTAAGGCGCTTTTACGAGCGACAAGGATTCGTGCTGGAGCGGGTCGGGCCAAGAAAAGTCAAGCCTGACGGTAAAATGCGCATATTCATGGTGAAGTCGCTTGATGCTTCTTCCTCAGAACCCAATGCGAGTGCGTGTCAGTAAAGGTGTAGCCAGAGGGCGGACTTATCAAACGTCCGGAAGGGAATTGCTCTTTGTCATCAAACTTTCATTTTGATGTACGAAAGCTGTAATATTGCCATTGTAATTGCATCTTGCAATTCACTGCAATTTCAGTTGCAAGGAGAGTCCTGTGACCCGCAATTTCATCAAATTGGCTGGTGCCAGCCTGATCGCTCTGATCGGTTCTGCCCATATTGCTCTGGCCGCTACGACCGTTACTTTCTGGCATAGTTTCAATCCGGAAAAGCCAAACGGACAAGCACTGCAAAAAATTATTGATAACTTTGAAGCCGCGAACCCCGGCATCGAAATCAAGCCTGAATTTATCGGCAACTACAATGATATCGTCGCAAAACTGCAGGCTGCAATTCCAGCTCATCGCGAGCCTGACGCTGTCATAATGGAAGTGACCCGCTATGGTCTGTTTGCTGACCGCGGTGTGCTCACCGACCTGACGGACTATGTCAACAACGACCCTCTGAAAGATGACCTCTTCGGGTTCGCCCGTGAAGTTGGTGTGTTCAACAGCAAGAATTACATCGTGCCGTTCAACTCCTCCACGCCTGTGCTTTATTACAACAAGGATATCTTTGCCAAAGCCGGTTTTTCTGAAGAACCTTCCTTGAAAAACTACGACGATATCCTGAAAGTTTCAAAGCAGATCACCGAAAAACTGGGCGATCAGGGTATTACCGGTATCGCCGCACCGGGGCAGTTTGCCCGCTGGGGCCTGATCATGGACAACGATAGCGACATGATTGACTCCAAGACCGGCGAAATCCTGCTCGATTCCCCCAACACCATCGAAGCCTATCAATGGATGGCTTCACTGGTTCACGAAAATCATGTTGCTTCCCCTGACGGGGTGACCAAGGAAAACATCGGTCGCGACGCTTTCCTACAGGGAAAGGTTGGCATCATGATGAATTCTACCGGCAACTATGTTCGTTCCAAAAAGGCTCTCGGCGACAATCTCGCGGTGCGCCCAATGCCATGCAACAAGGTCTGCTCCGTGCCGATTGGTGGTGCAGGTATCGGCATTCTCTCTACCGCCGAACAGGATGTCAAAGACGCAGCCTACAAGTTCATAAGCTTTGCAGCATCCGCTGAATCAAACGCGATCTGGTTCTCCGGCACCGGTTACATGCCGATCAACAAGCACACCGCAGAACAGGCTCTGGCCAAAGAAGCTCTGGCCAAACAGCCGGGCATTGATGTTGCCATCAATCAGCTCGACTTTGCCCGTGGTCGTCCCCGTCCTCCTGTCGTTACATGGATGCGCGCCAGCGAATATGATCTCTGGCAGGCTATGGCTCTTGGCCAGCGCGACGTGAAGGAAGTTCTCACGGAGTTCGCCGTCAAAACGCGTGCCGAAGCTGAACGTCTGGCTAAGTAAAGCACCCCGATTTATGAGCTGAACAGGACGGGGCTTTCATTGGTCTCCGTCCTATTGCCTTGATTTCAAGAAATAAACTGATTGGCCTTAGTCGATCGACGGGCCAAGATCGTTAGGTAGCTTCCATGGTCCGCAAGCTTTCTCCCTATCTCTATATCGTGCCGTTGATGGCTTTCATTGCGGTCTTTACCTACATACCCATTTTCACGAGCATCAATCTCAGCTTCCGGGAATGGGACTTCATGTCGCCGACGAAACCGTTTGTCGGGTTTGAAAATTATCAGTTATTGCTCAGTTCTACCGAATTCTGGAATTCCCTGCGTGTTACGGGACTGTTCGCCCTTTTTTCTGTGCCGTTGCGCCTTGGTCTGGCCTTGTTGATTGCCAACTGGCTGACCGGTGACAAATTCGAAACGCGCCTGCTGCGCGGTGCCTTCTTTTTGCCTTCGGTGACCTCGACAGTTTCCATCGCGGTTGTGTTTTCATGGATCTTTGCGACCGATTACGGCGTGGCCAATGAACTGCTGAAGGTTGTGGGGATCGGCAAAGTGCCATGGCTGCAAGACCCGCAGATCGCCCTTTGGGTGCTGATTCTCGTCAATACATGGAAGCAGATCGGTTACGACATCGTGATTTACATCGCCGGTCTTCAGGCAATCCCCGATGAACTTTACGATGCGGCATCTGTTGATGGGGGAGGGCGCTTCCATGTCTTTCGCCGGATCACCATGCCTCTGGTCATGCCTACCACCTATTTTCTGCTGGTCATCTCCGTCATTGAAGCTTTCCAGGTTTTTACTATCGTCAACGTCATGACCGACGGCGGACCGGCAAGCGCGACTGACATGCTGGTGAACATGCTCTATCGCGTCGGCTTCACCCTGTTCGATATCGGAACCGGATCCGCACTGGCCGTGCTCCTGTTCATCATTCTTATCGCTCTGTCTCTCATCAAGTCCCGTATTATCGGACGGAAGGTGCATTATGAAGCTTGAAAACCCGATCCGCTCCGGTCTCGCCTTGATTGTCGGGCTGCTGTTTCTCTCGCCTGCGCTCTATTCCATGTGGCTGTCTTTTCAGACGGTAGATGCCTATTATGCCGGCGGTGTCGAGTTTACGATGGACAATTACGGGCGAGCCATAGGGCAATATCACTTTGCTCGTTATCTCTTTAACAGCATCCTCGTTTCGGGCATTGTCACGCTCGGCGGCATCGCTATTGCGACCCTTGCGGCCTACGCCTTTGCGCGCTTTACATTCCGTGGCAACGATCTGTTCTTTGGCTTGACGGTTGCCACGCTGATGATCCCTAGCCACATCAGCCTCATCCCGAACTATCTCACGCTCGCCCGTGTGGGGCTGCTGGATTCATATGCCGGATTGATCTTGCCACCAATGGCAAACGCCTTTGCGACCTTCTTCTTGCGGCAATATATCCGGGGTATTCCACGATCTCTGGACGAAGCAGCTTATATGGATGGCGCCTCGTCTCTACAGGTTTTGACCCGCGTGATTGTGCCTCTGGCGCGTCCTGCGGTCTTGTCCATGGCGCTCTATATCTTCATCAACGAATGGAACAGCTACATCTGGCCTCTGGTCGCCATTGGCAAAAGCGATCTCTACACACTACAGGTTGGCCTGGCCCGCCTATATCGCATCAATCCGGGCGAAGACCTAATCAACTGGCCGCTCGTAATGGCCGCTTCAACCATTTCAATTCTACCGGTTCTGCTCGGCTTTGCCCTTGTTGAACGCCATTTGGTCCGGGGGATCACAATGGGCGCTGTCAAATAGGCAATCCCGAGCACAAGGAAATCAAGACAAGGAAATAAAGACATGACCCGTATTGCTTCTCATCGTGGTGGAACGCTTGAATATGGTGACAGCACTCTGGCTGGCTTTACTGCAACCGCAGCAATGGCCGTGGAAGAGGTCGAATTCGACGTGCACCCGACAAAAGATGGCGAAATTATCGTGCATCACGACGCCACGCTGGACCGCACCACGGATACAATGGGTGCGATTGCAGACTTAAAAACAGACGAAGTGCTCTCGGCGGTCATCAATTATAGCCGTAACAGCCGACCAATATTGTTGCGCGAGCTTTGCGAAATATTCGACGACAGCTCGGTCATCTTCCGCTGCGAATTCAAGCCCGGCGCTGATGGCAAGCCTTACAAGAATTTTGTACCCCGCGTGATGGATCTTTTGGCAAAGGAAGACATGCTCAAGACCGCCAATTTCTCATCTTTCCTGTTGGACTATCTCGATGAAGTGGCAGAGCACACCGATCGTCCCCGTCTATGGCTCGTCAGCCCGGCAGTCCTCACCCAACTGGGTGCGAAGGGCGTTCTGGAAATGGCCAAATCACGAAATATTCCGGAGATCGGAGTCAATATCGACAAGGCAACGCCGGAGCTGATGGCTGCCACGCTCGAAGCAGGCCTCGAGTTTGGCTGCTGGGCCGCACACACGGTTCCTCAAATTCGGAAAGCGCTGGAAATGGGCGTCAAGGTTTTTACCTCGGATCGTCCGAGCCTTGCCGTCGCCATTCGCAATCAATTGCTGGAAGGAACTGGCAAATGAGCAGTATTTCCCTAAGAAACATCAACAAGTCCTACGATGGCACACCCCAGATTCTGCATGACGTTTCGATGGAAATCGACGACGGTGAATTTATCGTCATCGTCGGCCCTTCCGGCTGCGGCAAGTCCACGCTACTACGCCTGATCGCCGGATTGGAAAAATGCGAAGATGGAGACATTTTGATCGCCGACAAGCGGGCAAACGACCAACTGCCGCAACATCGCAACATTGCAATGATCTTCCAGAACTATGCGCTCTATCCGCATCTGAGCGTGCGCGAGAACATCGCCTTCGGTCTGGAATTACGCAAGGTGCCAAAGAAAGAGCGCAATGCGCGCGCAGAAGAAGTTGCCCGCACACTTCAACTGGAACCCTATCTGGATCGTAAGCCGGGTGCACTATCCGGGGGCCAGCGACAACGCGTCGCCATGGGGCGTGCCATTGCACGTAATACCTCCACATTCCTGATGGATGAGCCGCTCTCCAACCTTGATAACGCCCTGCGTGTTGCCATGCGCACCGAAATCAAGGCGCTGCACCGCCAGCTCGGCGCAACCATCATCTATGTGACCCACGATCAGACCGAGGCATTGTCGCTGGCAGACCGGATCGCCGTAATGAAAAACGGCTATTTGCAGCAATTTGATACCCCAGAAGCCATCTATGACAGGCCTGCAAATCAGTTTGTTGCGAGCTTCTTGGGCATGCCGCCAATGAATTTTCTGCCCGCTGACAAGGTGCCATTCTGGAAGGGCAGCGCAGATATCGAGATCGGTTTGAGACCGGAAGCCCTATCGATCAACACTGGCGAAGCCTGTGAAATCAATCTTCCGGGCAAGGTAGTTCTCTCCGAGATGACCGGCTCGGATGTGATCTTGCATTGCGATACCGATGCTGGTCGCCTGACGCTCATTTCGGAACGCGCCAAGCTCGACAAAGACAATCCCAATGTGCTTATCAATGTCGATCTGGACCGTGCGCACTATTTCCGAAAACAGGACGGCATGCGTGTCGATCCACAATAGTCTGAACATAACGGGCTTGCACATGGGCTCCATTCTCGGCAAGAAGGAGAGGATCTGAGCAGGCAATAAGAGATTCTGAAATTGTCTCAAGGCTGGGTAACGGTCACTAGATGAGGCCGAAAAGGCGATGGCGGGAAGACTGTGGTGTGGACACTAAATGAATAATCCAACGGCAATGCCCGGTTTTCTGGGTGATCTTATCAAACAGAATTCGGCCAAATTGACCGAGGCTGATACGCGTATTCTCGATGTGCTGATGCGCGATCCCGTGCGCGCGGCAATGGAAAATGGTAAGGAGGTTTCCTCCCGCGCTGGCGTTCACCCCACATCGGCGGTGCGTCTGGCACGACGCTTGGGTTTCAAGGGCTATCCGGAATTTCGCAGCTTTCTGCAAACCAATCTGATCGAGCGAGGTGATGATTTTCAACATGCCTCCGCACGTATTGCGGCTCGCCTTGTCAAAGCAGAGGAAAGCGGACTGCTTGCTTCCATTCTGGATGGCGAAATCGCGGCGCTGGAGCAGGTGCGAACGAGCGTCACCGATGCCGACATCCGTGAATTCTCATCCCGCCTGAGCAAAGCCCGTCGGATCTTTGTTTTCGGAACAGGACATGCAGAGGCCCTGTCCCAGCTTGTGGCCCGACGTCTCATGCGCTCTGGCTATGCGGCCGAGGATCTGTCCTGTCAGATCCATCTCCTTCCTGAAAAGCTGGCTGCCTTGACTGCTGAGGACGTGGTCTGGCTGAATTGTTTTCGAAAACCTTCCAGTGTCTTGCTTGATATCTGTCAGGTGGCGCAATCGCGCGGAGCCAAGGTGCTGGCCCTGACGGATCTTTCCGGTGCACGGCTCAACCCTGTGCCGGATGTGCATATTGCTGCATCGCGCGGCGAAGCGGGGCAGCCACAATCACTGGTGGTTCCCATGACGATCGCCAATGCCGTCATTCTGGATCTGGCGGCCATTGATGATAATCACACCATGCGTGCGCTCGCCGATTTCAAAAGCCTGAGATCTGATCTGGGCAACAGTTTTCAGTAATTTTGCGTATTTTTCTCTTTTGGGACGCTCTCCCAATTAGGGTGATCGGAGGGAATCTATTATTTTCACTTGGAAAAAATCAAAAAATTCGATATGTATCGAATAATTGAGGAAAGTGAAATGAGTAAACGATATATGCTGATCACGCCGGAGAACGGGCTTGAAGTTTTGAAAAGCCTCGCCGCTCCCGCTCGCCTTTCAATTCTGACGCTGCTGAACGAGCGCGGCCCGCTGAATGTCAATGACATCGCGGACATTCTTGATTTGCCGCAATCGTCTACTTCCACCCATGTCAACTCCCTTGAAAAAGCCGGGCTTATCGAGACCGAGAGTCAAAAGGCCAAAAAGGGGAGCCAGAAGATTTGCCGAACGGCCTATGATGAGGTTGTGCTCTCTTTCAAGGAAGCAGGCAAGACGGATCAGAATATGATCGAAGTGGCCATGCCCGTCGGTCTTTATTCTGGCTGCAACACCACAGCCCCCTGTGGTCTTTGCTCCAGCGAGGGTATCATCGGATTTCTAGACAGCCCCGATACATTTCATTCTCCCGAGCGCATGAAGGCCGGTTTGCTTTGGTTTACGAAAGGCTATGTGCGCTATCAGTTTCCCAACAACGCCCGCATTGCCGGCAAGGAAGTGGATGAACTGGAGCTTGTTCTTGAACTTTCTTCAGAGGTGCCGGGCACGTCTGATGACTGGCCTTCCGATATCAATATTTCCATCAATGACAAGCTGATCGCCGTATGGACTGCACCTGGTGACTATGGTGACCAGCGCGGCAAATACACGCCCGACTGGTGGAAACTGGCCGGTTCGCAATATGGTCATTTAAAGAGCTTTCGTGTGACCTCTGATGGAACCTATGTGGATGGCATTCGGGTTTCAGACATTACGCTGAGTGAACTGGAGCTTGATAACCATCGCTCCATCCGTGTTCGTATTTCTGTGCCAGACGAGGCGAAGAACCCCGGTGGGCTCAATATTTTTGGGCGCGGGTTCGGAAATTATGATCAGGATATCGTGTTGCGACTAAAGACCAAGTGAGATTGGTTTCTTAAAAGTTAATCAGCAAGTCTGATAAACAGTGCCATTTATCAGATATCTAGCGAAAATACTGCGATCATCCTAACCTCTATCTGCTATTAATCCGGATTTTGGGTTTAAAAAATCAGTATAACAACCTCTTGACGGTCGAATGCTACCTCAGTTAGTATCATAAATACTGAATTATATCATAAATTTTGATACATAATGGAGAGCCGGCATGCGTGCATCAGTCACCGCGCACAAAGATTTTATCGTCGCAAAAATTGATCCTCGCTTGTATGGCTCGTTTATCGAGCATTTGGGTCGAGCCGTTTATACCGGAATTTATGAACCCGGCCATGCAACCGCAGATGAGCAAGGTTTCCGTCAGGATGTCATCGATCTCGTAAAAGAGCTTGATGTTCCCGTTGTTCGCTATCCGGGCGGCAATTTCGTTTCGGCCTATAACTGGGAAGACGGGATCGGCCCTAGGGAAGATCGTCCGGTGCGTCTTGATCTGGCTTGGCACACATCCGAGAGCAACCAGATCGGCATTCATGAATTTGCCGATTGGGCCAAAAAGGCCGATACGGAAATGATGCTTGCGGTCAATCTGGGCTCTCGTGGCCTTGATGAGGCCCGCGCGTTTCTTGAATATGTCAACCATCCGGGTGGGTCCTACTGGTCTGATCTTCGAAAGAAAAACGGTCGGGAAGAGCCTTGGAATGTCAAACTCTGGTGCCTTGGCAACGAAATGGATGGTCCTTGGCAGATCGGGCAGAAAACCGCCGCTGAATATGGCCGCACCGCCTTTGAAACCGCAAAAGCCATGCGCGCTTTCGACAAAAGCATCGAGCTTGTCGTCTGCGGTTCGTCCTCTCCCAACATGGCCACTTATCCGGAGTGGGAATACACGGTTCTGGACTACACATATGACAGCGTCGATTACATATCGCTGCATATGTATTTTGACAATCACGAGCAGAACACCAAGAATTTTCTGGCAAAATCGCTGCTGCTCGATAATTACATCGAGACTATTTCTAGCGTTATCAAAACCATCAAGGCAAAGAAGCGCTCAAAGAAAGATGTCTACATTTCATTTGATGAATGGAACGTCTGGTATCACTCTGCCGAGCAGGACAAGGCAATCCTTGAAGGCAACCAGGGTTGGCCACACGCTCCGGCTCTGCTGGAAGACATTTATGACTTTGCCGATGTGCTGGTTGTGGGATGTATCCTCAACAGCTTCATCCGTCGCTCCGATGTGGTCAAGGTCGGCTGCCTCGCCCAGCTTGTCAATGTGATCGCCCCGATCATGACGGTCGAGGGTGGGCCCGCATGGCGGCAGACAACCTATTATCCATATCTGTTTGCCTCCAAATATGGGCGCGGCACGGCCTTGGATCTTGCCGTGTCGGTGGATGGCTACGAAACAGACTTCGCCAAGAATGTGCCATTTCTTGATGCTTCTGGTGTTGTTACTGAAGAAGATGGCGGCCTCACTTTCTTTTTGGTCAACCGTCATGAAACTGAAGCCCTTGATGTGGAACTGTCGCTAGAAGGCTTTACCCATAAATCAGTGGCGATGGACAAGATACTAGGGGGCTTCAAGTTGGATCTGGTCAACGGCCCTGAAGGAGAACCGGTCGCTCCCCTCGATGGGCAAGGGGCCAGCGTTGCTGACGGCAAGTTATCGGTCAAAATGGCTCCATTGAGCTACCGTATGATCCGGCTTTCATAATCGGATGCCCCGGCGTGCGCCGGGGTTTTCCCGTTTGCCTATTTGATGTGTTCCGAAAAAAAGAGTGTCACATGTCTGCGACTATCGATATCAACAATGTAACCAAGTCCTACGGGGCGCTGACTGTGCTTGATGATATTTCACTAAGCATTGAAGCCGGTGAATTCGTCGTATTTCTGGGGCCTTCTGGTTGCGGCAAGTCAACTTTGTTGCGCATGATCGCCGGACTGGAATCCGTCGATAAAGGAACAATTTCCATCGGCGGGGAACGCATCGATATCCTGCCGCCGGGTCAACGCGGCGTGGCGATGGTTTTCCAGACCTATGCTCTTTATCCGCACATGACCGTTGCGCAGAATATGGCATTCGGTCTTGAGAATATCAAAGTCGATAAAGCCGAAATCGAAAAGCGCGTCCAGTCTGCTGCCGAGACGCTTGAAATGGCCCATCTCTTGGATAGAAAACCGGCAAAACTGTCCGGTGGCCAGCGCCAGCGTGTCGCTATCGGGCGCGCCATCGTCAAAGAGCCAAAGGCCTTCCTGTTTGATGAGCCTCTGTCCAACCTTGATGCAGCGCTCAGAGGGCGTACGCGCCTTGAGCTGGCACAACTGCATCAACGTCTCGGCTCGACCATGATTTTCGTAACCCATGATCAGGTGGAGGCCATGACACTGGCGCACAGGATCGTGGTGATGCACGACAAGAAAATCGAGCAAATCGGCACGCCGATGGAAATCTATCAGCGTCCGGCCACACGTTTCGTTGCCGAATTTGTTGGCTCGCCCGCCATGTCAATGCTGCCGATCACATCTGTTACCTTCAATCATGCCGGTGAACAGTCCGGAGCAGCTCTGGAAGTGGAGGGGGCTGGCTCACTTCCAACAGACGTCAAACTGCCTAGCAACTTCAAACTGGACGGAGCGACCATCGGTATCCGATCCGAAGACACGCATGTTATTGAAACCGGTCAGGATGGATTGGAGCTGAAGGTAACCGTGGTCGAGCGGCTTGGTGAACGCACCTTGCTTTATGGCAAGCTTAAAAGCGGTCATGATATGATCGTCGAGGATAGTGGCCGGTCCACAGTCGTTGCCGGAGAGACGGTCAAGTTCGGCCTCGATAAGACCGCCTTGCATGTCTTTGACGGGACCGGCTCCGCCTTCCATAATGAAGAGGAGGCATAAGATGGCAGAATCCTACCAACGTTCGCGCTGGTCAAATGCCCTTTTCATCTTGCCTTATATGTGCGTTTTTCTAAGCCTTCTGGTGTTCCCTCTTGTGTGGGGCATGTGGCTTTCGCTCAATAAGACAGATCTCTTCGGCGGCGCCCGTTTCATTGGGCTGAAAAACTACGAGCGCGTTTTTAGCGATCCGGTTTTCGGGCAAGCGGTCTGGAATACCGTGATCTTCGTTTTGGTCTCGGTGCCGACATTGGTGGCTCTGGGCCTGTTTCTTGCCTTGGCGCTCAACAAGACCACAAAAGCCTCGTCTCTTCTACGCGGCTTGTTCTTCTCTTCCACCGTGCTTTCGGTCACCATCGTCACATTGATCTGGCGTTTTGTTTTCATCCCCGGCGACGGTTTACTGGCCTTGGTGTTTGACAAAATGGGGTGGGAGCAGATCGGCTTTCTGTCCACCGAGGGCTGGTCGCTCTTTTCAGTTGGGGTGGCGACAGTCTGGTGGTGCCTTGGCCTGCCAATGATGCTGTTTCTGGCCGCCTTGCAACAAATACCGGCGGATCTTTATGAAGCGGCCGCGCTCGATAGTGCCAGCCGTTGGCGGGTGTTGACGCGCATTACCCTGCCTTCGATCAAATCCACCATTGTCATGGTGGCCATTGTGCAGATCGTGATGCAATTCCAGCTGTTCGGTCAGGCTCAGTTGATGACAAACGGTGGTCCGGCTGGGTCTTCGCGCCCGATCGTTCTTTACATCTTTGATACCAGCTTTGTCCGCTGGGATGTTGGCATGGGTACTGCGGCATCCGAGGTCTTGTTCCTCATCATCCTGCTGGCTGCAATGCTGCAATATTGGGTAACTTCGCGCAAGGAGGAGGCTTGATCATGGCTGGGTTGATAAATAGAAACAGAAGCTTCTCACCTTCAAGCCTTACCGCGAACAAGACACTATTCTGGTGTGCGGCAATCTTTGCCATCGTGATGGTCGCTCCGGTCTTGTGGGTGTTGGGCTTGTCCTTCAAGGACAATACGCTTTTGATGCGTGGGTCTGAGGCTGTATTTTCTGCGCCTTACACAGTGAAGAATTACACGGACCTTTTTCACTCAAGTCTCGTCTTTCGCTGGTTCCTCAACTCGATGATTGTTGCCGTGGGGCAAACCATCGGCGTTCTGACTTTAGCGTCTCTGGCTGGCTATGCCTTTGCGCGACTGGAATTTCCGTTCCGCAAGACGATTTTTGTCATCGTGCTGTTTGGTTTGGCCGTACCCGAGCAAGCCGTCATTATTGCCCGCCACCAGATGTTCAGCTGGTTGCATCTGCACAATAGCTATCTGGGTCTGATGCTGCCGGGCATGTCGTCAGCCTTTGGCGTTTATCTGATGACACAGTTCTTCAGAGCTATTCCCAAAGAGATCGACGAAGCGGCGCTGCTTGATAATACCTCGCGCTTCCGCATTTTCTGGAAGGTTCTACTGCCGCTTACGATGCCTGCACAGGCAACTTTGGGCATTTTTACCTTCCTGCTCGCATGGAACGACTATTGGTGGCCGCTGATTTCTGCGACCAAAAAGGACATGTATACGCTGACCATCGGGATAGCATCATCACAGCGAAACTTCGCACAGACCGAGGGGCTTGGTTTTCTGGCCGCGCAAGCCGTGTTCGCCTCGCTGCCGGTCATCATTGTCTATATCTTTTTCCAGCGGAATATTGTGACCGCTGTTTCGGGAGGGGCCGTCAAGTAGGGGCGGCCAACACTATCGGCAGTCTTCGAGAAGTGGGAAGCATGAAGATGGGCCGGATATTCAAAGGGCAAATGCCCAACATAGGGAGAGAAACATGAAATCTTTACTATTGGCGACGGCGTCCGTAGCATTGCTCGGAATGGCCTCCATGGCTCAAGCGGATACCACAATCGAACTGCAACGCTTCTTCGGTGCATGTGATGCTGACTATGGCAGCGTGACCGATGTTTCCAAGGCTGTTGGCGAATGCGGCATCATCACGTCTCTGGTCAACAAGTTTCAGGCTGAAAATCCGGACATCAAAGTCAATGTCACTACGGTTGAATGGCCCGGCTATAACCAGCTCAACGCCCAGCTAGCTTCCAACGCCGCTCCGGATGTTGTGTCCGTTCACTATTCGGCAATTTCCGACTATTCCACCCGCGGTCTCTTCATGCCACTGGACGAGCTGTTCGCCTCCGCCGGTATCAATCCATCGGATTTCTCAGACGCAGCCCGTGGTGGCGCAACCAAAGACGGTAAGATGTACGCCTTGCCGTTCGATAACTGGACCATGCTCTTCCATGTCAATATGAACATGATGAAACAGGCTGGTTTGGTGAATGCAGACGGTACACCGGTATTGCCGACTTCTGTTGATGAATTCTTCGAACAGGGCAAGAAATTCAAGGACGCCACCGGCAAGCCTTATCTCGTACAGATCTATGCCAACGAAACCGCTGCCTACATGCGCATTTTCTACACACTGATGATGCAGCAGAATTATGACTTCTTCAAAGATCCGAGCAAGATCAATCTCTCTGGTCCGGAAGCCAAAAAAGCCGTCGAATTCATGAAGAAAATCCATGACGAAGGCCTTTCTACTCTGGATATGGACTATTCAGCAGTGGTTTCCGGCTTCTCGTCCGGTGAAGGTGGCATCGAAGTCAACGGCACCTGGCTGATTGGCGATCTGGATGCCCAGTCCAAGGAAGAAGGCAATGCCTTGTCGGGCGGTTATACGGTTTATCCTGTTCCGCAATTCTTCTCGGGCAAAGATGCAACCTATGTTGATGGCCATGGCTGGGCTGTGCCGCGCGGTGATCGTGACGACGAAAAAATGGCAGCTATCGGCAAGCTCTTCAAATTCCTTGAACAGAACGACTTCGAATGGGCTCGTACAGGTCACCTTCCTGCTGTGAAGACTGTGTTCGATATGCCTGAATTCAAGGCTCTGCCGCATCGCGACAAAATCGTCAAGATCTCCCAGATCGGTCAGACCTTGCCAGATGGTGTCATGCGTCAGTTTGCCTTGCAGGATATCGTCGGTGAAGAGCTGGCCGCTGCAATCAACGGCAACAAGCCAGTCGATGAAGCACTCAAGAGAATTGAAGAGCGCGTCAACGATCTGCTTGGCAACCTCTAATTTTCGTGACCTTCAGGACCTTGGCCTGACTTGGCTCTGAAGGTCATTACTTGCCGGAAGCATCTTTCCTCCTTGCCAATACATAGAAGGTGCTTCCGGTAGAGCCATCTTTAAAAACGCAGCCTTTTGCCGGGCTGCCAGATGTGAACAGACCTCTTGTCTGTTTGGTCTGGCGGTCCGGTTTCTTCATATTTGTCCAAGGTATATTAAAGCGGGAGAGGGAAGGCTTGGGCTGTCGAACCATTGATTCGGCAAAAGCATGACAGGGCTACAGTCCGCGAGGGTGATACCTTATCAGGTTGCAATCAAAAATAGAGTTTTGTGATTCCTGGGTGCTGGAAGGGGCGGAAACTGGCTGTTTTGGCGCATTTTCTCTGCAACTTCACAGATATGGTCAACTTATCACTTTGGATAATACCAAACCGTAATATTAAGAAGTCCGTAACAGCTTCCTGTCAGACAAGCAGATTACTATCCCCACGATGGCTCGCCAGAAGGAGAAAAGGCGGGCACTTAAGTGGAGGAGAAATCATGATTTCCAAAGTTGTCCGTGCGGCAATGGCTGTTGCTGCCATGTCGTTGGCCCCTGTTGCCGCTCAGGCATTTGAACCCGAAAATCCAGAATGTATCGCTCCTGCCAACCCGGGTGGTGGCTGGGACTTTACCTGCCGTCAGGTTGGCAAAACCCTTCAGGACCTCGGCCTTATTACGTCTACCATGCAGGTTTCAAACCTTGCTGGTGGCGGCGGTGGCGTTGCTTATGCAGCTGTCGTGAACAAGCGCGGCGATGACAATGATCTTATTGTTGCAGCTTCGTCAGCAACAGCCACACGTCTTGCTCAGGGTGCATATCCGGGCAACACCATGGATCAGGTTCGCTGGGTCGGTGCCATCGGCGCAGATTATGGCGTGATCGCCGTTGCAGCCAAAAGCCCGATCAAGGACCTCAAGGAGCTGATGGCTCAGTTGAAAGACAAACCGAGCTCCATCGCCATTGCCGGAGGCTCCGCTGTTGGTGGGTGGGACCATCTGAAGGTGCTTATTGCTGCAAACGCAGCAGGTATCAGTGATGTTCGTAAAGTGAAATATATCGCCTTCAATGGTGGTGGCGAAGCTGTTACCCAGCTTTTGGCCGGATCCGTTCAGGCATTCTCTGGTGACATCTCCGAAGCCAAAGGCTTTGTAGACTCCGGCGACATCCGCGTGGTTGCCGTTCTTTCTCCAGATCGCCTTGAAGGTGAATATGCATCATTCCCAACAGCCAAAGAGCAGGGCATTGATGCAATCGGCGCAAACTGGCGCGGTTTCTATGCTCCAAAGAATATGACCGACGATGCCTATAACTTCTGGGTATCCAAGATCGACGAACTCTATGATACGCCAGAATGGAAAGCCGTTATGAAAAACAACGGTTTGGCTCCCCTCGATCTGCAGGGTGCAGAATTCGAGAACTTCGTAGGGGAATCCGTCGCCAAGATCCAGCAGATCTCTCGCGACATCGGCATTATCAAATAAGAACAATTAAAATCCCTGTCGCGGCGGCCTTGGCGCGTCGCCGTGACGCCCGTATAACGAGGGGATGATCATGAGTGATCGTATCTTCGGAGCTGTTGGGCTCCTTCTAGCTGCACTCTTTGCCTATTCGTCCTTGATAATCGAAGAGAGTTTTCTCTCAGATGCTGTTGGCCCCAAAGCCTTCCCTTTGATTATCGCAGCGATTTTGGCAATCTCATCATTGGCAATCATTCTGAAACCAGATGCTGCGCCCAAATGGCCTGCTTTGCCCAGGTTCGTTGAGCTTGTTGGCGCGATTGTCGTGATGGTTCTCTATGCCGAGTTTCTTCCGATCATCGGCTTTGTCATTGCCACCGCCGTAGCTTCCACCTATCTGACCTGGCGTCTAGGCACATCTGCCATTCAGTCCGTCGTGGTCGGTATTTCCATTTCCCTTGGCATCTACGTCATTTTCCACCTTCTCTTTGGCCTGTCTTTGGCCAAGGGTCCGCTTGGTTTCTAGGGAGATTGGATCATGGAAACTCTTTCGTCTCTTGGTGACGGCTTTCTGATTGCGATGACGTTTCAGAATCTCATTCTCGCTCTGCTTGGATGTTTTCTGGGAACCATCATGGGCGCATTGCCCGGCCTTGGGCCTTCAAACGGGGTTGCAATTCTTATCCCGCTGGCCTTCTCGCTGGGGCTTGGTGCGACGCCATCTCTCATCCTGCTGACATCTGTTTATTACGGTGCCATGTATGGTGGCCGTATTTCATCAATTCTTCTGAACATTCCGGGCGATGCTCCGGCCTTGATGACCTGTCTTGATGGCTATCCAATGGCCCAGAACGGACGAGGCGGCGAGGCGTTGGCACTCTCCGGTTTTGCGTCCTTCATCGGGTCATTTCTTGCCACTTGGGGGCTGGTGTTGCTGGCTCCTCAGCTGGTCAAGATCGCCTTGGCCTTTGGTCCTGCCGAATATTTTGCTCTCTTTGCCTTGGCTTTTGCCACATTGGGAGGGGTGTCTTCGAACAATCAGGCAAAGTCTGCCTTTGCTGCGATGGTCGGGCTTGGTCTCGCCATGGTCGGGGTCGATACCCAAACCGGCGTACCACGCTTCACTTTCGGGATCGTTCATTTCTATGATGGTATCGACTTTCTTGTTGCCATCGTTGGCTTGTTCGCGATCTCGGAGGTTTTCATCTTTATCGAAAACCGTCATGGCAGCGCTGATGCCGAAGGAAAAAAAGTCGAACTTGGTCGTTTGACGCCAAGCATGAAAACATTCTGGGGCAGCTTTCCGTCTATTCTCAGAACCAGTTTGGTCGGTTTCATTGCGGGTGTTTTGCCCGGTGCCGGTGCATCTCTGGGGTCTTTCATCTCCTATTCGATGGAAAAGCGCTTGCTGGACAAGAATGGCACCTTCGGTAAGGGCGATCCTCGCGGTGTGGCTGCTCCGGAAGCGGGCAACAACGCCGCTGCCGGTGGCGCTTTGGTGCCAATGCTTGCGCTTGGTGTTCCCGGTTCTGGTACCACGGCTGTGTTGCTGGCTGTTCTTCTGGCCCTCAACATTACTCCCGGACCGTTGCTCTTTGCCAATAATCCGGACGTGGTCTGGGGCCTGATTGCAGCCCTCTTCATCGGCAACTTCATTCTGCTGCTGCTTAACATTCCATTCGTTGGCATCTTCATTCGGGTGCTGCTGGTGCCGCCTCGCATTCTGATGCCGATCGTGGCAATGGTCAGCTTCGTCGGGATTTACGGCATTGCCGGTTCCAGCTTTGATCTGTTGATAATGGTTGCCTTTGGTGTGGTTGGCTGGCTGTTCAGAAAAATGGATGTGCCGCTTGTACCGGTTATTCTTGGTGTGCTGTTGGGCAACAACATGGAGAGCAATTTGCGCCGTGCGATTACCATCTCAGATGGTGACTGGTCGGTCCTTTTCCAAAGCCCTCTGTCTATTTGCCTTTGGGCCATTTCGATCATCGGATTTGTTCTTCCGATTTTCGTAAGTCGCTTCATGCCTAAAAAGCCAAAGCCGGTTTCAGTCGATGCGGAAGAGGAAGTATCGAACTGAGGTTAAAACCGCTCTTTGCGCACCAGACCGAAGTTTAAGGGCGCAAAAAGTCAACAGAATGCAGCAGGGCGACGATCACTGTCGCCGCCTTGCTCGAGAATGGTTCTACATAAGCAAAATGATCGTCAATTCTGCTAAAATCACAGCTTTTTGAGGTCAAATTGTCTCAACCATGACTTCGGTCAGGGACAAGACAGGAAAAGAAGCTAAAAAGAACCATCAAAATGATTGCCACTATATTTGCCAAAGGGAACTGCTGCGGCGAGTATAAGTGAAAAACCAGCAATCGATGAGGGTGGATAAAACCGTAATTAATAAGGAATGAGAATATCCATTGTCATTGTCCGCAAACTTGCGGAAGTTGAAGCCCGGTCTGGCCGGCTCTTAGCCGAAGGCCAACGTGCGCTTGCTCTCTAAATCATGATGATGAAATTCTTGTTGCTCCAACGGCTAGAGGATTTTGCTAGTGAGCGACGAATTGGAATTCTTGACGGTGGAACCGGCCTACGACCCTGCTGCTCGCAAGGAGATCGTCGATCTTCTAGCCAGATGTGGGCTCGACTATGAGAAGCACATAGAATTCTTTGTGACCGCGCGCAAAGAAGGCAAGCTGGTCGCTTGTGCTGGCTTTGAGAAGGGCATCATCAAGGATGTGGCTATTTGCCAGACCCTGAGGGGCAGTTCAATCAGCCTGCGCCTGGTTAGCGAGGTCACTTATCTCGCGCACAGTCAGGGTTATCAGATCCTTTTTGTTTACACCGAGCCGCATAATGCGGATTTCTTTTTGGGTTGCGGCTTCTATCGCCTGGTCGAAGTGCCCGGACAAACAGTTCTTCTCGAAAATAGTCCGGTTGGCATCAAGAACTATTGCGCAGGCCTCGCCAAGATGCAGGTCGAAGGCGACAAGATCGGCTGTGTGGTTGCCAACGCAAATCCTTTCACGCTGGGCCATCTTTATCTCATTCAGGAAGCTGCCAAAAGGTGCGACTGGCTACACCTGTTCATCGTCAAGGAAGACGCGTCTTTGTTTTCCTATCATGACCGCTTTGAGCTGGCCAAGCAGATGACAAAGGACATTCCCAACTTGACGCTGCATGAAGGGTCCATCTACATGGTATCTCGTGCCACATTCCCTGCCTATTTCTTCAAGGATAAGGGCATGGTTGGCCAGTGTCGCACAGCGGTGGATCTGCTTTTGTTCCGAAAATATATCGCCCCAGCGCTCGGGATTACCCATCGCTTTGTTGGCACCGAGCCCTTTTGCGATACCACGCGCAAATATAATCAGGACATGAAATTCTGGCTGCAGGAACCCAGCTCCATTGCTCACACCGTCAAGGTGGTTGAACTGGAGCGCACCAAGCGTATCGGTATTGCCGTTTCGGCTTCGGAAGTTCGGCGCCTGCTGGCAGCCAGGAATTTTGACAAGATCAAGGAATTTGTCCCAAAGCCAACCTTCGATCTCATCATGAACAAATATGCCCAAAGGTTTTGACGACTGACGGCAAAACGCCGCCATGCATGAATTAGATATTTAAGAAATCAAGAGGAGTGAAACATGCAGATCACACAGGAGGCGTTGGCGGGAACACTCGAATCGAGCGATCTCTTCGTCAGGGTCTCGCCATCTGAAGGTCCGGTCGAACTGATCCTGAACAGCGAAGTTCAGAATCAATTCGGAGACCAGATTCGCAAGGTCGTGGGAGAGACCTTGCAGAAATTGGGCGTATCTGAAGGAGCGACCATCATCATCGAGGACAAAGGTGCCCTGGATTGCGTCATCGAGGCGCGTCTGGAAGCCGCAATCCTTCGGGCCGCCGGAGAAAAATCGGTTGATTGGGAGGCTCTGTCATGACTTTGCGTCGTTCCATGTTGTTCATCCCCGGCTCAAACGCTGCCATGATATCGACCGCTTTCGTATTCAAGCCGGATTCGGTCATGTTTGATCTGGAGGATGCTGTTTCCTTGCGCGAAAAGGATGCCGCCCGTCTTCTGGTTTATCACACGCTGAAATCTTCGCTTTATGAAGGAATAGAGCGGGTCGTGCGCATCAATCCGCTGTCCACGCCTTTCGGCAAGGATGATCTCGAGGCCGCTGTACGAGGCGGCGCCGACGTCATTCGTCTGCCCAAGACAGAGACCGCTGATGATGTAAAGGAACTGGAAACTTGTGTTGAAGAACTAGAGCGCAAGTGCGGCCGCGAGGTTGGCTCCACGTTGCTCATGGCGGCCATTGAATCCGCATCCGGTGTCATCAATGCCGTAGCCATTGCCAACGCTTCCAAACGACTGATGGGCATAGCCCTTGCCGGTTTCGACTATGTGGTCGATATGCAAACCGAGCGTGGCGATGGCTCCGAGCTGTTTTATGCTCGCTGCGCGGTGTTGCATGCTGCCCGTGCCGCCAAGATCGACGCCTTCGATGTGGTCTATTCAGACATCAACAATGAGGAAGGCTTCCTCAAGGAAGTGGATGTCATCAAGCGGCTTGGCTTTAACGGCAAGTCACTGATCAACCCGCGCCAGATCGAGCTGCTGCACAATGCCTATGCACCAACGCAGGAAGATGTCGACTATGCCAACCGTGTGGTTGCGGCCGCAAAAAAAGCCGAAGCCGAAGGGCTGGGCGTCATCTCGCTCAACGGCAAAATGATCGACGCACCAATCGTGGACAGCGCCAAGCGGACCCTGAGCCGGGCTCAGGCATCCGGTGTCAGACGATAGGAGGCGCGGCAGATGGACAAGAACAATCAATCGGCTCCGGGGAGGGGCGAGAAGGTGGCTGAACCAGAACTGTTTCAGGGCTTTGCAGCAAAAATCCCATATCTGGCCGATCCGGTCGCCAAGCTCGATCGTAAACTGGTCGACACGGTGCAAGAGGCCGTTCGTCGCGTCGGGCTCAAGGATGGCATGACCATTTCCTTCCACCACGCCTATCGCGAAGGGGACAAGGTCATCAATATGGTCGTGCAGATTCTGGCCGATATGGGCTTCAAGGATCTGACGCTAGCCTCTTCGTCCCTGGTCTCAGCCAACGCCCCTTTGATCGAGCATATCAAGAATGGCGTGATCCGGAAGATCTACACCTCCGGCATGCGAGGCAAGCTGGCCGATGCCATTTCCCACGGTCTGATGGAAGAACCGATCACCGTGCATTCTCACGGCGGCCGCTGTGCGCTCATTGAAACCGGTGAAATCAACATTGACGTCGCCTTTATCGGCGTTTCGGCCTGCGATGCTTACGGCAATGCCAACGGTTTCTCCGGTCGCTCCCGCTGTGGCTCCCTCGGCTATGCAATGGTGGATGCTTATTTCGCCAAGAACGTGATCATGCTCACCGAGGAAATCGTTGAATATCCGAATGCGCCCGCCAGTATCCGGCAAGATCAGGTGGACTGGATCGTGCTGGTGGATGAAGTCGGCGATCCGGCCAAAATTTCCGTCGGTGCTGCCCGTGCAACAACCAACCCGCGCGAGTTGCTGATTGCCCGTTTGTCGGCTGAAGTCATGGAATATGGCGGTTATTTCAAGGATGGCTTCTCCATGCAGACCGGTACAGGCGGTTCGTCTACGGCGACGGTGCGTTTTCTTGAAGATCGCATGCGTCATCTGGACATCAAGGCAGCCTGGGCGCTGGGTGGACAGACCGGAGGCATGGTAGACCTGCACAACAAGGGGCTTATCGGAACATTGCTCGATACCCAGAGCTTTGATACAGTCGCTGCTCGCTCGTTGGAAACCTCGCCAAACCACGTTGAAATTTCGGCTCACTATTATGCGAGTCCGATGTCAAAAGGCGCTGTGGTTGACCGGCTCGACATGGTCATCCTTTCGGCACTGGAGATCGACCTTGATTTCAATGTCAATGTGCTGACCGGTTCTGATGGCGTCATGCGCGGCGCGTCCGGTGGGCACTGCGATACGGCAGCAGGAGCAAAGCTTTCTATCGTGGCCGCTCCCCTTATTCGCTCGCGCATTCCAACCGTTGTGAAAAATGTCACCACGCGCGTTACCCCGGGTGAAACTGTAGGCGTGCTGGTTACCGATCATGGCATCGCCGTCAATCCCAACCGGCCCGACGTTGCCGAGCGTTTAAAAGCAGCCAATCTGCCAGTTCGCTCCATTGAGGAGCTATACCAGAGGGCAATTTCGATCACCGGAGAGCCGAAGCCAATCGAATTTCTGGACAAGGTGGTGGGTGTCGTGCGTTATCGTGACGGTACGGTGATTGATACCGTGCGTCAGGTTGCCAAATGACGATAGGGTCATTCATGGATGAGAATGTTGCTTGTGGCAAGGGCGATGAGGCGGGTGTTCCTGCCTCTGATCTGCCTTTGCAGCAAGAGGGGGGGCTCTCCTCCTTGCCGCTACAGGTGGGCCCGTCTCAGACAAAGCTATCTTCCAGTGAAGCACAAAAGCTGCCCGGTCTGGCTCTGGGGCTTGCTGATCTCGTCCATGAAGCCCTTGTTGCTGAAGCCTCTCTGACGCCCAAGCCGGGGCTGGTCGATGCCCGTAATAACGGCTCTCATAAAGATATGACGCTGGCGACATTCCTTGCCAGCGCTCAAGCGTTACACCCGCATTTTCCCGCTTTTGTGAATACGGGCGCTCAAACCGCGCACGAGCCTGCCTCAATCGCCTTGCAGGCTTTGCGCATGCATGGGCTCATTTGTGAAGAGGCGATGAATGACGCAACATCCGGCATCAATACCCACAAGGGGGGGATTTTCGCTTTTGGCCTGCTGCTCGGTGCCGCCGGTCGCCTTTGTGCTCGTGGAGAAAGGGTGAGCGTTATTGCTTTGTGCGGCGAGGTTGCTCTTCTGACACAAGGTATGGTCAAGGGCGAGTTTGCCAATAATGTGAAAACGGCCAATACGGCAGGAGAATATATTTATCGCCGCTATGGCCTGACCGGAGCTCGGGGCGAAGCGGAAAGTGGCTTTGCTCTGGTGCGCCAATATGCCTTGCCAGCCTATTCGGCAGTGCAACAGGCCAGCCAGGATGGAGAAACGGCATTGCTTGCCGCCCTTCTGGAATTGCTCATCCGTAACCGCGATACAAATCTTGTTGCCCGCGGCGGAATGGAAGGGTTGTTTTTTGTACGCCGACAAGCGCAGCATCTTAAAAGCCTTGGTGGAGCATTTGCCGTCGACTTTCGCGACCGGCTCATCGAGATGGATAATGCCCTGATTGCTCGCAACCTGAGCCCTGGTGGCAGTGCCGATCTTTTGGCGGTTACTCTGTTTCTCTCGCACATTGACAGGGCTGCATTGATCAGTTGTGAGGTTTCTTCATGACAGAATGGCCGTGGCTGGAAGGACCAGAAATTGGGGTGAAGGATATGCTTCTGGCCCGTGACAGGCGCGTGCAAAGGCGCGAGGAAGTTCTTGCTCGCAGCCGGTTGCCGACACTCACTCTGACAGTTGTCATGCCCGGACCGATCAAAATGTGCTCCATGAGCCGGACCATTGCCTCAGAAGCCAACCGGCTTGTACGCGAGCGCTTCAGCTCTCTTGGCTGGGTTTATCATCCTCTCTGGGATATTGAAGCGCCGACTGGCCCCGAAGCACTCTATGGGGTTGATAGCCAAGCTGATGCGCTAAAAAGGGCTATGGTGGAACTGGAAGAGAACCATGCGCTTGGCCGATTGTGGGATCTCGATGTCCATGGCTCAGACGGCAAGGCAATTGCGCGGCGAAATCTCGGTTTGGCTCCACGCCAATGCCTGTTGTGCGATGAACCGGCACATGCCTGCGCGCGCTCGCGACGCCACGGGGTGGGGGAGATTCTCGCGCACATGCAGCACATGGTGAAGCAATGGCAGGATTTGCGGGAATAGCGCAGAAAATCAACCTATGCCCAGCTAATTCTTGGTTTCTATTATGCAAGGAATGAACGGCGCAGGATGTGATAACGGGCTTTTTGAAAGAAATATCATGAAAGAACGGAGACTTCCTGCTCTTTTTTGTATATGAAGAAGCATAAAATGCTTTGCCGTGGCAAAGACGACATCTCTCTAGCGAGAGTTGAAGATAGAACGCATTGGTACTAGATTACCGATGACATAATTTAACTGTTTTACGGGGTGACTTTTTGACTAAACAACTGACAGATCCCGAGATATTGGAAGCTCTCGAAGCCCATGCAGAACAGTTTGATTTTGTTCTCGTTCCCGGCTTTAAAAATAGCGGCCCTGAACATTGGCAGAGCTTTTGGGAGCGGGAAATTGAATTATTTCATCGCATCGAACAGCGCCGATGGGCCCAGCGTGATATTGTCCTCTGGATCGATGCAATCGGGCGTCTGGTGAACAAACGCAAACGGCCTGCCATTTTGATCGGACATTCTCTGGGCTCGCTGGCATCGGCATGCGTTATCGCCAGTGGTGAGCTGGATATTGTTGGCGGCATGTTTGTTGCCCCCGCTGAGCCCATGCGCTTTGCCGCCGAAGAGATCGTTCCTCACGAAAAGCTCAATATCCCCACAGTTGTGGTGGCCAGCCACAATGACAAGCTGATCTCATTTCCCCGCGCAAAAGCGTTGGCGGACAGTTGGCAATCTGCTTTCATCGACGTCGGCGAGGCCGGGCACATCAATTCCGAAGCTGGCTTCGGCCGCTGGCCATATGGGTTGACCATTCTCAAGGAACTGGCTGACCGTGTTGCAGATCATGTGGCTGAAAAGCCATCACAGCTTATCTGAGTTTTTGAACATACTGTTCCAGACATCCAGAAAATAACGCTTTTTGAGAGTGTCCTGATAGGTCAACAGGCCGATACCCAACTTGATTGGCAAATAGGCATTATTCGACCCTTGCGGCAATTTCTGTTGTCGTGCTTGAGGTGAAATCGGAATGAGGGCAGACTCTTTTGCCATGCTTTCCTGCCCCTCTTCGGAAAGCAGAAATTCCATGAACCGCGCCGCTTCCTGTTGCTTGGTCGAGTATTTATAGATAAAGGCCGTGCGCGACATGACGATGGTGTAGTCGCGAAATTCGAATATGCCGATATTGGGATCATGGGAAGCGCGTTCCAGCGCATAGGTGCCGATCACATTGTAGCCAAGAGTGAGATTGCCCGTCGAGACAGCGTCCAGAATGGCTGAGGTATAGTCATATGTTCGCATTTGTGCGCGACTAAGTGCCTCTATGACACGAAAGATCTTGTCGCTCTGTATGGCATCCTGCGTAAAGAACAGATATCCCGCCCCCGAAGATTCCGCGTCATAAGTGCCTACCTTGCCCTTGAAGGAGAGCAGATTGTTGATCAGCAATTCTGCAAGATCGGAATGGGTCTTGGGCAGGGGGTAGCCGTGAAAAGATGCTTTGTTATAGACCATGACGATCGGCTCATATGTGAAGCCATAAAGCTCATTGCGCCACTCGGACCAGTCGGGCGTCTCTCCTGCGCGATCTGCATTGAAATGGGAAGCCAGCCCTTCATTGACCAGCTTGACCTGCAGGTCCATCGCCGAACTGATGACCAGATCGATTGCGGTGTCCTTGCGGTCACGCGCAGTCAGCACGTGATCATACAGTTCATTGGTCGTCACTTCATGATAGCGGACGCCAATATTGGTGTTCTGCGCCTCGAACGTCTTGACCAGGCCTTCAAATGCGGCGGTGTCTGTTGTGCTCCAGATATCAAGCCAGATTTTATCCTGAGCATTGCCGCTGGTCGTCAAGGAGAGCAAGGACAATGAAAACATGCAAAGCCAGAGCACGCGCTCGATAATTGAAACGATTTGCATGGACCGGCGTTTCTTCATTCTGCCCTCCCGATTTTCCCGTCAAATTCCATTCTGACGCGCAAACCTCCGAGGGCTGAATCCCCCAGTGAAAGGCGAGCGCCATGGCTGCGCATCACTTCATCGACGATGCTGAGACCTAGGCCAGAGCCTTCTGCTTGTTTTTCTGTGGTATAGAAGCGCTCCAGAACTTTGCCGCGTGTAGCCTCGTGAATGCCCGGACCGGCATCATCGACCTGCAAGATGACTTTGCGGCGCTTACGACCGCGAACCTTGTAGAGCTTCTCGTAAAGCGAAATATCGATCCGGTTATTCTCTGGACCATGCTTGACTGCATTGTCGATGACATTGCGGATTGCTTCGCGCAGAGAGATGCTGTCGCCTGCAATGAGGTCTGCATCTGCGCCGCCATTTTCAATTTCTGCTGCGATGGAGACCGAAAAGTCGATGTCGGATTTGATATGCTCGCGCAGAACCGACTGCAGGACAGTCTTTAGCAATTCGGCAAGGTGAATGTCGGAACTGATCCTTTGATCAGCCCGATGGATTACCATCGCATGGGCAAGCAACTGGTTGGTGAGGTGGATCGTCTGCCTGCTTTGCCGTTCGGCCTTTTCAACTCTGTCCTGCCTTAGGTCGGCGTCCTGTTCCCTGCTGGCAAGCTCCAGCTGTCCCTGTAAAGCGGAAAGGGCGGTTCTTATCTGATGGGTAACGTCGGCAATGAATATCTGGGAATGGTCAAGGTTGTTCTTCAGGCGAGAAATGAAGCCGTTGATTGAAAGAATGAGGCTGGCGACTTCTCTGGGGGGCGTGACGGGAAGAGGAGTAAAGTCGGAAATATCGCGTTGCCGCAAATTCTCCTCTACATCGATGAGTGGGTGCAAAGCGCGGTTGATTGCGATCCAGACAAACATGAGCCCAACAACCGTTATGAAGAGCGCCACGGCAAATCCACGCCAGAAGAGATCGGCGATCATATCTTGTCGGGCAATGCAGGTTTGCCCGAATTGCACAATCAACCATTTTGAGCCCGCATCGCCGGTGAGCAAGCGCGATTGTTGCATGAAGCGGACCGTTTCCCCGCTGTAGGCATCGTCCCAATAAACCGGTCTTTCGCTGGGCTTGTAGTTCGCGGCAGGGAGCAGATTATGCGACGCCGTGATCGTCTGGTTATCTTGCGTGAAGATCCGATAAAAGATGCGGTCTTCCTTGGCCAGGCCCAAAATTTCAAAAGCCGAGTAGGGGATGTCCACCCGTACCTCGCCTGATGCCATGTTGGCACGTTCAAGAATGGCGAGTGCAGCGCCGTGCAGAAGGCGGTCAAAAGACTCATTGGCAGCCTGCTGCGCATAGCCCCAAAGACCGGCACAAATAATGGTCAGAATCGCCATAAATCCGGCGCTCATGGCAAGCAAGAGCCGATGACGCATGGATTTCTGTGTCAGACGTTTGGGATTATGCTTCATGAGCAGTGGTCTCTTAGATGTGGCCGCTTAGCTATCATCCATATGGGCCATATAACCCAGTCCGCGAATGGTCTTGATGATGAACGGAGCGCCATCCAGCTTTTTCCTAAGGCGTGTTATGGTTTGCTCTATCGCATTGAAACTGGGCGTTTCGTCGAAATTATATATCTTGTCGGCGATTTCTTCCTTGGTCAGAACCCGATCGAGGCTGCGCAAGAACAGCTCCAGCAGCTGGACCTCCTTGTTGCGCAGTTCAATGTCCTTGCCAGCCACATTTGCGAGCTTGGTGCCCCAGTCAAACGTGAAATTGCCTGCAATGAGAAGGTTTCGTGCCAGACCTGATTTTCGACGCGCCAAGGCTCGGCAGCGAGCGATCAACTCGCGAAAGTCAAATGGCTTGGTCATATAGTCATCAGCACCAGCATCAAGGCCTACCACGCGATCATCAATTTCCGAACGTGCCGAAAGAACAAGAACCGGCGTATCAAGATTACGTGCTCGAATAGCCCTGAGCAGCTCGAAACCATTTCTGCCCGGCAGATTGATATCGAGCAAAATAAGATCGAATTCCTTGTGGCGTAAAATATAATCGGCCTGTTCACCATCACTTTCGTGATCTATGACATGGCCTTCCTTCCTGAAGCGCTCAACCACTGTGTCAGCCAGCGCTATATTGTCTTCTACAAATAAAACCCGCATCCAAACGTAAAGACCAAAGATCCCCCCTCACACCGGATCGGCGCTGTTGTTTGGCTGATAACTCGGTGCAGTATTCAGATTAGGTATATGCCTTGCCGGGGTCAATATGGCTCGACTTTTAGACGTCATGATTGAGAAAAAGAGGCCAAAGACAAGCCAAGACTAGGAAATGAAAACATGAAATATATAAATGTAAAAATAAACTTTGTTGTTGTTTTTAATCATTCTATATTTCTTCAGAAGCATAAATTCCGATATATGTAAGTCATTAATTGATTGGAAAGAGTGAATAGGAGTAATTACTTAATCACTTATAAAGTGAAATTTAACTTGGAGCACATAAGCTGCTTTGGTCTTGATAGGTGCATTCTAACATTGATTGATCAGTATGCGTTTTAGATTTGTGCAGTATTTATTGTCATTTTTACTAATATTTATCCCCGACTACGCTTTAGCAGCAGATTTGGGAAATGTGGAAGCGAATCTGGACCTTACATGGGTAATGTCGGCGTCTGCCCTCGTCATGTTCATGCAGGTAGGGTTTCTTCTTCTTGAAGCAGGAATGGTTCGCTCAAAGAACTCCATCAACGTTGCACAGAAGAACCTGCTTGACTTCGTGTTTTCCGTAGCGGCCTTCACAATAGTCGGTTTCATGATTGCTTTCGGCAATTCTTATGGACTGATAGGCTTGGATTGGCGGTATTTGGGACTACAACACATCTCGTCGCGGGAAGCCGGTTTCTTCGTGTTTCAGGTGATGTTTTGCGGAACTGCAGCAACCATCGTTTCTGGCGCAATAGCGGAACGTATTCGTCTTTCTTCGTATGTTCTTGCATCCTTCTTTTTGTCTGCAATTATCTTCCCGCTTTTCGCTCATTGGGCTTGGGGCGCTGCACTGCGTCCAAATGAAGGGGCCTTTCTGGCCAATCTCGGTTTTATTGATTTTGCGGGCTCTTCCGTGGTGCATGGAACAGGTGGTTGGGTTGCCTTGGCCGGTTGCATGGTGCTGGGCGCGCGCGAAGGGCGTTTTTCCAACACGGGAGAGCCCGTTCGAATGGCCGGCCACAGTCCGGTATTGGCCACAACAGGCGGACTTTTACTGTTTATCGGTTGGCTTGGCTTTAACGGGGGTTCTACGCTCAAGGCCAATGAAGCTGTCGCCTATATCATTTTGAATACGGTACTGGCGGGTGGCTTCGGTACGGTTGCTGGCTTTGTTCTGGGTTACAAGCAAGACGGTTATTATCTGCCGGAAAAATCGCTTTCTGGCCTGCTGGGCGGGCTGGTTGCAGTTACCGCAGGATGCGCGGTGCTCACTCCTCTTGGCGCAATCATAATCGGCACCTTGGGCGGACTGGTGGCCGTTTTTGCCAACAGCATGCTGGAGCATAAATGGAAGATTGACGATGCTGTGGGGGCCATCGGTGCACACGCTTTTGCGGGTGTTGTCGGCACCTTGGGGCTGGCGCTGTTAGCTCCAGCAGACAAGTTTCAGAATGGCAGAGACTATCAGTTTCTGATCCAGGCATTGGGCGTCGTGACTAACTTTGTTGTCAGCTTTGGTCTTGGTTTCCTGTGTTTCTGGTTTTTGAAGCGGTTCATGCATCTGCGTGCAAGCCACGAAGAAGAGTTGATCGGTTTGAACATCGCCGAGCATGCAACGCGCATCGGTGTCGGGCATGTGGAAGATGCAATGCAGAAGCTGCTGGATGGCAGGCATGATGGATTTTCGCAGAGATTGCCGATCGTGGCGGGGGACGAAGCAGAAAATCTGACCAACCTGTTCAACGAGCTGATGGCAAATCTGGAAACCGAGCATAAGACGCGCAGTGAACTTGAGTTGCTGAAGGTCAAGTCTGAAGAAGCCGAACGTATTACAGCGCTTTCCAACGCGACTTTTGAGGGCATAGCCATTCATCACAATGGTCGCGTCATCGATGGCAATCGCCAGATCGCCGAGTTGCTAGAATATAGCCTTGATGAAATTGTCGGCAAGGACATCATGCTCTTTACGGATGAAAGACATCGCGGACGTATTGAGCGAAACATCGCAGAAAATACAATAGAACCTTATGAAGCGGTTTTGTTGTCTAAGTCTGGTGAGCGCATTCCGGTTGCTATTCGTGGTCGCTTTATCAACTACAAGGGACAAAATGTTCGCATTTCCTGTATTGTTGACCTAAGAGAACGCAAGGCGGCAGAAGAACATATTCGCGTCATGGCACAGCATGATGCCCTGACGGGAGTTGCCAACCGTTCGCTCTTTAATACGCAGCTGGAAAATGCCGTCAAATCAGCAACAAGCCAACGAGCCGTTGCACTCATAATCATCGATTTGGATCGCTTCAAGAATGTCAACGACGTCTATGGGCATCCGGCTGGTGATATCGTGATCAAGGAGACAGCTCGCCGCCTTGAGGCAATCTCCGGCGTCAATGATAGCGTGGCTCGTCTGGGTGGAGATGAATTTGCCCTTATTCAACGCAACGTCCTCTTCACCAATCAGGCAGCAGATACCGGGCATCGCATCGTCAATGAACTGTCCAAACCAATCAGCATTGACGAAAAAACCGCAGTCTTTATCGGAGCCAGTGTCGGCATTGCGTTAAGTCCGGAACATGCAAAAGACGCAGAGACCATGTTCTACCGGGCAGACATCGCTCTTTATCACTCGAAAAACACTGGCCGAAATATGTCCAGTATTTATCAGCCCGGTCTCAATAAGCTCATGGAAAAGCGTCGTGCGTTGCAGGCGGGGCTTGAAAAGGCACTGCAGAACGATGAGTTCGAGCTCTATTATCAGCCTCGGGTGGACTCCAAAACACTGGAAGTCTGTTCTTACGAAGCCTTGCTCCGCTGGAACCATGCCGAAAAGGGCGTCGTTAGTCCCGGAGAGTTCATTCCGGTCGCCGAAGCGAGTGGCTTGATTATTGATATCGACACTTGGGTGTTTGAGCATGCCTGCAAGGAAGCCGCCAACATGCTTGAGGGCCAGCGCCTTAGCATCAACATCAGTCCGTTGGCTTTCTTGCAAAGAGATTTTGTGAAGAAAATTCAAGAGACACTCGAAAGAACCGGCACCAACCCGGCCCGTATCGAGCTTGAGCTAACCGAAAACATGCTGATTGAAGATGACGAGCATGGGCTGGCCGTGATGAAACAGCTAAAACGCTTGGGGCTGGCTCTAGCGCTGGATGATTTCGGAACCGGATATTCTTCCTTGTCCTACCTTTCGAAATATCCTTTCGACACGATCAAGATCGACCGCAATTTCGTGATTGCTCTTGGGCAGGAGAAGAGCGCCGTAGCGATTCTGAAAGTGATCATCGGGCTGGGCAAGGGCTTGGGCATGGAGATCGTGGCAGAAGGTGTTGAGACCGTGGAAGAAGCTGCATTCCTGCGCGAAAATGAATGCGATCAGCTTCAGGGCTACCTGATCAGCCGACCAATGCCAGCCAGAGACATTCTCAAGAATGTCTCTGAAGAGATGAAGGACAAGATTCTGAATTGCTACTTGCACGAAAATCTAGATCCCCATCTTGAAGATTTTCGCGCCATGATAGCAAAGGGAGAGGGTGGCGAGAAACGCGCCACTGAAGAGCTGGAAGGGGCTGTGAAGACAGCCTGCTAGAGCGAAGCCTTGACAAAACCAAGGATAGATTGAACGCGGTAAAGGGCCTGGGGCCTTAGTAATCGCGTTCAAAAAAGATACCAGCCTTGGCCTCGCCGTCAGAGCTGGCTTCTCCATGAGCCTTGAACTGATCCGTGATATCCAGATCGATACTCACCTTGCCAGAATCGCTCGCCGTGCTTTTCTCTACATTGATGTAGGTTCTGTCGTTGATATAACGGCCAACACCTACGGTGGTTTCATTGGTCGTTTCATCTGACTTGATGTCGATATTATCAATGCCAGCCATATTGCGCAGGCGATCCAGAACCCCGGGACCTGAGTTGACTCCGCTCAATGTCGCAACGGCATTGGCTAGCTGGGCTAACTGGATGGCAGAAAGATCAGCAAGGTTCTTGTCAAAGAACAAATGAGCCAGAATTTCATCCTCGGGCAGCGTTGGTGATGACGAAAGCTCGATTTCAGGCGCAGAGGCATATCCTCCGACCGTGACTGTATAGGTCGTACCACTGCTTGATGCATTCGCGGTGAAATCAAGCGCGGGGTCTAGCGTTCCTGCGAAGGTGACAGTGCCGCTGTCAAAATCAAGCCGCTTGGTCAGGATCTCAAGACGGCCCCGTTGCATGTCGATGCTACCAAGCGGTCTTGGATCTGCCGTGGTTCCGGTGATCCGGATCGTGCCACCTAGCTCGGCATCCATGCCGCGTCCGCGTACATAGATGCTGCGTGGGGCCTTTATCTGCAGATCAAGCCTCATGGCAGGCCCTGTGCTTGCAGAACTGCTTTCCTTGGGCGCAAATTTCTTAGCCTGTTCAGCCACGCGACCGGTCGCATTTTTATGAGTGACATCAATCGGCGTCAGGGATTGGGGCAGTTTCTCAGGGATCATGATTTCTGTTGTCTTCAAGGCAACCTGGCCGGAAATAACGGAATCGCCGGTCAGCTGGCCCTTCAAGCTCATGCTGGCGTTGAAGAGGCTGGTCAGCATGTCCTCATATTTGAAGTTGCCGTTGCGAATGGTAACGGAAATATCGGCCGGTAGGCCTGCGTTGGCGTCAATACCCACTGTGCCCTTGATGTCGAGGGTTCCCTCTTTGCCAAGGCGCCCCGTAACAGACTGAATGACGGCTCGCTGACCTTCCAGCGTCACGGTTCCTGCAAGGTCACGCAACACGATACCCGAAGAGAATTCAGAAAAGCGGGCGCCCTTGGTTGTGATCGACCCCTTGATGTCGGGTGCAGTAAAGCTGCCTGTTACATTTGCCGCCACATTGGCGCTGCCATCCAGCTGCAGGCCTGCATCGGCAAGGCTTCTGGCCGCGAGGGAGAAGGGAACAGAGCCTTTGGCAGCAATGTTGAGCGATTGGCGAGTAAGCCCGACGTTGCCGCTCACTGCCAAATCAGCCCCCCCGCCGGTGAGATGGTTCTGCATGGTAATGATATTATTGTCAAAACGCCCGGAGCTGTTGATGGCTAACTGGGGTAAACCGGCTTGGCGCGTGGAGCGGACAGAAAGCCCGCTTAATGATCCTTTCCATGTGGCTACCGGATTGCTTGAAGAGCCGCTAACCTGTGCCGTCAAGTCGATTTGTCCCGTCGGTGTCTCGCCAGTCGGAGTGACTTTCTCTGCTATGGACAGGGGGATTTTGTTGAGCGCAATGGCAAGATCCAACTGATCTCCTGCCGAACCAGAGACTGCTACAGTACCGGAGTCAACGGCGAGCGTCAGGGTGTTGCCCAATTTTACTCCGTTGCTCAGGTCGATCTTCACAGGCTCGACCAGCGACAGGGCGATAGATTTCCAGCGGCCCGAGAATGTATCAAGTGCAAGCGCCGTACGGTTATCCTGCTGCAAGAAAGTGCCCGAGAGCTTTAGTGGCGCCTGAGACAGAGAGGCGTCGAGCGAGAATGGCAAGTTGCCGTCATGACCGGTCATGTTGGCTTTGAGTGAGCGGATCGTTTCTCCCGAAGCTGTGATCCTGTCGACAGTCAGTGATGAGTTCATGCTCATGGAGCCCGTCACATCGTTGATCTGGGACGCAAGCTTCATGGCAGACAAGGACATGGCGTCCATGGCAAGTTGAGGTACTGTTGCTTGCAGGTCAACCGCTTGCTTGCCATTTGCCGATGACAGGGAAATATCCGCCTTGAGCGATCCTTTGAGGCCCGGTTGCAGCAAGAGCGGACCAAGCTCGGAGAAATCCGAGACCGATGCTGTGATGGACCCTGTCGCCAACCCGTCTGACGCAACGGACAATGCACCATTGATGCTTGTCCCCGGAGCAGAAACCTCAAGCTTGTTGATTGAGCGGCTTCCGTCTTCATTTGTCTTGAGTTCAACGGCGCTTTTGAGGGGCGAACCGTCATAGAGCGCCGCGAGTGTAAGACGCGCATCGGGAGCTGCGGTTGACGCGAGGTCAAGCGTTAACTCGCTGATGCTCTTGTTGTAAACGGAGAATTTCTGATTGGACATGGCGAGCGTGATATGCGGATCACTCGCTGTGCCGTCAACGGCAAAACTACCCTTGAGCGCACCCGATAGACCGTCATTAATCGGCTTGAGATCGGCAAGTGCGATATTGCCCTTGAAGGCAAGAGCATCGGGGGCATAACGCCCTTGGCTTTTCACCGATAGCAACCCGGCATTGAGGGTGAGATCTTTCAACTCGATCTCTTGGCCGGATAACTGGCTGCTGATATCAAGCGCCTTTGTGCCATCAAGGATGGCGTCTAGCTGGTCGGAGCCCGACGCAATGCTGTTGACCGTGATCTTGGTGTTGATCAGCCCCGCTGGGGTTTGAAGATTGAGTTCAGGAGCGGACATAGACAAAGATACGCCGTCAACTGCCAGACTATTTTGTGCGAGGCTCGCAAGGGAACCTTCAAGCTTGAGTGCGGCTTTGTCGAGCGAGCCGCTCAAACGGCCTTCAAGTCCGACATGCCCAATATTGAGCGATGGCGCATCGGTCTGCTGCAATTCGATTTGAGTGCCTTCCTGACCAAGATTAAACCGCATTGCAACATCTAGGCTGTTGTCCCTGTTATTCAGGAAGCCACTCGCTTCAAGATGGGCAAGACCGGAAACAAAGGACAATTGCTTTAGCTGCAAAACATCATCTTTGGATTGTTCAACAGCAAGGTCGATCGTGCTCGTGCCCGCTACAAGAGGGATGACCGAGCTGGGCAGGAAGGGGGAAAGCTTACCTTGCAATTTTGCATTGATGCGCGAAGAGGCATCCGCGAGAGAAACAAGGACCTGGCCGCTGACAGTTTCCTGGCCATCCAGTTTGACCGAAAGATCAGAACGCCAATTGTCGGCGGCCCCGTCGCCTTTAAGGGAAATATCTATGGCCGGAAGATCAGCCATATCGATAAGTCTCGCTGCAAGGCCGCCACGTGGCTCGGTAAAGGCCAATGACAACAGTCGCCGGTTTTCCGATGGGGCCAGATCCCAACTGCTGGTTAAACCGTCCGTTGGCGCATCAAGATAGTGCAAATCTAAAGAGCCGGAGGTTCTGAACGGGGCGCCATCGAGAGCCATGTTGCTGGAAAGGGTCAACTCGGCGGCCTTGCCCAAAACGGTTTCGCCAAGAGAAATCCTGCGGATGGAAAGTTCCCCGACTTCTGCGCTAACTGCAGGCAGGCTGGGGATGAGAGAACCATCAGAACTGGTATCCTCAGCTGGCGTATCTGAAGCTGCTGGGAGGCGGCTGACATTGAGCTCTTCCAGACCAACACTGTCTATTGATAGATCCAGACTGAAAAGGGCCAGAAGTGAATAGTGGCCGCTCAGCCCCTTGGCTTCCAGCCATGTGCCGTTCTTGTCAGACAGCGATACCCGCTTGATAGTGATGTCACCCAGAAGACTATCGAGACCCGAAATTTCCACCTTTTGCTCGTCGCTGCTGGCAATCGAATTGACCAAGTTTGCGGTCATCGACAAACCGAAACTTGTTGAGAGCAGCAAATATCCGACCAGCAACAGCGCCAGCAGAACAAACAGCAATATATAGAGGCCCCGAAATATCGAGGAATAAGCAGACTTCATGATGGCCTCATGTCTGGAGAATCAGCTGTACCGACTATAAAGGCTAGAAAGCCTGACCTAACCCCAAATAAACACCAAAATCGGGCTCGCCCTTGATTTTTTTGAGTGGTACGGCGACATCAAGTCTTAGAGGACCGATTGGGGTAAGGTATCGCAGGCCAGCGCCAACACCGGTGTACCATTCGTCCTGAAATTTCGGCAAAGTGCTATTGAAGCTGTTCCCTGTGTCGATGAATGCAGCCATACCGATTGTGTCGGTCAGCTTCATGCGCGCTTCCAAGGATGCCGTGATATAGGACAGGCCACCCGTTGGGTCGTTGCTAGCATCTCTGGGGCCTGCCATCTGGTAAGAATAGCCGCGAATGCTACCACCACCACCGGTGAAGAAGCGACGGTCGGTAGGGACATCACTCTTGGAAGCACCCACGATGGACCCAGCCGAAAGCTTGCCAGCCAGTACAAACCGCTTGGCCTTGTCGATTGCCTGATAGACCGAGAGGGTGGCGCTGCTTTTTACAAAACCGATGGAGCCATCGCTGCTGATGGTTGGCTCGGTATCAATCAAGGCATAAAAGCCCTTGGTTGGGTCAAGCTTGCTGTCCCGCCGGTCATAGGCCAGCTCCAAAGGTGTGGAGAATAACAGGTTCGTTTCCGAGCCCTTGTTGTCGGTGATGCGAGCATATTCAGCCTTGAAGGCGGCTCGAGTGGAAAGCTCGTCGCTCCACTGATAGCTAAGGCCAACTTCGCCACTGACAGACCGCTTCTGATAGGCATCAGGATTGGTGAAGTCGAGCGATAGCTTGGAATCAAAGGTGCTCGAAGGGCCAAGGACGCCGGGCTTTTTGAAGATGATATCGGCGTTATAGTCCAGATCCTTTACGTCATCCTGACCGATATTGGCAACAGATCCCTGAATGCGCAGGCTCTCTGCACCACCAAACAGGTTGCGGTGCACCCAATAGCCTTCAAGGCCAACGCCATCCAGATTACCGATCGTAACGCCGGCGCCGATGGTGCGGAATTTGCGTTCCTTCACAGATATTTCAATTGGCAAGCTGCCATCAGCCAATATCGTTTCGGAAGGTTTGACAATCACGCTGTCAAACACCCCCAGAGCGCGCAAGTTTCTGCTCGCTTTCGATATTATTTCCGGGCTGTAGGTCTCGCCAACTGGAATGTCTGCCTGCTGGACGATTAGCTCGCTATCAACATCCTTGTTGCCTGAAACGGTTACTTGACCGAAGCGGGCAAGAGGTCCCTGATCAACACGCAAGCTTACATCCAGCTTGCCAGTTTTGTGATCGGCTGCCAGAGAGCGTTCTTCCACTTTGGCCAGAGCAAAGCCGCGCTGCTTGTAGCTTGATACAATTGCGTCCTCAGCATCGATAACCAACTGGGAATAGGCTGGCGATCCGGCGACAACGCCATAGCGGGCAAGGCCGATGGACGAGCCGTCGCTTAGCTTTGCGTCAGGCTTGGAGAATGTAAACACACGCCCGGACGTAACAGAAATCGCAACTTTGACGGCTTTTCCAGAGAGGTCTTCATCAAGAGCTACCCGATCATACCGTTCGCCATTGACCGTGATGTCGACTGTACCGCCATATAATCCTTTGCGATAGAGCGCGGCAATCAGGCGTTTCTGGTCGCTTCTTGCGCGCACAAGAAGTCCGGTTGTTCCAGAGGCGGGTTCTTCCTTTTTCTCGATAAGCAGAGACGCTTCTTCTACAGCTTCCTTGAGTTCTTCATTGTCGCTGGTAAGCGTCACACTGTAGGAAACGGGATTGGCAATGTCGGCAGTAGCCTTTGCATCCCCGGCCTTCTCAATGCCGCTTGAGCTGAATTTATACCCAAAAAGCTCAAAAGCGGCAGCCTGAACCGTCCAACCAGACGATAAAATCGTAGCGGCAAGGCACAGCACAGCCCATGGCCTGGCAGTCGAAGCGGCGCCACCAACCCAAGCGTTACCCTTGTGCTCTGTCTGAATTTCCCGCCGAGACAGCAAACTACATACTCCAAACTCTATGGTTCTCAGCCCGATGCGCTAATACTAGCTTAACCAAACTTTCCAAATAAATTGTGTCTTTACCTTGAATTGGCCATTAACTTAAAAAAATCAATAGCACAGCCTAGAGTAATCAGAAAGCCTAGGTTAGTTTTACCCCTTTAAAGACCACAATTCCTTCCTTTGGGAAACAATAAGAAATAAATTGTGGCAAGCTTTTGATATGCAAATGAGTTTTGTCGCAGCATAGCCCCATATTGTCTGTTCGAATGCTCAGATTGCCCGCAACCCGCCTGATTTCATTGATATAAAGTAATTGTGATTATTCAAGCACAGCACCATCCCGGCCTGTGATGGGGATATTTGAACAGCTAAGTTCATTTGACAAGGAATGAAACTTTACCATAGCTTCTGGTAAGCTTCTATCAGGTTTTATTGAGTGTAAAGGCCCGACAATGGATATTCGCAACTACACCAGCTTTGTAGCGGTAGCAGAATTGATGAATTTTACAAAGGCTGCCGAGCGTTTGAATATTACGCAGTCGGCGCTTTCGCGCCAGGTCAAGGCTCTGGAAGATTATCTGGGCGTCAAGCTGTTTGAAAAAACCGGTCGCAACATCCGCTTTACACCTCAGGGCGAGGCATTGCTTGCAAAAATCAACAATGTTCTGGTTGCCGACAGAGAGCTTAGGACTTTTGCTGATGATTTGACGGGCGGAGAATCCGGCCTTTTGAAAATTGGGGCCTGCTCTCAGCTTATCGAACGCTATATGCCTCAGTTCCTGAGAAGGTGGATCAAGGAAAATCCTGATATTGAAATCCGCCTTGAGGATGGAGGCGGGCCAGAGCTCGCCGCGAAACTGGAAGATGGTGTCTTTCATCTGACTATCAGCGCAGAACCATCTGTGCCGATTGAGGTGTTGGGAAGCCGTCCCTTGGGGAAACTGGGTTTTCTGGCCGTCGGTATTTCCGAGTTCCTCGGTGATCAGGATGAACAGATCGAAATTGAAGAGCTTATTTCATTGCCGATTTTGACGCTCAACAAGAAACATGTCTCGCGGGAGGTTTTTGATGCGGCTTGCCGAGTGAGTGGCAAGGTTCCGCGCGTCGTTCTGGAGAGCAATTCACCACACACGTTGCTGGCAATGTCCATTGGTGGCAATGGAGTTGCTGTCGTTCCTTCTTCGGCGCAGTTTCAAGAACCCAAACTGCATAGCCGCCCCATTGCTTTGAAAGGCGAGCCCATCACTTTTGGTATTTGCGCAATGTGGAACGTCCTTCACCCGCTCCCGGCATATGGTCAGAGATTTATTGATGAGCTTGGTAATCACATTTGTGCCGAGCAACAAGAAGAAGAAAATTTGATTGATTACGCACAATATGGTCATCTTCAGGTCATCTAATCGGCCGATTTTTGCGCGAACACTCCATCGATGCGATTTACGCATAGATTCTTGATAAAAATATTCATTGGACGCGAAGAACTTTCTGGCGCTACGTTGCTTATTGTTTAGGCAAGGTGGCGGGTTGCATTATTATTATGCAACTGCTGGAAATGGAGTAGATCGCGCAGATGAGCTTTTTTAAGAATCTGAACCAAGAGAGCATCGTTTTGGCGATTACCATAGCGATTTTCGCTTTGGCATCGTTGTTTTTGCCGGGTTTCTTTACTGCGGATAATCTGGTCTCCATCGTTCGTTCCGTTTCGGTGCTTGGTATCCTCGCTCTTGGAATGGCGATCATCATCATCGGCCGGGGAATTGACCTCTCAATGGTGGCCATCATGGCCATGTCCGTTGCCTGCTATTTGCAAATGCTCAATGCGGGCATGGGTGAGGGCAGTGCGCTGCTGTTCTCTTTGGCTGGCGTTGTCGTCATCGGCCTGATCAATGGCATTCTGGTTGCCTATGCTGACGTGCCAGCCATTTTCGTAACGCTTGCCAGCTCTTCATTTGTGTTCGGATTTGTGCGCTCCCAGTTGATTACGACTGACGCGGTTCCTGTCCCTGAAGGACATTGGGTCGAGATACTTGGTGGTATGCGGTTTGCAAGTATCCCCGTTGAGGTTTTCATTTTCGCCGGGCTGTCATTTGCCACATTCCTGTTCCTGCGCTACAGCAAATGGGGACGGTATGTCTATTATGCCGGTGATAACCCGGAGGCCGCCCGCAACTCGGGCATGCCGGTTCGTCCGATGATGGTTCTGCGCTACGTGATTTCAGCGTTGATTGCATTCGTTGCAGGCATTCTTACCGCCGCCAGCCTGCATTCGATCAACACCCGCATTGTCAATTCCAACCTGCTTTATGACATCGTGCTGATCACCGTCATCGGCGGTATTGGCTTGTCTGGCGGCAAGGGGAGTGCGCGCAACGTATTATTCGGCGCAGCCCTTATCGGAATCATGCTCAACGCCATGACTATTATTGATATTCCCCTGCTTTATCAGAACCTTATCAAGGCGAGTATCTTGCTGGGTGCCATCATCGTCGATGGCATTCTGAACCCGCGCGATGAGCAGACTGCCCAGCAAGGCGATATCTAGTTTCAAGGCCCCGCAGAAGACCGAACAGTCAAGAGATTAACTAGCCAATCAAAAAAGCAACCACGAAGCACTTCAGCAATCAAAACCTTTCCAGAGAGGGACAGACATGAACATCATCAAAACCCTTATGGCCGCAACTGCGGCGCTTACCATCAGCTCCGCGGCTCTCGTTGCGCAAGCTTCGGCAGCAGGTGATCCAGGCCCAGAAATCTATTCCAAGGCGCTTACCGGAAAACGCGTTATGCTGGTTCCAATGACCATGGGCTTTGACCTTGCTCAGGGTTGGGCTGCTATCGTTCAGCGCGAAGTGGAAGCCTTCGGAGGCATCTTTGAAACGCGCGATCCGAACTGGAGTGTGGAATCCGGTGCTCAGGCAATCACCGAAGCAATTGCTTCTGAAACAAAACCTGACGTGCTGATCATTCAGTCTCCGGACATGAACTCCTACTCCAAGCTAATGAAACGTGCGCAGAAGGCTGGCATCTATGTCATCCTCGTCGACAACCCGGCCAACTTCAAGGCTGACGCCTATGTCGGCAGCGACTGGACAGAGCTTGGCCGTATTGAGGCTGAGGCTGTTATCAAAGGCTGTGGTCCGGATTCTTCCAAGAAGATCGGTCTGGTGCAGGGCGATCAGGTCAACGCAACCAGCCTGTTTCAGTATCAGGGCATCATGGAAGTGCTGGCCGAGCATACGGACTTTGAAGTTGTTGCCAAGCCAGATTCCAACTGGGACGCAACCACCTCTCGTAACGTGACCACCACTATGTTGCAGCAGAATCCTGACGTTTGCGGCATCATCGATTTCTGGGATGGTGATGCAACAGGTGCCGCAGCGGCCATTCGTGACGCTGGCATGCAGGATAAAGTCTTCCTGGTTACCACCGGTGGTGGCGAACAGACCGCCGATTGTGATCGCATCGCAGACGGAACCTACGGCGCAGTTGTTACAACTGCTCTGGCTCAGGAATCCCACAACATGGTTTCGATCATCAAATACCTGCTTCAGAGCGGTCAGCCAGCCGGTTCTGCAGCTACCTACATCTACACTTTGATGGAAGCCACCACCAAAGACAATATGCGGGCTGACAGCTGCTGGGATCTGAAGGCTCTTCAGGCCAAAGCTGAAGGCAAGTAAGACATTCGGCAACGGCGCTCGGGCGCCGTGCCTTCCTACCCGGTTTCGGACGGCCAGACTGCTGCCCGAAACCAACTCTCTCATAGCCGTGACCTTCTGCGGACCTCATTGGGTTCTGGTCACACTATTTCCAAATTCAAGTCCGCCCGATGCCGCCTTTTTGTGGCAGGTCGGTGGGTCCAAGTCGTCGGAAGTATGATAGATGGCCTTTCGTGAAAGAATGCAAGCCTGGCGCTACAACTACATCCCGGATCACTTGGTGGGTGAAATCCTGACCAAGAGATGGACTGACAACGCCATCCCCTTCATCGTCCTGGTGGCTGTTGTTTTCGTATTCGGTTCTGCAATTCCGGGGTTCTTCAAACCCTATTCGCTTCAGGAATCCACACGCCAGTTGGGTGAGTTTTCACTGGTCGTTACTGGCTTGACTGTGGTCATGCTTGGCGGCGGTATCGATCTTTCGGTCGGGTCCATCTTTGCGCTGGCGACATTTGCATCTGTTGGCACCTTCTTCATTTTTGAAGCCCCTGTTTGGGTCTGCCTTTTGGCAGCCATTGCAACCGGCGTTGTCTGCGGCGCGATCAACGGCTATCTCATCGGTTTTCTGCGTCTGCGCGCCTTTCTCACCACGCTTGTGACCTTCATCATCGGCCGTGCTCTGTTCGACATTCTGGTGGTGCAATATGGCGCCGAGGTCCAGATGTCCTTTGCCTCTTCCGATCTTTGGGATTTCATCGGCGACGGAACGGTTTTTGGCTTCTCTGTCCCGGTCTTGACCGCTCTGCTTTTTGCATTGATCACGCATATCGCGCTGACCCGCTCTCGGCCGGGCTGGCATGTGCAAGCTGTGGGCGGCTCGCGTCGCTCCGCGCACAATGCCGGTATCCGCGTTCGCCACATCGTTTTCATGACCTATGTGTTCTCGGGCTTTTGTGCCGGTGTTTCCGGCTTCCTGATGGCGACGCGCCTCTCGAGCGCCGGGCCGGGCACGGGCATGGGGTTGGAAATCCTCGCCTTAACTGCCGCAGTGGTTGGCGGCAACTCTCTTGGCGGTGGCCGTGGATCTGTGGTCAAGGGCATCATGGGTGCCATCATCGTTCTGGTCATGACCAACGGCCTTATCCGTCTTGGCTTTGGCACCGGTACAAACCAGATGGTGCTCGGCATCATGCTTGCGCTTGCCGTGACCATTGACATTCGCTGGCTCAAGAACCGCCACAAGGTGCTAAACGAGATCTATGTTGCGCCTGTTTATCTGAAAATGGGCAAATCGGAATCCGCCGAACCGGGGTCGGGCTCTGCCTATTCGCTCAACAACAAGCTCTCGAATGCCCAGCATATCGGTCTGGGTGAGTTGGAAGGGCCGGAGGATGTGATCCTTGACCGCAATGATCATCTTTATTGTGGCACGCGCCATGGTGAGATTGTCCGCTTCTTTGCCCCAGATTACAAACGCTCCGAAGTCTTTGCTCATGTTGGTGGTTTCCCGCTGGGTCTGGCTTTCGACAAGGATGAAAATCTCATCTCTTGCGTCGGTGCCATGGGGCTTTACAAGATTTCTCCCGATCGCGAAGTGACCCGCCTTTCCGCTGAGACCAAACGGTCATGGACATCCATCGTGGACGACGCCCGCATGCGTGACCCGAACGATCTGGATATCGCGCCGGACGGAAAGATCTACTTCACAGACTCCACCAAGCGCTATGACGCCCACGAATGGATGCTCGATTCCATTGAAAACCGCGGCACCGGCCGTCTTCTGGTCTATGATCCCAAGGACGGGTCCACAAAGACCCTGCTTGATGGCTATCGCTATACCAACGGTGTCTGCATTGCCCATGATGGCCAGTCGCTCTATTTCTCTGAAAGCTGGAGAAGCCGTATCCATCGCTATTGGATCGCCGGACCGAAAAAGGGCACCGTGGAATGCGTCATCAAGGATATGCCTGGTTATACCGATAACATCAACCGCGCTTCCGATGGCACTTACTGGATGGCTTGGCTCGGCATGAGAACCCCGAGTTTCGATTTGTCCTTGCGCCATCCGGACATGCGCAAACGCATGACGCGCCGTTTGCCTCAGGATGACTGGTTGTTCCCGAACATCAACACTGGCGGCCTCGTCAAGTTCGATGACAACGGCAAAATCATTAAGACCATGGGCGATCTCACCGGGCAAGCGCATCCGATGGTTACCTCCATGCGCGAGCATAAGGGCAAACTCTTTATCGGTGGTATTCTGAACAACCGTATCGGTCTTTATGATCTGGAAGGGGCTGACCCGAACTGGACCGGCATGACGTCCTATTGGGGAGAAAAAGCATGATCCTCGATCCCATTCTTGATATCTTCCGCGGCAAGGCCGTAACCATTCCGCCCATGGATGGCGCCTTCCGACCCAACACGGTACTGGATGATGCGGACATCATGTCTCATCTTTCTGAACCGGATAATCTGGCTGTCTACAAAGGTGAAGTGATTGCTACATCAGGCAATGCGATTTATGCCGTCAATAAGGGCGCAGAGCCCAAATTGCTCCGCTCCTTTGAAGCGCCCATTACAGCCATTGCGGTTTCACAAGATGACAAGTTGGCAGTTGCACTGGAAACGGCACAGCTCTTTGTTGATGGTGAGCCGGTCCATCTTCTTGCTGAAATCAAGGCGATTACGGCTCTTGCCTTTTCCTATGACGGCTCTCTGTGGTTGGCTAATGGCTCTTCTGCCCATCTATGCTCCGATTGGGCCGCTGACCTGATGAGCAAGAAGTCATGTGGTTCGATCTGGGTAAGACATACACCAAGTCAGCCATTTGAAAAGGTTGCTGACGGTTTGGCTTACCCCTACGGTCTTTGCCCCTTGAGTGGCGGTCGCCTTGTCTTCTCGGAAAGCTGGAAACATCGCGTCATGCAGTTGGATGCCGACTACAACATTTCCGTGTTGATTGATCAGATCCCCGGCTATCCGGCTCGGATCATGCCAACCAGCGATGGCGGCGCCATTCTCTCGGTTTTTGCCCCGCGCAACCGTCTGGTGGAACTGGTGCTGCAGGAAAAGCACTATCGCTACGATATGATGGAAAGCGTACCCCGCGATTATTGGATCGCTCCTGCGCTTTATTCCAACCGCAGTTTCCTTGAACCGCTGCAATGCGGTGGCATTCGCACCATGGGCGTCTACAAGGCTTGGGCTCCTGCCCGTTCTTACGGCATGGTTGTGCGTTTGAGCAAAACCATGAACCCGGTTTCCAGTATGCACAGTCGCGCCAACGGTAACCGTCACGGGGTTTGTAGCGCCATCGAGCATAATGGCGAAGTGATCGTCGCCTCCAAGGGTGGGGACCTGTTGCTTGGCATAAAAGATACGAAAGCGGAGGGCTAGGGATATGGAACCCATCATTCGTATGGAAAAAATCACCAAAGCCTATCGCGGCGTTCCCGCTATCAAGGACGTTGATTTTGAGCTGCACAAGGGCGAGGTTCATGCGCTTCTGGGAGAGAACGGGGCTGGCAAATCGACCCTCACCAAAATGATGGCCGGTGTGGTGGAACCCACCTCTGGCAAGATGTTTCATCATGGCAAGGAAAAGGTCTTTACCAATCCCAATGAGGCGTTGGACGCAGGCATTGCCATGGTGTTTCAGGAAACCAGCCTTGTGCCATCCATGACGGTTGCGCAGAATCTTTATCTGGGGTCTGAAAGCTTTCTCAACCGTCTGCGTGGCACCTTCATTTCTGCTCAGCAGTTCCTGCAGTCTCTGAACTTCTCCGTTGATCCGACGGCACTGGTGGCAACGCTTGGCGCGGCAAAACGCCAGATGGTCGAGATCGCCCGCGCAGTGCACCACAAAGCCGAAGTGATCATCTTCGACGAACCGACCGCCACACTGACACCGGAAGAAAAACGCCATTTCTTCGCCCTTATCGAGCGCCTCAAGAACAGCGGTGTGTCCATCATTTTCATTAGCCATGCGCTGGAAGAAGCCCTGCAGATTTCCGACAGGATCACCATTCTGCGTGACGGCGAGCTGGTGGCCAGCGGCAAGACCGAAACCTTTACGCGAGACAAGATCATTTCGGCCATGGTTGGGCGTACGCTCTCTGGCGAGCTCTATCGGGATCGGGGTGAAAGCGGGGTGCGCAAGGCGGGCAAAAAGGTGCTTTCGGTACAGGATATCTCCATGGGTGCCATGGTCCGTAACAATTCCTTCTCGATCTTTGCAGGCCAGATCACCGGCGTATTCGGCCTGATCGGGTCTGGCCGCACCGAGACCTTCAAGATTGTTTCCGGCATTTACAAACGCGACTTTCTGCGCGGCGGAACCATCGTGCTCAATGAAAAGCCGACCCGTTATTATGTGCCGCGAGAGGCCGTCAATGACGGCATCGTGTATGTAACCGAAGACCGCAAGAGCGAAGGTTTCTTCGAAACCATGTCTATTGCCGAGAATATCTATGCCGGTCTCATCGCCGCCGGGCACGACAAGGCTTGGTATATCAGCAAGAAAGAGATGGGCGAGGTCTCAGCTGATTGGTCCAGGAAACTCAATATCCGGGCCATCAACGACAATGCCCGTGTGGTCGAGCTGTCCGGTGGCAACCAGCAAAAGGTGGTTATCGGCAAGGGCCTCGTGCAGCAGCCAAAGCTTGTCATTTTCGATGAGCCGACCCGCGGTGTGGACGTTGGTGCAATTGCCGAGATCCATCAGATCATCAATGATTTGGCCGATCAAGGACTGGCTGTGGTCGTGATTTCCTCTTACTTGCCGGAGATCATGAACCTGTCTGACCGAATTCTGGTTTGTCGTCAGGGGCGCATCGTTGAAGAATTTTCTCCATCCGAAGCAACTGAAGAAAAAATAATGTATGCGGCCGTCCACTGACGGATGACCGGATGATGTCAAGGAGTAAGGAAATGGCTGCAAAGCGAGCAATGTGGACCTATTACAAAGGCGACTGGCATGAAGGCGATGTGCGCATTCTGGGCGCGGCTTCTCATGCAACATGGTTGGGGTCTCTGGTATTTGATGGAGCACGTCTGTTTGAAGGCGTCTATCCGGATCTGGACTTGCATTGCCAGCGAATTAACCGCTCCGCCAAGGCCTTGATGCTGGAGCCAACCTTCACCGGTGAGGAAATCGAAGCGCTCGCCAAGGAAGGCATCAAGAAGTTCGCTCCCAACACCGATGTTTATATCCGTCCGATGTATTGGGCCGAGGAGAGCGATATCGGCACATTGCCGCCGCTGGCATCGTCTACCGATTTTGCCCTTTGCCTTGAGGAAATCCCGATGGTGGAACCTACCGGTTTCTCCATTACAACCACGAAATTCCATCGCCCGACCATTGCCGTTGCCCCGACCAACGCCAAGGCCGCCTGCCTTTATGCCAACAATGCGCGCATGGTTCGCGAAGCCCAGCTCAAGGGCTTCGACAATGCACTGGTAACAGACTGCGCTGGCAACGTGGCCGAACTGGCAACCGCCAACGTCTTCATGGTGCGTGGTGGTGAGGTTTTTACCTCCATTCCGAACGGCACTTTCCTTGCCGGCATCACCCGCAAGCGCGTTTTGGGCCTGCTGCGCGACGCGGGCTACAGCGTTCATGAAATGACCTTGACCGTTGAGGACTTCATGGAAGCGGACGAAATCTTTTCTACCGGAAATATCTCAAAGGTTATTCCGGTATCTCGCATAGAAGACCGGGAACTCGAATACGGGCCAATCACCAAAAAGGCTCGTTCACTATACATGGAATGGGCGCACGCCTAGGAGGATACCAAAATGGCAACTGTAAAAGTGCTGACTGATGAAGAAGTTGAAAATATCCCGGCTGTAAAGGAAGTCTTTGACGAAATTCGCGAACTGCGTAAAACCGATTTCATCAATAATTTCTGGCGCGTACTGGGAGCTGCTGATCCGGCCCTACTCAAACGGACATGGGAAGGCCTCAAGGCCGTTATGCTTACGCCGGGCAACATTGACCCGATGACACGCGAAATGATTTACATCGCTGTTTCTGCCGCCAATTCCTGCTCATATTGCATCCATTCCCACACAGCTCAGGCTCGTGCCAAGGGAATGACAGAGGACACCTACGCCGAGCTCCTCTCTATTGTTGGCTTGGCTGCCCAGACCAACCATCTGGTAACGGCTTTGCAGGTTCCAGTTGATCCTGAATTTCTGGCTTAACAAACCCAACATAAAACAATGACTTTAGCATCGTCGCCGATCCCATGAGACGGCGCCGATGCAAAAATCGGAGAAAAAAATGGATATGGCACTTGTCGCTTCCAGACCTGGTGGTCCGGAAGTCATGGAGTGGTGCGCCCTGGAAACAGGCGTGCCTGGTCCCGGAGAAGCTCTGGTGCGCCACACGGCAATTGGCGTCAACTTCATCGATGTCTACAACAGAACTGCGCTTTACCCTTGGCCGGAAGAGACCATGATTCCCGGTGCCGAAGCTGCCGGTGTCGTGGAAGCTATCGGTGAGGGTGTTGAAGGGCTCAAGGTTGGAGATAGAGTGGCCTATGTCCTGAAGTTCGGTGCCTATAGAGAACGTCGCATATTGGCTGCAGATCGCCTTGTGGTGCTGCCAGATGGCGTGTCGGATGACCTTGCCGCTTCGGTTATGCTCAAAGGCTTGACGGCGCAGTATCTCGTCACCTCGACATATAAGGTCAAGGCCGGTGATACGGTGCTGGTGCATGCCGCAGCAGGTGGCGTGGGGCTCATCCTCGGCCAGTGGCTGAAAGCTCTTGGTGCCCGCGCCATTGGTACGGCAGGCTCTCCCGAAAAGGTCGCCTTGGCGCTTAAGCATGGCTATACGGACGTCATCAATTATCGTGAAGAGAATTTCGCCGAGAGGGTCATGGAACTGACCGGCGGTGAAGGCTGTGAAGTGGTTTATGACAGTGTCGGCAAAGATACATGGCGTGGTTCCATTGCCTGCCTCAAGCCATTTGGCATGTTTGCCAACTTTGGTCAGTCCTCAGGCATGATCGCTGATTTCAAGCTCTCTGATCTGGCCGCAGGGTCAAAGGCTGCCAGCCGTCCGGTTTTGTTTGACTATGTTGCAAAGCGGGAAGATCTTGTCTTGAGGGCAACCGATCTGTTCAGCCGTCTGGTCAGTGGCGATGTGAAGGCCGATGTCGTTGCCTCCATGCCTCTCAAGGACGCAGCCAAAGCTCACGAAGCTCTGGAAGGCAGGAAGACCACTGGCGCGACCATTCTCAAACCTTGAGAGCTGGACGCTTTGGCTTGAGAAGAGCGCTATTGAACATTGAGTTCAATAAGCACCGAGCAAAAAGAAACACCCGGACGCGAATATCGCTCCGGGTGCTTTTGTTTGTGCCGTAAAGGCGAAAGAATTGACTCTTAGTAGACGGTCACGTCAAAGCCGAACCATTTGATGGACAGTTCCTTGATGGTGCCATCGTCGCGAGCGGATGCAATAGCCTTGTCGAACATGGCTTTCAGATCGTCAGATCCCTTGCGCAGGCCAAGCGAGCTGCCTTTACCCAGAATGCCGCCCTGGAAACGAGGGCCAGCAAGGACCATACCTTCGTTAGCCGGATCTTTCATGGCGGTGGAGATGTAAGCAGTAGAAGCCATGATAGCATCAACACGACCGGACATCAGATCAAGGTCATGTTCCTGTGTCTTGCCATATTCGCGGATTTCAGCCACGTCAGCGAGATTTTCCTGCAAGAAGCGTTCAGCGATTGCGGAAGACTGAACACCGATGATTTTGCCTTTGAAGAAAGGTTTGATTTCTTCAATTGCTTTCTTGGCTTCTTCCGGTTTGGAAGCGAGCGGGAAGACTTGGCCATTAAGCGGCAGGTCGACGAGGTCGGTATCGGAAAGAACGCCGAAGGTCTGGCCGGTGGAGCCGTAAGGAATCGAGAAGTCGATCACTTCAGCGCGTTTTGCCGTAGCGGACATGCCGGACATGATGGCGTCGAATTTGCCCGCGTTGAGAGCAGGGATGATGCCTTTCCAATCCTGAACGACCCATTCGCATTTCACTTCCATGCGTTCGCACAGGATCTTGCCAAGATCGATTTCAAAGCCTTCAAGGGTGCCGTCCGCATTGGTGGAGTTCCACGGAGGGAATGCGCCTTCGGTGCCGAGTTTGACGGTTTTCCATTCTTTTGCCATCGCAGGGCCTGCCAACAGCATCGCTGCTGTCATGGCCACCCCGAGAAGTCGGGTCCAGATTTTCATGTTACTTTCCCTTTTTGGTGATTGACCGGCCGACCGGGATGGCTTGGGCCGGAGCTATTGACTGCCGCCTTTAGCCGGCAATGAATTTTTGAAAACGTTCGTTGCTCTTGTCATTGAACAGCTCTTGCGGGCTGCCTTCTGCGTCGATCTGCCCCTGATGCAAGAACACAACACGGTTCGAGACATCTCGCGCAAAACCCATTTCGTGGGTCACAACCAGCATGGTGCGGCCTTCTTCAGCCAAGCCGCGCATAACGCGCAGAACCTCACCCACCAGTTCCGGATCAAGCGCCGAAGTCGGCTCGTCAAACAGCAATACGTCAGGATGCTGGGCGAGGGCACGGGCAATGGCCGCGCGCTGTTGCTGCCCGCCTGAAAGGTGCGATGGATAGAAGTCGCGCTTGTCGGCAATGCCCACCTTGGCAAGAATATCCTTTGCTTCCTCGATACAGTCCTTCTTGTCGCGACCCTGAACATGGATCGGCGCCTCGATGACATTCTCAAGAATTGTCTTGTGAGACCACAGATTGAAGGATTGGAACACCATGCCAACCCGGGTGCGTAGACGGTCGATCTGCTTGCGATCAGCCGCTTTCACATTGCCCTTGCGGTCTGTTACCAGCTTGATGACTTCATCACCGACGGTAACCGTGCCCGATGTGGGTGTCTCGAGCATGTTGATACAGCGAAGCATGGTTGATTTACCCGAGCCCGAAGAGCCCAGTATCGAGACCACTTCGCCCTCGTGCGCCTTCATGGTTACGCCCTTGAGGACTTCGAGATCGCCGAAATATTTGTGCAGATCAGTGAGGCTGACAGCGACCGCGCTGTTTTGGGATACGGGACCAGTCACGAAATTTCTCCAGCAGATTCATTTTCAAGGGCAAGTGCGCTCAGAATACGAGGCTCACGCAAATGTGGCGTCAGTTTATATTCCAGCGCCATGACGATACGGGTGAGAATGAAGTTGATGGCCAGATAGATGGCACCGGCAACAATAAAGACTTCAATCACCCGGTAGGTTTCGGAGACCAGCTTGGCGGCGAGCCCGGTGATTTCCATGATGGTGATGATGGACGCAAGCGAGGTGGCTTTGACCATCAGGATCAACTCGGTGCCATAGGCGGGCAGAGCCTGCCGGATGGCCAGCGGGAAGACAATGCGGCGGAACAGCTTGAAGCCCGACATGCCAGAGGCACGCGCCGCTTCAACCTGACCTTGAGGCACGGAAAGAAGGCCGCCTCGGATGACCTCACTGGCATAGGCGGCCGTGTTGAGCGTCAACGCAATGATCGCGCACCAATAGGGATCGCGCAGGAATGTCCATGCGAATGAATGGCGGATAGCCGGAAACTGGCTGAGGCCATAATAAATCAAGAACAACTGCACGAGCAGCGGTGAACCGCGAAACACGAACAGATAACCTTGTGCGAACCAGTCAAGTGGCTTGATGCCGGAGAGGCGCATGGTTGCCAGCAGCAAGGCAATGAAGGCTCCAAGGAACGTGGAGAGGAACGCCAGCAACAGAGTGAGAGGAATGCCGGGGATCAGGGTGACCAGCGACTCCCAGAAGAATTGCATATCCATCAGCTTCGTCTCACTCCCTTATTGAACCGCTTTTCGGCAGAGTGGAAACTGATGCTCGAAATGGTCGTAATGCAGAGATAGAGGATCGCTGCCGCAAAATAGAAGTCAAACGGCTGACGGGTAGACCCGGCACCAACCTGACTTTGACGCAAGAGCTCGACAACACCTGTAACCGAGACCAACGCGGATTCTTTCAGGACAATCTGCCAGACATTGCCAAGTCCGGGCAGGGCATGGCGCAGAACCAGCGGCGCAATGATGCGGCGAAAGCGCATGAAGCGTGGCATGCCACAAGCAACTGCAGCTTCAATCTCACCCTTGGCAACGGCGCGATAGGCCCCGCGGAACACTTCCGTATGTTGCGCACCGGACGTAATCCCGATGGCCATCGCTCCAGCCAGAAAGCCGGGCAGGCCGATAAAGCCATCCGAGCCGAACAGGCGACCGAGCCAGGTCAGAAAGGCGCTGCCGCCGAAATAGAACAGATAGATCACCAGCAGATCGGGGATGCCGCGCAAAACGGTCGTGTAAATATCCGCAAGTGCGCGGGTGAACCGGTTGCCGGCGATCTTGGCCCATGCCGCAAAGGCGCCAAAGCAGGCTCCGATGGCAAAGCCGCATAAGGCCAAGACCATGGTGACTGCTGCCCCCATGAGCATAAAGGCCCCCCAGCCACCTTCACCAAAGCCCATCAGTTGAAAAAAACTCACTGGTTTTAGTCTCCTTGTCGAGATCCTTTGAACTGTGCAAAAGATCGGGTAGTCAGGATTGAGACAGTGACCTGCCTATTCCTTCGCTTCAGGCAGTTCCGGATCGCAATCATCCGGGATCGGGTTAATGAAGGGGCGGCCGTTCAGCTTATCGGCAAAATCGACCTTGGCTTCTTCGATCTTTGCCGGATCAAGGAACAGCTCGCATGCGGTAGCTGCCAAAATCTTGGCCGTGTGTTCCATGCCTTTGTGAGCCGCCGGGGTCTTGCCCTGTGCGACCAGCTGCCATGAATGCCCCGGCGTGCCTACGGCATAGGTTGCGCCGCGCATCTGAACGGTCGGGACGACCCAGCTGACAGTACCCACATCGGTCGAGCCAACATGGCGGCCATCGCCGGAATTAAGCGGCGTAATGCTCTCGCATAGAGGTTCATCCAGGCGTGGTTTGAGGCCAAAACGTTTATAGGCGGCTTCAATGTCTTCTCGCGAGAGGGTCGCCTGAATTTCTCTGGCAAAGGCCTTGTCATCTTCTGAATATTGCGGTGGGCCAAGGCGTTCCAGCATCTCATGCATCAGCGTTTCCAGCGGGTCATTGCCGATGAGGTTGCCGTCACCGGAGACAATCTTGCTTTCAACAGAGGTCTCCGTCATCAGAGCCGCGCCGTCGGCAATTTTCTTGACGCGAGTGACAAGCTCTTGCATGTCAGGCAGTTCGCGATCCCGCACCAGATAGCGCACCACAGCGCGCGGTTGCACAACGTTTGGCGCGATGCCACCGCTGTCGATAACGGCATAGTGGATGCGGGCTGTTGAGGGCATATGCTCACGCATATAGTTGACGCCGACATTCATCAGCTCGACCGCATCAAGCGCGCTGCGCCCCAGTTCAGGAGAGGCCGCCGCATGGGAGGCGCGTCCTGTAAAGGTGAAAATCAATTCATTGCAGGCCAGAGATATGGGCTTGTTGACGCCAGCAAAGGGTGCCGGGTGCCAGCAGATCGCGATATCCACATCGTCAAACAGTCCCGCACGCACCATGAAGCCCTTTGCCGAGCCGCCTTCTTCAGCCGGGCAGCCATAATAGCGCACACGACCCTTGATGCCCTTCTCGGCCAGCCAGTCCTTGACGGCTGCCGCTGCCAGCATGGAGCCAGCGCCGAGCAGGTTATGGCCGCAACCATGCCCACTGCCGCCTTCTACGATTTCGCGTCGTTCCGCGATGCCATGTTCCTGACTGAGGCCTGGCAGGGCGTCATATTCGCCAAGAATTGCGATGACAGGGCCTTCGCTGCCTGCTTCCCCCACAACTGCGGTGGGGATACCCGCAACACCAGCCTGAACCTTGAAGCCATATTTCTCCAGCATGGCCTTATGCTCGGCCGAGGAGGCAAATTCATGGAAATTAAGCTCGGGCGTTTCCCACACGCGATCCGACAAGCCGCAGAAATCCTCAGATAATTTATCGACGTGAGACCAGATTTCTTCGCTATTTTGCATGGGGGGACCATCCTTTGAATTGCTGCAAAATTGAATACATTCGTATAATTACGCAAATTAAAATCTTCTAAAGTAATGAGATTAAACATATTTGCGGAATTGGTGCCAATATTGAGCACAATTTTTAGGCTTGCGCAATCTCTGTGCATGGTGAAAAATGAGGCAAGCTGATTTTTCATGCATATTTCGATATTTAACGAACTGGGGGCGGTGGAAAGTTTTGAGAAGAAGGAAGCAAAATAAAGACGTGACCGATCTTCTGGCTGCCGACATCAGAGCCGGAGTTTTTTCTCCGGGGAGCTGGCTTAAGCAGATTGACTTGCAGCGTCGTTATGATGCCAGCCGATCTGAAATTAGAAAGACATTGGAAACACTCTTTAGCAAACGGATCATTCGATATGAACAGAACCGGGGCTATTATGTGCATCGAGAAGACGGACGTTCGATTGATGAAGTGCGCGATATTCGCATCATGCTTGAAACATCAGCTGCGGATTTCATGGTTCAGAAGGTCCAGCCCCACCACCTGAATGAGCTTGCCGCTTTGGCTCAGCGCTTCATGGATCAGCTCAAAAGTGAGAAAATCATGGAGATTTATGAGACCAACATCGCCTTTCACACGGCCATGCTGGCTACGTCAGGCAATACAAGCCTTGTTGATCTGGTTGGCGAGTTGCGGCTCAGAACGCCGCCAGCTCCGGCCTCTCAATGGTTCAGCTTTGCGCGCATCGAGCAGTCAGGCAAAGAGCATTTCGAAATGGTTGACGCCTTGGCCAATAAGGATGCTGAGCGTCTCAAGGCCGTTATCAGGGCGCATATTGATCAATCGGACGACAATCAGAAGGCCGCTCAACCATAAGCAGCCCCTTCAATCGTCGTTGGCAATCACATAATCGGCCTTGATGCTATCTTCCATAACAACCAGCCCGTTTGGCATGTCATTGCTGTCGGCTTTTTGTTCTGCTTCCGCTTCAGAAAAGCCATAGCCTAGCCAACGGGATTTGAGACGCGCGCGGAGCGTGGCTTGCGAGGCTTCAATCATCACCGTTGCATCAAAATGGGCGGCCACCTGATCCCACGGTTTGCACTTGAGAAGCAGGTAGTTACCTTCACAAATGATGATACCTGTCGCACGACCGATCAAGCGTGCGCTGGCGCGGGACAGCTCCAGCGATCGGTCAAAAATTGGCACTGCGACGCTCTCTTCTTCATTCTGAATGAGGCGCTTGAGCATATGTACCAATCCCATGACGTCGAATGTCTCGGGAGATCCTTTTCGCGGTAGCAAGCCCTTGGCTTCCAAAATGAGATTGTCATAATGATAGCCATCCATCGGCAGGATCTCGGCGATGCCGGGCTGCTGCTTGTTCAGTACATCTCTCAACAGTTCTGCCAAAGTCGACTTGCCGGATCCGGGTGCCCCTGCCAATCCAACCAAAAGCCGTTGACCAGAATATTGCGCGACAAGAGCATCGCCAACCGATGCAACGCGATCTTTGCAAGTAAGCATAGTTTCAATCTTTCAAATAGGACCGGACAGATCGCCCCTTTCATGTTTGGGAAAAACGAGAGGAGCGGCGCAAGCACAAGTCTGCGGCAAGGGTTACGGTTGTTGGTGGCATATGAGGGAAACTGAGCCGATCAATCATGGTTCTAAGCGCGATCTGAGCCAAAGCACGACAGGGCTGTCGAACCGTTGTAAGCGGTACTTTTAGCATGTGGGCATATTTCACATCATCAAAGCCGGCAAGTCTCACATCCTCTGGCACGCGCAGGCCAAGCTCTTCAAGGCTGCGCATGAGCTGGGATGCTATCTCGTCGTTGGAGCAGATGAAATTACGTGCGCCGCTGTCAATCAGAGCCGAAGCAAAGGCCGCCGTCTTGCTGTCGCCCTCATGGAGCCAGTGATCGGTCGGCTGTATCCCCGCTGCCAAAAGTGCCTCGCGATATCCTTTGATCCGGCTCGTCAAGGTGTTCGCCGTGTAAGGGCTCCAGACAAAGTCGACACGTTCAGCGCCCTGATCCGTAAAATGTTTGGTGAGCTGATAAGCCGCCGCGATATTGTCTATTCCGACCAGATCATACGGGCTTTTCTGAGGGAAGGGAACAAGGTCCGCATCCAGCAACACAATCTCCACTTTGGCGGCGTGAAACAGCTCCGCAATTTGCAGATTGGTTTCAAGAGCATCTTTCTCGCGTTCTACAGGCTGAAAGAAAACGCCCTGAACATCCTGCTCGATGAGGCGCTTTGCGGCCTGGATGAGCAAGTCGGGACTGCTGCTGGTGGAGGAGGGGGGGCCACCCCAGATCAACGAAATATTTTGCTCCGTTGAGAGCTCTGCGATATTGGCGCAAATCGGTTCGAATATCTCGCCTTTACCAAGCCCGGGAACAAAAAGCCCGATTTTTCGGGATCGCACAGGCAAGGTGGACCCGCCCGTATTTGTCAGAAAAGTACCAGCCCCAACGACGCGCTTGATGTGACCGCTGTCCTTCAGTCGGTTAAGGATGCGCCCCATCGTTGGCCGTGAAACACCATATTGTTCCGAGAAAACACGCTCTGTGGGCAGCTTTTGCCCGATAGCCCATTTCCCTTTGGAAATCTGGGCGAGAATATCCTGATAGATTTCCTCGGTCTTTCTCAGATCTGATTTTTCTGTTGGTGCCATTCTGTGTCTGTTCGGTTCAGGAGGGAGCAGAGCCTTATGACGGCAAGGCTCTGCAACCGCGAGCGTAAAGGGTTTGGCGTGATTACGATATGGCTCTAGTCACCCAGCACGAAACGAGAAAATTCAAGTGCATTACGCGCATCAGCGTCTAGTTGTGATTGGCTAGCATTGTTGCTCAAGTCGCGCCAGACACGGATATCCTGGCCGATCTCGCCACCCATTTTGACAAAGGGCTCCATCACCACTGCGCCATCATAGCCGATCTCACGCAAGGCTGTTCCGATTTCATGCCAAGGCAGGCGACCCTTGCCCGGAACGCGACGGTTGTTCTCACCGGTATGGAAATGACCCAGATATGGCCCAGCGGTTCTGATGGCAGCGCCGATGCTGTCTTCCTCGATATTCATATGGAATGTGTCCAGCATCACCTTGACATTGGGTTTGTTGACTTCCTTGACAAAGGCAACCCCTTGCTCCGCAGTGTTGATCACATGGTTTTCGAAGCGATTCAGCACTTCAATGCAAAGGTTCACACCCAGATTATTGGCAAAGTCGGCAAGGCTTTCAATGCCTTCAAGCCCTCTTTGTCTGTCGCCTTCAATATCGAGAGGCTTGGTATAGTCTACCGGCCAATAGGAATGAAGCGCTCCGCCGATGATATGAATGTCCAGTTTGGATATGTTGACCAGTGTTTCTTCAAAAAAGGCGCGGCCAGCCTTGCGGATGTTCGGATCAGGAGAGGAAAGATTGCGCTCGAATGACGGGCCAAGCCCTGCGGTCATTGCAATGCCATTGTCTTTGGCACACTGGCCGATTTCCTTGCGATGGGCTTCGCTGTATCCGTTCAGATGGTGAGCGGCGATTTCAATGATATCAAAGCCCAGCTTTGCAACGCGTTCGATATAGGGCAGGCAATCCGCGCCCCATTCCTTCTCCCAAAAGGAATAGTAAATTCCAAATTTCATGTAACGGATCCTCCCAGATCTTCGGTTTGGTGGCAACGCTTGATGCCAATTTGCTAAAAGCAAATAGGACTAACCGATCGTCAGCCCAATCTGATATCGGGGCTAACTCAAATAATTCTTATGATTATTGGATTATCAAATTTAACAAGATTGGTCAATTTAATTGCCCATGCTAGCGCTATTGTTGCGCTAACATCGGATGAAATATGCTGCGTGGTTAGGAAAGTGGATGGAAATTTGGTAATGGATAATCCAATCTTGGGTTTTGTGCCAAGTGTCTTGCGAGAAATATGAAACAAATGAGAGGGGAGGAAACCGCAATCACTGATGAATCGGTGGCATTACTGGGGAGCCGAACAGTCGAGCGAAATGGCTTGTAATCTGGCCCTGGTATGTGGCTTACGTCATGGCTTGAACCAGTTGAGTTTGTCTGCCATGGCTGCTCCAGCCATGGTTTAGATACTGCGGCCTAAGGTGCCACTGCCACGTTGAAGCTCTATTGATCCGTCGGTTTTCTTACCAATACGCGCCAACAGATGTATGCCCGCAACCTGAATTTGGCGCGAGATCTATGCATTGCTGAATTTGGAGAAGAGAGAATTGGCTGGGGTGGTAGGATTCGAACCTACGGTACACGATACCAAAAACCGATGCCTTACCACTTGGCCACACCCCAGCAAGCCAGAATCTTTGCTCCGGCTCAAAGTAGGCCTTCTATACAGAAGCCCGTAAAGTCGTGCAATGCTTTAAACCGAATTTTTCACAAGTGAGATTTTTTGCTGATATTCCGGTTGGAAAAATGGGTGTGCTTTTGTTTGATACACCGAGAAAATCGAAAGAAATCCAGTCATTTGCAACATCTGACGTGGAAATCTATCAAACAGAAGAAAAATTGTCTGCTAGGGCCTTGCCATCGAGGGAAGGGGAGGCTATAAGCCCCTCCACCAGAGGTACGGAGCGTAGCGCAGCCTGGTAGCGCACCTGATTTGGGATCAGGGGGTCGGAGGTTCGAATCCTCTCGCTCCGACCATGGGTCTACCTTAAGTTACTGGATAAACGCAGTAATTTACACTTTCCGCAAGACCCGATCTTCCAGCTTTTTCCACTATACTTGATAAACGCCGCGTGATTTATGCGTTGAGCGATTTTCGGTTTTTCAAGCCCATTGAGTCAGAGTCTCAATTCTGCCAGCATGTACCATTGATCCAGGTTTTCGAGCACGACGGGCTCAATGCGCTCATTGATTTTCTCAATTGAGCTCTTGATACCAATTTCTCGATCCTCATTCCTGTCAGGCACAATTGGGGGGAGGATGTTGATCCGATAGTGGGCGCCACCTTTTCTGGCCATATACACCGGCACCAGAACCGCATTGGAAGATAGCGCCAGCTTCACCGCCGCAACAGCATTACCTCTTGTTGGTGTCTTTCGTCCCAAGAGAGGGAAATGAATCTGTCTTTCGCGAACTTCATCGATATAAAACAATGCGCTCGTGGACCCATTGTGCAGCAGCTTGTGTAGCCGCATGACGGACTTTTGTCCCGGTGGGAAAACATATTGGCCACGGCGCTTGCGTAAATTATAAATCAGCCGATTGGTAAAGCGGTTAGGTTCGGGTTCAAAAGAACCGATAACCTCAATACCCAAGGCTTCCGCTAAAACGGCCCCTTGCGCTTCCCAGTGGCCAAGATGCACCGATATGAAGATCACGGATTGTCCGGCTGCTTGAAGGGCTTTGATTTGCTCCTCTCCGGAAATTTCAACCTCGCCTGACCTCCAATAGCGCTCGACAACAGAGAATTCGGCAAAGACGCGGCTTATATTTTCCCACCAGTTTGAAACAAGCTGATCCGTTGCTGTTTCCGAGCCGCTCACATCAGGGCGAAGAATTTTCAAGTTATTGACAAGACGTTGAGAAAATTTGGAGCTTGAAAATCGGGATTTGGCAAACGGGGCGAGCATGGCACCAAAGTGCGAGCAACCCGACACCGGCAACAAACGTAGCAGATGATGCGTGAGATAGTTCATGCCTCCCATCAGCGGATGGAGCAGCCAGAATGTCCGCCAGGCCGCTTTCTTTTTGCTATCCTTGGAAAGGGCCCATGCGAGAGGAGGGACTTCAGGTTCAGGTGAGCGCGTATCTTCGAAAGGGATGTCTGAAAGCTGTAAGGGTTTCATGGGCGTGCACTATACTTGCTTATGGATGTGACGCACGATCATTGGCAGATCGTCTCCCGGCCTCAGGGTCAGGCGGCACACCGGCTCAACCTCCTGTTCTGGGCCTAGCTGCAAATCGATATCCCGGGCCAGAATGGCAAGGCTCAATACAGCTTCGGTCATGCCGAAAGCAAGGCCGGGACAAATCCTCGGTCCAATGCTGAAAGGAACATAGCTATATTTGGAGCGTTTCTCGCCGTTGGGAGTCTGATCTGATTCAATATGGCGTTCTGGGTAGAAAACATGCGGATTGGGCCACAAATTGGCGTTGCGTTGCAACAACCATGGAACCACCAGCAAAAGGGTGCCCTTGGCAACCGGCTTGCCATCAATGCTCGTATCTTCCATGGCCTCGCGACCGAGAATCGGAACTGGAGGATAAAGGCGAAGGGTTTCTTCCACGACTGCTTTTGTGTAGGTCAGATTGCGAATGTCTGCAAAGGTCGGTGTCTTGTCGCCAAGACTGCTGTCAAGTTCATCTCGCAAACGCCGAGCGACGCGCGGAGATTGGGAAAGGAGATACCATGCCCAAGCTAGGGTGTTCGCTGTGGTTTCGTGGCCTGCCATGAAAATTACGGACGCTTCGTTTCGGATCGCTTCTCGACTTAATGGCTTGCCATCATCATCGCAGGCTTCCAGCAGCCCTCCAAGCACGGAAACGCCGCCCTCGGATTTGGTTTTCTCATACTTATCAATGATCTGATTGAGAACCTTATGAATGCGCTTGATGGATTTTCTAAGTGAGGGCTTGGTAAAACGCGGTAGCCACTCGGGCAGTCCCAAGAGAGAAATGAGATCGATCTGGTCAATTTGCTTTTGGTAGTCTGAAAAGGCTTCAACAACCTCGGTGGCAAACTCTTTGCCCAGATCCTGGCCGAATATGGTCCGGCAAATGATCTCTGCTGTCAGATGCGCCATTTCTGACAGGACATCAATTCTTTCGCCGTCCTTAAGCTCCAGCCATTCCCGTTTCTTCTCTTCAATCGTTTCGATCATGATGGGCGCGAAACTGGGCACTCTGGAGCCGTGAATGATGGGGAATACGATCTTGCGCCGCGCAGCCCAGATGTCGCCATCGCTGATAAATAGGCCATCACCAATGAGAGGGCTCAAAGCGTTGCGCATTTGAGGTGTTTTGCGCTGAAGCTCTTCATGTCTGGTCTGGAAGGCCTCCTTCACCACATCAGGAGCATTACAGATCAACAAAGGTCGATTGAGAATTTTGAAATCAATTATCCGCTGGTCAAAATCCTTCTTGGACCAGATAGCCAGATAGTTGCTTCGCGCCTTCTTTAACAGGCGGAAAACCTTGACTCTTCCGGGATCTCTCGTCGGGTAGGGAGGACAAAAATCCATCTCGGGCTTTGATGCAATACTCGATTGGTTTGACAAAACGGCGTTCCGCTAAAGGAGAAAATACCAAATACATGAATCTTTAAAGCGGACTATTGCCGAAAAAGGGGCTTTTCGCTAGCCTTCTGGTACGTTTTTATACGGAGAATTGGTCTCAAGTCGAAAGTCCGAGCCACGATTGGCTCACAGTGAGGCCGTTGCCATGGATAAGGATTGCTGCTTTGCAACTTTTTGAGCGGCCAGGGCAAAAGGGGGGGGGCGCGCCTAGAAGGTCGGGTCCCATCGTTTGCAAAAGGCGTGGAGGTCTTCGCTGCGAAAATCTTCAAGTTGATCCATTATTTTGCTAAACGGCCAGTCCCACCAGGCAATTCTCTGCAAACTGGCGATAATGTCTGGCGAAAAACGGTCATGAATGGGACGAGCCGGAACCCCGCCAACAATGCTGTATGGAGCAACGTCACGCGTAACGACGGCCCCCGCAGCCAGAACAGCACCATTGCCAACCGTTACGCCGGGTAGGACAGTAACCCCATGTCCGATCCACACATCGTGACCTATGAAGACCCTTGCTGCGCGGCGATCTTGAAAGAAAGCATGGTCGCGCGTTGCTTCGTCGGAGTAATATTCCGGCACATAGCTAAGCCGGTGCTGCGTCGGCCGGTTCATGGGGTGGTTTGGTGCTCCAAGCCTTACGTGGGCTGCAATCGCAGTGAAACGGCCAATTTCCGCATCAGCCACCATGCAATATTGCCCCAGATAGCTATAGTCGCCAATGGTGCTATATTCGATTGCCGAATGCTCCAGAACTTCGCAGCAAGCGCCAATCTGTGCTTCGCGCAATTGAACCGTGGCGTGGATGGAAGTCTCACTTAATTTTGCCATTGCACATGTCCTCGTCTCAACGGACGTGAATGTAATTCATCTTTTTCACTATCTTATGAAAGCCCGTTGATTATCGCATCGACTTCCTCGTTATCGGGGCAGGCTCCATCGCCGGACAACGCCGCCTTCGAGAGCTGAATGCCGGTTTCAAGACAAGCGATCACGTCTGCCCCCTGCAATGTTGCATGGAGATATCCAGCACAAAAGGCGTCACCAGCTCCTGTCGCGTCGACAACCTTGAAAGGAGCAACAGGACAAAAAACGTGAGCCTCAGGCAAATGGGCAAAGACTGGTTGCTGGCCATTGGTGACCACCAGATGATACGCCCTGTTAGCAAAGTCTGCATCCAGGATGGATGCGATATCTGAGCCTTCCAGGGCGCGCGTCAGCTCATCATGGTTGGTGAAACAAAGATCGAAATCTTGTAGCAAGCGACGAGAATAGTGGCCGTTCAGATCGGTTGAAACCAGCGCTTTGCCAAGCCACGTTGCATGTCTTTTGCAAAATAGATGCTCATGCAAAGTGGATTGGCAATGCACAAGCTCAAATGGGCTGAAATCGAGTTTTTCAAACAGACCGTGCCAATATTTTCCTTTGTTTGAGGATCCTGCGCAAATCATGCTTTTTTCGCTGCCATGCACGAAAATCGAAGCAAGGGATGGTGCAACATCGTCCCGCTGAAGCACGTTGTTCACGTCAACCCCGAGCTTATCCAGACACTCGATTGCATAGCGCGAGAAGAGATCGCTTCCGGTGACACCTATGAACTGGATCTCATGGCCGAGCCTTGCCAGCCAGTGCGCAACATTTGCCGGAGCTCCCCCGCGGGCAAGGCTGGTTTTTTGAGAGCTGACCTTTTCATGTGCTTCTGGCAGGCGAGGCACATGATGCAGAATATCGACGCCGATATTACCCAGAATACAGATTTTGCTCATTTATCAACTTGCCCCGTAAAGGCCGCCATGACAAACCGTTGCGCCAAGCTGAAAACGACAATGACCGGCAGGGCTGAAAGAATGGCCACCGCCATCATCGGGCCCCAAAGCGGCTCGGCGTCGTCCATTGCGGTGTACATCTTGATGCCGACCGCGAGCGTCTTGTTCTGAGGGCTGTCCAGCACCAGCAGTGACCAGAGATAGATATTCCATGCCCCCATGAAGCTGATGACAGACAAGGAAGCGATCGGAGACAACACGTTGGGCAGGGCGATCTGAAAAAACTGTCTGAAAGGTCCGGCACCATCAATTCTTGCTGCTTCGAACATGTCCTTTGACATATGCCGGAAGGCTTGCCGCATGAAGAATACATAAAAGCCGATATAGGCAATTGAGGGCACGATCACCGCCGTCATGCTGTCGTACCAGCCAATAAGGGAAATGCCGACATAAAGGGGCACGATGCCAATCGCCGTTGGAAAGGTCATGGTTGCAACAATGGTCCAGAACAAGGCATTGCGGCCCTTGAACTGCATATGCGCAAAGGCAAAGCCTGCGGGTGCTGCGATTGCAATCTTTCCGGCCGTCACGAGCGTTGCAATGAGGATTGAATTCCATAGCCAATCTGCAACAGGGTTGAGCTCAAAGGCATTGAAAAAGTTGACGAGCGATGGATGTTCAGGAAAAAAGCGGAACGCCTTGGTCAGCACCAATTCATTGGGCGTGAAAGCCGTTGTCAGCATCCAGAACAAGGGAAACAGGGCAAACAACGCCGCAACGGCCAACAGCCCGTGCAAAAGCCAGCGCCCGGTGCCAGATCCGGAAACGCGGTCATAGGTATCAGCTTTCATAATAGACCCTCCGCTCGAACATGCGGAATTGAAGAACGGTGATCACGATAACCAACAGGATGATCAGCACTGCCGATGCACTTGCCTGTCCAAACTGGAAGAAAGCAAGGCCGCGTTCGAACATGTAATAGAGAATGTTGGAAGAGCGCCCAAATGGCCCGCCCCCGGTGAGCACATCAATTGTAGCGGCGATGTCATCGAGCACATTCATAGTCGTGGTGACGGTTACGAAGAAGAAGGTCGGCGAGATCATCTGCAATTCGATGGTCCAGAACCGGTGCCAGGCGCTCGCACCGTCAATGTCGGCAGCTTCCAGAATGGGTTTCGGTATACCCAGAAGAGCTGCGAGCAAAAGCAACATGTTGAGCCCGAAATTTTTCCAGAAAGTGACCATTGCCACGCACCAGAGCGCCAAATCCGGATCTGTGTACCAATTGCTCGTCGGCAAGCGTAGCCAGCCCATCATCGTGTTGAAAAAGCCGTTTGTCGGGTCAAACAGCCAGAGCCAGGCAATGCCAGCCGTAGAATAGGCAAGCATCGTGGGCAGAAACAGCGAGGTCTTGTAGAAATTGGCAAGCGCAGGGGAGCGAACATGGCGCAACAGCACTGCAAGTCCGAGGGGAAACAGGATCTGCGCCGGAATCAGCACCACAACATAGAGGAGGGTATTCCATGATGCAGAAATAAACCGGCTGTCGCCCAATATATGGCTATAGTTATCAAATCCGACAAAATGCATCTGAGGGGTGATGAAGTTCCAGTCGGAAAAGGACAGGACCACTGAGAATAGAATGGGGCCGTAAAGGAATATGACGACAAAAATCAGTGCTGGCCCCACAAACAGATAGGGGGCCAGCTTGTTGATTGTCAAATGCAGATATCTGCTCGGCATTTAAGAACCGTCCGATTAGCTTGCAGAGATGATATTGGTCAGTTCTTTTTGAGCCTGCGTCATGGCGCTCTCAGGGGTTTCTGCACCCTGCAGTACCCGTGACACCCACTCACGCCAGATGCTTTGTCCTTCCAGACCGCGTTTGCCCGGCCAGATGGTTTCTGGTGTCAGGCCCTCTTTCAGCTGCGCATAGGCAGCGTCTTGAAGCGGCTTGTGAGGAATGTCATGGATCGAGGTATTCAGATACCCAACATCCGACCAGATGATCTGGCCTTCCTTGGATGCGCAGAAGGCGAGGAAATCCATGGAAGCTTTGGCCAGTTCCTCGTCTCTTGCATAAACCGCAAGGAAGTTGCCGCCGGAGTTCATGTGACGGTTGCCATCAAGGCTTGGGAACATGATATCTTTAAACTCGATATCGGAGGCTGCCATCGTGGTGGCATAGGAGGAAGAGGTGGCAACCATGGCGATATTGCCGCCGAGCAAGGCTTTCTTCTGGGCGGTATAGTCCATGTTTTTCCAAACGCCAGCCTTGACTGGTTCTGCAAAAGCGGTGATGCCCTTGATGGCTGCTGCGCTATCACAAACAACCTTGTCGCCATCAAGAATATAACCGCCAGCATTTTGCACATATGCCTGTGAGGTCCATTCATTGTTGGAAAGGTCCAGAGCTGAGCGATAGGTCGGATGGCTCTTTCCGCCCAAGGCTTTCTCGATTTTTTTGGCCTGCTCCAGCAACCATGTGTGGCTGACATCCTGCGGGATATTTTCATCAAGACCGGCTGCACGCCACAAATCCATATTGACCCAGACGACTGGGGTGGACATGGCCCATGGCAAGCCGATCAATGCATCGTCGATGGTGACGAGCGAATGAACAGAAGGCTTGAACTGGCTGATGATGGCTTCAGCCTTCGCTTTGTCGATATCGTAGAAATTGCGAGCACCAAGAGTGCGGCGGGCAAAATAGCCAAATTTCCAACCGGTGATCATCATTTCCGGTGGACGGCCAGAGGCGATGGAGGCGAGAGCCTTGGTTGCCATCTGCTGATAGTTGCCGTCAAAACGATTGGTTACGGTAATGCCGGTTTTCTTGGCATTATAGGCATCAACCACTTTCTGGAACGGGGTGTCAGCACCCCAAGGGCTTGAAATGGTGACTGAAATATCGCTTTTGGCAAAGGATAGGGAAGGAAGAAGGGCTGCGGCTGTAAGACCTGCGGTGCCTTTTGCAAAATTACGGCGAGAAATACGGAACGAAGTCATAAAACGTCTCCAAAGGGGCCAGTTTGACGTATTGGATATTGCTGTGTACACAGCAGAACGAGACTGTATTTACGCTTCTAGCAAGAATGATTTGTGACAGTTGGGACGCGGCTTGATGACATTTTCTGTGACATAGGCCCCCAAAAAACGAAACCTCTGTTACAGTGTGCTAAGCAGAGAGCATGAAGACGTCCATGATTTGAAACCTACTATCGTAGGCTCTTGAAGGGAGTTGTTCTGTGCAGAACGAAGATGATTTGATAGCTCTTGCCAAGCAGCCATTTGAAGACAAGAGAAACCGTTCGATCTGGATGCAGATTTATGATCGGCTGACCGGTGCTATTGGGGCGGGGCTTCTGACCGAAGGGAGCAAGCTCCCTGGAGAAGACGATCTGGCAAAGATGTTTGGCGTTAACCGCATCACCTTGCGTAAGGCGCTTTCACGCTTGCAGCGAGAGGGGCGGCTGGTGTCGCGCAAGGGGGTAGGTGTTTTCGTTCGTCATCTGGCCATGCGTTATGTGGTTCACCAGAACTATGCTGGAAATGCCTCCATTGATGAAGCGACATCTCCGGTGCAAACGTTGTCTTTGGAGCGAAAGAGCGTTAGCCCTGATGCCGCCAAGGTGTTCGGGCTGCCTCAGGATGCAGAGATTGTCGAGCTACGCATGCTTCAATTTGCTAAAGAGGTGCCCTATTATTATGCGGTGAAGGAATTTCCTCTCTGCGTTTTTCCTGATTTCATTGCCGATTATGAGCGGGAAGGAACGATTCTGGGAGCCTACGAAGCCGCTGGTATCAAGCAGTATATTCGCAGTGAGACGCGCATTTTCGGCGATTTTGCAACAGATGAAGAGGCCAACCTTTTACAGATTTCGAACAAAGCACCGCTTCTGCGCTCACGTTCTTTCAACAACGATACCGCTGGCCGCATCATCGAATATAACAGGGGCTGTTGGCCAATGATGGGCGTGGAACTTGTTTTCAATAACAATTTCCAAGCGTCTGAGAGCATCAATCTCTGAGCCCAGATTTTGGGTCTTGATGGATCAAATCGGCAGCGTGTCGTCAAACACCGATTCATTGGCCATATATTCCGGCTCTATGTGAATGGTTACAACCGCATGAGGCATTTCCCTCTTGAGGGCATCCTCAATCCTGTCGCAAATCGCATGCGCTGCATAGACGGTCATTTTGCTTGGCACCACCAAATGGAATTCCACAAAGATGACGCGGCCCGCATGGCGGGTGCGGATATCATGCGCTTCGATGGCACCATCCGCATTGTCCATGATGGTCTGGCGCAGCTGTTGCAGCTCTTCTGGATCTATGGCTTCGTCCATCAGGCCACTGAGCGACCCTTTGATGAGTTGCCACCCCGTCCAGAGAATTGAACAGCCCACAAACATAGCCAGAAGCGGATCGAGCCAGACAAGGCCGGTCAGCGTGGCCAGCCCAACGCCTCCCAGAACGCCAATAGATGTAATGACATCCGCATAAAGATGCCTGCCATCGGCGACCAGAGCAGGGGAGCGTAGCTTGCGTCCAAGGCGCACCAGGGTGAACGCCCATACACCATTGAGCACGCCAGCAATGCCGTTGAGGGCCAACCCGATGAAAGGTACATTCAGCTCTCGTGGCGACATGAAAACCTCATAGGCCTCCATGAAAATCGCGATTGCAGCCAATACGACAAGGACACCTTCCCCGACTGCTGAAATATACTCCGCCTTGTGATGTCCGAACTGATGGTTATGATCTGCCGGTTTTTCTCCAAGCCGCAGGGCCAGAAGAACAGCAAATGCAGCCGCAAGATTGATCAGTGTTTCAAGAGCATCCGAATAGAGACCAACGGAGTTGGTCATTGCATATGCGGCATATTTCAACGCCAGCACCGTGGCGGCAACCAGCACAGACACAAGAGCGAGTTGCTGCGAGGTTATGCTTCCGTTTTTCTCTTTTCGTGTAGGGGTATCGGTCATATTGGCTAAGGGGTGTCCTTGATCCGACAAAACTGGCAAGTGGTCAGGCAAGAGAATTTATTCTCAAAACCTGCTGAAGAAAGATATGGGGCTTTTCGCACAGCTATACGATGATTCCCATATGTGTTTTTGTCCCATCGGCTTTGTCGTGTATAACTCGGTTTGGCTGTTGGTCCTTCAATCCGGCTAATTGTAATCGACTTTTGGGCGTTCTAATGTCCTAGAAGATTAAGCTGACGATATGTGCAAAAGGTTTCTATTTTTGCACCGTTCCAATAGACAATGAAGCGATTTGGTCACAAGTGCGGACAGTGCTTGGTGCACAGCCGTTACATTTCAGACCAAAGGAAAATAAGAAAAGGAAGGCTACCTCATGTCCCGCATCGTCTATGTCAATGGAGAATTCCTACCCGAGGAAGACGCCAAGATCTCTATTTTTGACCGTGGCTTTTTGTTTGCAGATGGGGTCTATGAAGTATCGACCATTCTGGATGGCAAGCTGGTTGACAACGCCGCTCATCTGGTTCGTTTGCAGCGCTCTCTCAAGGAACTCGACATTCCTGCTCCATGCTCCATGGAAGAGATCGAGAAAATTCAGCATGAATTGATAGCGCGCAACGGAATTTCGGCCGGTAGCGTCTATTTGCAAATCACACGCGGTGCTGAAGATCGCAACTTTCTCTGGTCTGATGGGCTGAAGCCATCTCTCATCATGTTTACCCAGACAAGGGGGGCTAAGGCTGACAAGATCGCCGAAACTGGTCTTAAAGTGGTTTCCAAGCCGGACATCCGTTGGCAGCGCCGCGATATCAAGACCCTTTCGCTGCTTCCCGCCTCTATGGCCAAGCGCCAGGCCGTTGCCGAAGGGGCAAATGATGCCTGGTTCGTCGAAGATGGTTTCATCACCGAGGGTTCTTCGAACAATGCCCATATCATTACCAAGGATGGCAAGCTGATCACCCGTGCCCTTTCCAACAAGATCCTGCATGGCATTACCCGCAAGGCCGTGCTGGCACTCGCCCAAGAAGCCGGCCTGACGGTTGAAGAGCGCAGCTTTACTCCAGATGAAGTGAAGAATGCCGCCGAGGCTTTTGTTACCTCTGCGACCATGTTCGTTCAGCCTGTCGTTTCCTTTGATGGCACCCAGATTGGTGACGGAAAGCCTGGGCCTTACAGCAAGAAATTGCGGGCTATTTATCTCGACTTCGCCAAGAAAACACTCAGCTAATATTGCTTGACCCCTTGACGGGTTGCCTCAGGAGACCCATCTCCTGAAGGCAACCTTGTAATGATAAGTAAGGGTCAACACCATGAGAAATCTCAACAAACCGCTTTTTGAGCCGGTCGCGAGCTTGCTTGTAGGCCTGATGATTGTGGCTGCAATGGTTTTGGTCTGGACGATTTGACGTTCTGACCAAACGCGAGAATTCAAACCAGAGATATCCCGGAACTTGTCCGGGATGATCAATAGCCGGGAAAATAATATGGCTGAGAAAACAACCAGTGATGATCACGTTTTCTTGCGTGATCGTATGCGGGGTCATCGCGGCTGGATCAAGACCGTTGTCTACGCTCTGTCGGGTTTGGTCATGCTGACGATGTTCGCCAGCAATCTGCTACAGAGTTTTTAACGTCAGGATGCTTCCGGCTTAGGACCTAAATACAGAACACGCAACAAAGGTTTCCCCCACATGTCCCTCAAGCAACAGCCAAGAGGCTGGAAGCGCTGGCTCGGTCCCAGTGCCATAGCCTTTTTTGTCATCGTCGCGCTTGGCGTCAAATCCGGAGTTTTGTCCTCGTTAAGCTGACGCCTCATGAGAGGCCGAAAGATAACGGGCGATCCCTTCTGCTGCGTGATATCCTTGAGACAGGCAGCCGGTCAGCAGATAGCCCCCCGTCGGGGCTTCCCAATCGAGAATTTCGCCCGCAATGAAGAGACCGGGCTTGCGCTTGACCATTAAATCCTCATCCATCTCGCTGAATAAGATGCCGCCAGCAGTGCTGATCGCCTCCTCAATCGGGCGTGGCCTTATGACCGTAACCGGCAAAGCCTTGATGGCCGCAGCAAGAGCGCCACTGTCAGACATGACGGACTTGTCCGTCAATGTCTTCAGCAATGCAGCCTGCACGCCTTGAAGTTTGAGACACCGGCGCAAATGGTTTGAAAAGGACTGTTTGCCACGCGGGCGATCAAGCCGCTCCCTGACTTGTTCCTCGCTAAGGTTCGGGCGCAGATCAAGGCTGAGCGTTGCAGAGCCATTCTCATTGATGGCTTCACGCAAGGCCTTGGAGAGAAGATAGATCAACCCTCCTTCAAGGCTACAAACCTTTTCATCAGCGTCAGCTGGTACTGAAGCATCCTTGCGCAGGGAGATCATGACGTCACCGACCACCGTCCGCCCGGCAAAAGAGAGCCCTACGGACTTGACCGGCGTTCCTGCCCAGTCTTTGCCAAGTTCCAGAGGCAAGTTTACGTCAAATCCGCAGTTGGCTGGTTGATAGGGAGCCGAAGCGATGCCCTGTTCCGACAGAGGCTCGAGGAACTTGCCGTCAGTTCCCAGCTTGGGCCAGCTTGGTCCTCCAAGAGCCAGAAGACAGGCTTGCGCCTCAACCGCTTTTTCGCCTTCGGGGGTGGTAAATAAAAGAGCGCCGTCCGAATTCCATCCGATCCATCTGTGTCTTGTTGCCAGAGTGACACCGCGGGCCTCTAGTCGCTTCATGACGGCGCGCACGAGAGGCGATGCCTTCATGACCTTGGGAAAGATCCTGTTGGATGAGCCAACAAAATGTTCCTGCTCAAGACCGTCCATCCAATCCATAATGCCCTGAGTGCCAAAGGCAGCGAGCATTGGCTCCATACGTTCGGCCGCATCACCATATTTTTGAGCAAAGGATGCGGGGTTACCGATACCAGACTTATGGGAAATGTTGAGGCCACTTTTTCCTGCCATCAGCACTTTACGAGCCGGGCTGGGCATTGCATCAAACACCTTGATCGAAATATCCGGTGCGATGGCCGAAAGTCTGTCGGCTGCGATAAGCCCTGCCGCACCGGCGCCAATGATTGCAACTGTTATCTGGTCGTTCTGCATATACCCGTTTCCTTATGTTGCAAAAGACCTACCCCCGAAGGCACCCCATGACCAGTCCAATTCTGTATGGATACACAAAAAGGCCTCGAAACGCGGTTCCGAGGCCAGTTAGGACAGCAGTGTGAAAAGGCCGTCCGGCTCAAGCTAGAATGGTCTCCCTGAAGATGGCCCCAAAATAGTCTCCTCCGCTCGATATGACTTGGTACCATCTTCCGAACGCCAAGGGCTTTTTGCGACACCTGTGGCGCGATATGCCTCCGGGAGTGAGAGGCTTGCGGCAAGAGCCGCTTAACTCCTTGGGAAATAGCCTATTGGCTTCCTCGCAATCGCACACCAGCGACGGGGCTTTGCGTGCCCGGCTGAGGAGCGCCGGCTATGCGCTGCCAGATTTGCGGATTACCCACCGCCTGCCGCTTGTTCCAGCGATAATGCACTTCTTGCCAGGGCATAATGGTCTGAACCAGATTGTCCAGTACGAACTCGCCCCGATCGGTCCTGACCATCAGCACTGCGTGGTAGGTCCCATCTTCAAGGAAGGCTGTTGTGATCAGCAGAGCATCCGAGGGCCACCCCATGCGCAACAGCTCTTGTTGTTTGGTCAGCGCATAGTCTTCACAATCGCCTTCGCGCACATAGGCAGACCACTGATCGATTCGACCATCAGGTTTCGACTTGATGCTGCTATTTACAGAGGCGTTGACCTTGACGAGCTGGTCCCAGCTCTGCTGGCTTAGGGCGACGGTTCCTTGTCCGTGACGTTTGCAGAATTCAGGGTTGCTTGCACAGAAATACACATGTCCGGCTGGAGGGCTTGTCCGTTCCATCACGCGCATCGTGCCGACGATAGCAGCCGCGACCGGGTCTGGCGCGAGACCTGCGGTCAGTCCGACCGCTATCACGCTGGCCAACAGACTTCTTTTCGCAAAGAGTGTCAGTTGAATATGCCAGAACAAGGCAACCCCCTTCAAATGTTTCACCTCAAAAGGCTACGCCTAGCCGTTAAACAAGGCGTTTGAAATTATGGGGGAATTCTTTGTAACGATAAACGAAAAATTAACCTTGATTACAAAGTTATTCGCGATTCGTTACCGGTAAGCCATGATCAGCCTATCGTTAATAGGCTTCATGCTTGATGGAAAAGGCTTTTTGGCAATGCCGTGTAACATTGGTAAATTGTGATTAACCGTAAGATTAACAAATTGCGAAATACGCGGCAGCAAGAAGCGCGAAAAAATTGGCTCCAATATCACAGAATCTTCCGTCATCATTACTGCTGTCAAACAAACCCTGTAAAAATTACAGATAGTTTTAGTGAGCATGGAATCGCGGGGTTGGAGAGGCTTGTAGCAATATAAGAAACCCTGCTCCAGCGGGAGAACCGGAGCAGGGCTCTGCTAATGTCCTGTGGGAGGTAACAGGACTGGAGGAAGCGGATGTCTATTCCGCAGGAGCTGGGTGCGCTGCGTGAGGCTTCTTGTCTGTGAGTAGAAGCTTGCCGACCAGACGATACATAACCAGATAGGTTTTGATCTGCAGCCAAACCACTGGCGCATAAATTACGAAATATGCAATCGAGAATTTCTCAACGACGCCAACCCCAACCAGACCCCAGTTGATAAAGAAGTTGGCCATGACAACCGCAGCGATTCCCGGACAGATCAGGGCAAGAGAGCCGGGGGATTTGTCCGGCCCGGATACGAACCGCTCGAAATAGCCGACCTTCTTCATGATCGCATAGCCGATGAGCCCGAACACGGCCTGAACCGCGATCAGCGATGTCAGCAGGGAGAACAAGCTTGCAGGTTCAACATGGGCGGCGAAATTGTGCTCAAGGCCCTTCGTCATGCGGAATAGACCGATACCGAGCACAGTTAGGATCGGAATGACGATCCAGAGTGTCGGGGTGGTCTCCTGACTGACGCCATGGTTCATCATGGACCGGAACCCCAGAACCAGTTTGATGGATCCAAAGATGATGACCGCAGCAAAGAAGAAGGACGCACCGATATAGCCAATCGCGGACGTCACCTTAATGTGGCTCATTGCGGCTGCTGCAGAAAACCCGACGCCGACCATCGCCAGCGAGAAGACGGAAAGCATTTGCGCCAAGCTATTGTTCTTTTCGCAATCGAAATGCCCATGCACCAAAGCATTGACCATGAAGTTGGAGAAAATCTTCAGCGCGAAATAGCCTATGATACCAAACCCAACGAGCGCTGCGGGCAACAGATATTCTGACAGGCTCCAAAGGCCGGGAACGAATACTGCGCCAGCGATGAAGCCCCCATTCATTGTCATGGCAAGCGTAAGCGGGATAGCCATCAACTGAATGCCATTGTTTGACTTCACAAAGCCTTCATAAGCGCCACTCGATTTGAATTTGTTGAACTCAACGATATTCCAGACAAGCGTGCGCACATGAACATAGGCAAATAGCGCTATGCCTAGCAGTACAATCGGGATCATGATCTTGTAGGCAATCTGGTCGCCATTGAATGCGGCAATCCAGTCGTCATAGATTGCGAGCGGTCGTCCCTTATGTGGCACCATGAACATGAAGAACATATACATGGAAACCATCGCTCCCCCAGCGCCAAGGGAAGCGAGAAAGAGCAGGGGGCTGTAGCCTTCTTTTAGATCCTTGCGATAAGCCATCTTGTTTTCCTTTTTCTGGCAGGCCCGGAAGAACCGAATGCCTGTCCCATATTGCTATGGTGCGCTTTCCTCGCGCTAAGCTGTCAATTGGGAGGAAGCGCTCTGGCTCCTGTCTTCTCTCGCCCGAACGAGTGGGCAGAAAGTCAGAAAGGAAAATTAGAATATACTAATATTCGAAATAACAAATATAATAAACAGAATGATTTTGCAAATGGACAAATCCGCACACCTACGTCCGTAGAATATGTGGAGACCATGCCATCAAAGAAGGAGCGCTAGAAAGGTGAGTGCCGGGGCCTATTCGCCCTGCCAATTGCTATCGACGCTGTCCGCGCGATGAGGAAGCAAATGGCGCAGAAGCCACAGGATTACCAGAGCAGGTGTGATGAGCAAAAAGCGTTCAGAGTTGGCTTCGAAATGAAAGGAACTGAATTCACCGTGGCTACCAAGCAAAGAGAGCGTCTCCCAAAAGAAGGTGACGGTTACGAGCAAACCAAAAAGCGCTTTTGTTGAAATGGTGAATCTCATCGTTCTGCTACCTGAAAAGAAGGCTCGCGATATCGTCATTATGATCCGATCTTTGCCTTAATTTTCAGCATATCAAAAACTACTTTCTGCGCGTTTAAGTGGTTGCTTAAAATTTTAGACAACACCGATTTTTAGAAGCTAATAGCGAAGATGATCTTCTCCTTTTTCTGCCAGAATTTTCAAGGCTCTCCGATTTGGAGAGGGCGAAAGCACGACACGGCATCTGAATCAAAGTGTGAAGTCGTTGAATCAGTTTCTCAATTTGTTGAATCAATCTCTGAACTGGGATGAAGCAGTTTGTTAAGTGTCGGAATCAGACTGTTAGGAAATTTGGATAAATAACTGAAATGACCAATAAAATTGAAATTGAAAAGAGAGGGTGGGTGGTGAACTCTCTCTCCCTTTTTGCTAAGAGGGCGAACTGAAGAAGGGCGCATAAAAAAAGAGCGAAGGCCAAAGCCTCCGCTCTCATGATCTTGAAAGAGGACGTGCAGTTTTGACGAGCGCACGCCCTTTCGGTCAAATGAGCCTATTCGCAAAGGTCCATTTTGACGTCCCAGTTCTTGATCTTCATGGTACCGTTCTGCGCCAGGTTCAACTGCATCTTGAAGACACGATCCCAGAGCTGAGGCTCATGACCAACACCACGACGGATGCAGTCTTTTTCAGCCATCTCGAAATACTCGTTCATGATGTCTTTATAGTCCGGATGGACGCAGTTGTTGATGATGCAATGCGCACGATCACGAGGAGCCAGACCACGCAAGTCAGCAAGACCCTGTTCGGTAACAACCACGTCGAGGTCGTGCTCGGTGTGGTCGATATGCTGGGCGTGTGGAACGACGCAGCAGATGCCGGTTGGATCTGTCTTGCTTGGGCGTACAGACGGCGTATGCATGATCTTCAGGAAGCCGGAGCGCAGGAAGTCACCTGAACCGCCGATGCCGTTGACGATGCGTGTGCCGTTGATCAGCGTGGAGTTGGCGTGGCCATACATGTCGATTTCAATCGGCGTGTTCATGGCGATAACGCCAAGGCGACGGGCAACCTCTGGGTTGTTGGAAATAGACAACGGACGCAGGATGATCTTGTCTTGATAGAATTCGCGGCGCTCGATGAAGCGAGGCATGCCGTTATCCTGAGAAAGAGACAACGAGCAGGACGAAGCATAATCAAGGCGACCTGAATCGAACAGATCAAGCATACCGTCCTGTAGAACCTCGGTGTAAACGCTGAGGTTATAGAACGGACCATTTGCCAGACCACCAACAACAGCGTTAGCGATGGAGCCAACACCGGACTGGAGCGGCAGCAGATTTTCTGGCAGACGGTGATGCTTGACTTCATTCTTGAAGAAGTCGAGCAGATGGCTTGCGATGGCTACAGAGCCTTCGTCCGGAGCGGCGAGGGCGCGGCCCTTGTCGGTATGCTCGGACTCAACGATTGCAACGATCTTGCTCGGGTCACACGGAATGCATGGCATGCCGATGCGGCTGTTTGCTTTGGTGATGCCGATGATTTCACGATGCGGAGGAGCATGCAGAACCATGATGTCATGCATGCCTTCATAGGATGGCATCGCGGTGTTGACTTCGAGAATGATGTTATCGCAGGTCTGGATAATTTCTGGGATCACACCAACGGAAGCGGAAGGTACAAGGCAACCGTCTTCGGTAACTGCGGAAACCTCGATGATGGCGAGGTCGAGCTTGCCGGATTTGGAATCCTTGGTATAGAAGCCGTAGGCCAGGTCCTGAGCAAAGAGAGACAAGTGCTTGTCGCCCATGCGGATACGGCCTTCGTTGATGGCTTTGGCGATGTTCTTGCCCGTCTGGTAAGGCCAGCGACGGTCAATCATGTCATTGTCGGCCCAACGGCCTTCTGTTTCCGCACCAACGGAAGCACCGATGAAGAGGTTGAACTTCAGTTTGCCCTGAAGATTGTTCTTTTCAACATGCTCAGCCAGTGCAATCGGCACAGCCTTTGGATAGCCTGCGGGCGTAAAACCGGACCAACCCAAGTTCATGCCATCCTTGAACATGTCGATGGTGTCTTCCACCTTCATGACTCTGTTCATAAGGAATGGACAGCGGACTCGGTCTTCCAGTGTTCCATACTTACCCATTCTTGTTTTCTCCTATAAGGATCTGTTTTTAGTGTTTCGGGTCTGCCCAGTGATCCGAGCGGGAGGACAGTGGGCGCATTTCTGAAAATGAATGTTGTTCAATCGGCAACTGGCGAAAGAAAAGCCGTACTGCTTCGGAAAACTCTGGGCTGTTTTGTCTCTCGGGCGTGGCAGCAAGCACAACATCACCTGCTGTGCTAAGGTGCAAAACCAAACTCCCGATGGGCGAAAAACAGGCCGGAATATTCTTTACTCCGGAAATAGTTGACATCTTCTTTGCCTGAAGCAGGTTGTCATGCATTGTTTCGAGTGCATTCCCTGTTTGAGAACCATAACAATATTGGCTCCAATCATCCTAAAGTGTAACATCACAAAAGGGTAGCGGGAATTCGGACCAACGGTGAACTATTGACGAATATTTGTAAATTTTCCGGCAATAAATATGAGGAAAAACACCAATTTGTTTTTCATTTTGTTCTGTGTCAATGCCTCATCTGAGTGGGGCTTCGCAGTAGGGAAAATCGGGCCATTTTACGCCAAGCCAATTCCCATAATTCCATTTCGTATCTCTGCGTCCGTAAGCATCTTTACAAAAACAAAGAGCGCGATTCGCTTGATGGGCAAACGCGCTCTTTCTGATTAGATTTCCCAAAGGTCCGGTCTTTTGGGACAAGCCGCGCAAGGCTTATTCAGGATGGCAGATCTCGTTGCCGAAAATGGCCTTCGCAGTTCTGAGCAACAGGCCGATGATGACCAGGACCAGAATGCCAAAAAGTCCATACCCGGCAGTCTCATGCAGCCCTGATTGTGTTTTCTCGGCATAAAGCAGAGTGGCGATCGTCAGTGCCGCCAGCGGGAAGCTATAGGCCCACCATGACATGACAAATGGAATGCGAGACAGTTTTGGCACCTGCAACAGAATGATCATGAAGAAGAACACGCCCGTATAATAAAGAATCCGGGAGAAGGGATCGATGCCACCTGTCATTGTGACAAAGGAAACGAATCCAACTGCCGGTGGCGCTATCAGGATCATGAGCGTTGGCAATAAACGCTCCGGCAGCGGATTGTGGAAAACCAGCCGGTTGAAAACGAGGGTCAATAGGACGATCCAGAACAGGATTCCGACGGAAAAGAAGAACCATGATATTTCTACGTACCCCAAACGGCTACCTGCTATTGGGACGAGAATGTTTCCGACCACCGGGATGAACCATGCGGGATTGAGATGCATCAATTCAAAGTTCCTGTGACCGATCCAGGTCGACAAAACTGCAAGCGTTCCGAACAAATGGAGCGCTGAGCCAACGACCCAAAAACCCAGTGATAGAGACTGGGAAAAGGGGCCGATGGCGGTTCCCATGAGAATCAACCCGATGGAGGCTGCTGGGAAAAAACACATCCTTACAGGGTGGTTCCATTCCCAGGCGATGGCCTTGGGGTAACGAATGGCTTTTGCCAGATAGATGATCAGCAATATGGCAAAGATGATGCCAGTAAAATATAATAAAAACAAACTGTTAGTGTGGCTGGTGCCGAGGCTCTTTTCCAACCTTTCCGTGGCTAGGGTAAAGCCGGCCAGCCCCATGACCATGGCAAAAAAGGCGTTTGGAAAATGCTCAAGTCTGGAATCAATTTGCGCCGCACTGCTATCTGAATTGCTTTTCTGTGGCGCGCCGGGCGTGGTTTCCCCGATTTTCTGCGCGTTGTTAGTCTGCGTCATTCTGCCTCTCCAATTTGCGGCATAAAACTAAACAGGTATACTTGATACTTGTTATTTTGAGTGTTACAACATAACCAACATTTGAACTCCGAGAAACTACTAATTTGGATATTTGCGTAATTACGAACATTTAACTTAGTGGATTTTGTTCATCGCTTTCCGACGAGGAGAGTAGATGGTGCTGCTGCCTGTATCGATCACCCCGGTCTCTAATCGATATGGGCAGCAGTGCATTTTTTGTGTTCGATTGAATATGAATCTGTCATTGTTGGCTATACGACCCAAGATGCTATACTAAGGTATAGCGTCGCTTTTGGTGTTGCTCATGGTGATTCAAGATCGAAACAGCGGCTTGGTTTTCCAAGGTTCGGAGGTGTCATGCGTCTTACTCAACACTCAAATTATGCCATGCGGTTGCTCATGTATTGTGCCCTGCGGCCTGGAGATACCGTTCGCTTGGCTGAGATTGCTGAGGCATATGATATTTCGGGTCATCATCTGAACAAGATTGCTCAGCGGTTGGTTCATATCGGTGCTATTCATGCCATTCGCGGGCGCAACGGCGGTATCCGTCTTGCCAAGGAACCGAAAGACATAAATGTTGGCGAAATCATTCGGCAGACCGAAGAGAATATGATGATTGTCGAGTGCTTCTCGGAAGAGACAAACACCTGCCCGCTCATTTCCCAGTGTAAATTCCGGTTGCTGTTGCAAAATGCCCTTGAGGCGTTCCTCAAGGTTCTCGATACGCAAACACTTGAAGACATGATCGCTCATCCCGATTGTTTAAAACCGTTGCTTGGCATGAGTGAACAGATCGGAAATCTCAGCCAGATGCACAGTCCCAGCTGCGCATGACGAAATATGAAGCTGGATTTGCAGGCATAACAAGAACGGAAAAAAAACGTCTTTTGGTGGTGTTTTTTGATAATGCGTAATTTTGGTTATGCCTGATGGGGACTTGTTCCAGATCGGTTCAGAGATATCCCCAGACATTTACCGATAAATTCAATCTCTGCAAATGAGAGTAGTGCAAGCGCAGTGGAGCCTGATAGAAAGCTGCTATCTGGTTTTATCAGTGCTTGTATGAATATGCTGTTGCATGATGTTTACCCACTGTGCACCTTTTGGTACATTTCGGTACAAATATGTAATGCTAATTGCGAATATGCCCTGTAATTGAAGGGCGACTAAAGTCGGCGCGAAATTTGCTTTGCTCTGACTTAGGATATGACATGATCTGGTCGATTTGCCGCAATTTTCGATTGGGCTGCACGTCTTTGTAGTCAAAACTTTTAATTTCTGTGTTTCAAGGAGTGGACAGGACAGATATGCGTATTCTGGTTCTCGGTGGTTTTGGCCTGATTGGATCGGAAATATGTCGTACTTTGCTCCGTGCCGAGCATGAGGTTGTTAGCCTGTCCCGGACTCCAAAGGAGGCCGCAAGGCTTCTGCCGCAAGTGGAATGGCACACGGGAGACATGCGGCGTATGCTCGACCCGAGTGAATGGGTTCATCTGCTGGACGATGTCGATGCTGTGGTCAATGCAGCCAGCGCCTTGCAAGATGGTTTGATGGCTGATCTTGAAGCCGTGCACCATCTGTCCGTCGAGGCCTGTCTTGCTGCTTGTGTTGAGCGCGGAATTTTGCGTTTTGTGCAAATTTCATCAACCGGCGCAGAGCCCAATGCTCCAACAGCCTTTATGCGCTCAAAAGCCGTGGGCGATGATGTCGTTATGGATTCATCCATCGAATGGGTTGTTCTGAGGCCGGGTCTCGTGTTGGCCCCCTCTGCCTACAGCGGTACGGCGCTGCTGCGCATGCTGGCCGGTTTCCCATATATCCAGCCGCTGATGATGGCGGACAGGCGCATCCAGACCATTCATATCGATGAATTGACAGAAGCTGCCCTGATGGCTGTAGAGGGGCGCATTCCCGCCCATGCCGATATCGATCTGGTCGAAGCAGAGAGCCACAGCTTCGCGGAGCTCGTCAGCGGCATGCGCAATTGGCTCGGCTTTTCTCCCGCGCTCAAGACTTTCACCTTTTCGGGACGCGCTGCAGGCTTCATCACAAGTGTTGCCAATGGCTTGGGCCGTCTTGGCTGGCGATCTCCCATGCGAACCACGGCACTACAGGTGCTCGAAGGTCACGTGAATGGGGATCCCACCCTTTGGCATTCCATATCCGGGCGCTATTGTCGTTCCTATGAAGAGACCTTGGCCATGATGCCGAGCACAACGCAGGAGCGCTGGTTCTCCAGACTGGCTATGTTGCTGCCCGTATTGATCGCCACCTTGTCTTTGTTTTGGACGATAACAGGTGTGTTGACCCTTTTTGACATGCAATTGGCGGCGGAAAATCTGGCAGATTCTGGCGCTACGGTTCTGCAGGTTCAGTTCTTGCTGGCAAGTGCTGCCTTCATTGATATTGCCTTGGGGGTCGCGATTCTGATCCGACGGCTGGCCTATCAGGTGACGATGGCAATGATTATCATGACCGTTGTCTATCTGGTCGCAGCCAGTGTGCTTACCCCAGAGCTATGGATGGATCCCGCCGGAGCCCTGCTCAAGGCTATTCCTGCGCTTGTTGTGGCGCTTGTCGCTCGCGCTCTGCTAGGCAGCCATTAAGTTTCCTCTAGACCATCTAACGTGACTTTATGCACCCAGTTTCGGCCACCAGTCCGACAGGGCTTTGCGTGTTCTGCCAAGCTTGCCCGTTCTTGTTTCCGCTGCAAAGAGCGCGTTGAGAATTGCTTCTTCCACGGTTTCAATCGTTGCACTGAACAGGGCATCCAGATGATCTTCATGCAACATGCTTGTCGCTAGGATTGCATCTTCAGGCGCGTCATGCGATAGGCGACCAGCGGTTGAAAAAGCCAGAGCAATGTCCCCACTTCCCGAGCCAAATTGCGTGCCTGTACGGGCGAGGCCTGCTGTTGCGCGTTTGCAGATGCGGTGCAATTGTCGGGACGTGAGCGGTGCGTCAGTCGCCAGAATTATGATGATCGACCCCAACTCGGCATCTTGCTTGGCCAGTCTCGCTTCCATTGCGCAAATTTCACCGCCCACTGGGCGTCCTTTGACCATCAAGTCTGGCAAACGTCCCATGTTGCATAAAGTGACCGCACCCAGTGTGAACTGGCGGTTTGCGACTGGCACAAGGCGGGAAGCCGAGCCGATCCCTCCCTTAAGACCATAGGAGCTCATGCCGGTGCCAGCACCAACAGCACCTTGCGCCAAAGCCGGTTCACGCTGCGCCAGTGCTTGCAAAACATGGCCCTCGGTAACATGCAACCCGCGAATATCATTAAGGTAAGCACCGTCGTTGCATTCCATCACCACGGGATTGACCGTCCCCGTGGTTTCCCCGATCTCTGGATGCAAGTCGAGCATATAGCGCACCAGAGCCGTTGAGGCGGTGCCGACAGAAAGCGTGTTGGTCAGCACGATTGGCGTTTCAAGCTGCCCTAGCTCTGACATCTGCATCAAGCCAATGCTTTTGCCAAAGCCGTTAATCACATGGTTCGCAGCGACGCATTTACGCTCGAATATGGAATCTTCTGTCGGGTGAATGACCGTGACACCCGTCTGTATCGGTCCATCCGACAAGGTGATGTGACCAAAAGAAACGCCAGCGACGTCAGCCAGGCTATTGGTTGGCCCGGCATTATGTTTGCCAATGTGGATGCCGAAATCGCGTGCGCATGTCATGGTCATTTTCACTCTGGATTGATGTTTGTTGACGGACCCTAGCTAAATGCCTTGTCCTTCTCAAGCTGTTATAGCGGTTCAATCCCACAACAATGTTCTTGTACTCCTTTTGTGTCATCTATAGGCTTTCTTGCGAAAATCAGCTGTTTCGGGCCTGCAACAAGAGTAGTGGCGGCTTCACGATCCAGATAAAATGATAAATAGAGGGTAAGATGACCGTTATTGTTGAAGTGACGCGCGGCTCGCGTGTTGAAAGCTGGCACACCGGAGCCATCGCTGTTGTCGACGCTTCAGGAAAAATTGTTTCTTCTATAGGGAATATCGAAAGCCCGGTTTTTCCACGCTCTGCGATCAAGGGAATTCAAGCGCTGCCATTGATTGAATCCGGCGCTGCGGATCACTTTCATTTGCCAACTGAGGCCCTGTCCATCGCTTGCGCTTCTCACAATGGCGAAGAAATCCATGTGGATACGGTAAAGTCCATGTTGGGAGCATGTGGTCTGGATGAGCATGCGCTGGAATGCGGAGCCCATAGCCCTCGCTACGAAAAGGATCAGGCAGTTTTGCATTTGCGTGGCGCCGAACCAACCGCAGCAAATAACAACTGCTCTGGCAAACATGCCGGTTTCCTCTGCTTCGCACAGGAAGCAGGCTTCGATCATCATGGATATGTCAAGCCCGATCATCCTGTTCAGAAAGAAGTGCGTGCCGTCATTGAGCAAACCACGGGCTTTTCTCTTTCTGGGGAGCGCGGTATGGACCTGTGTGGAACCGATGGCTGCTCCATTCCCACATATGCGGTTCCGCTAAAAAATCTTGCCCATGCCTTTGCTCGATTCGGAACCGGAACGGATCTGCTGCCAGCTCGTGCCAAAGCGGCTCAACGGCTAAGACAGGCGGTTGCCAAAGCGCCATACATGGTTGCCGGGCATGATCGTTTTTGTACGTCAGTCATGGAGATCTTTGGCGAGAGAGCCTTTGTTAAAACTGGCGCAGAAGGCGTATTCTGTGCCAGCTTGCCAGAACAGGGCCTCGGCGTAGCCATCAAATGTTGGGATGGTGCAACCAGAGCTGCCGAGCTTATGATGGCTGCAGTCATTGATGCATTTTTGCCTATGAGTGAAGGCGAGGCTGTGGCAATGGATGACTGGCGCGAGAACAAGCTTGTCAATTGGAATGGCATAAAGGTGGGTAAAGTGCAGCTTGCTGAAGGTGTGCTATCGCACTTGATCCAGAAGAAAGTTGACTGACCTAGAGCCAGATGATCTCACTTTCATCTTCAGCCTCTTTAGAGGCCTCTGCACCGACCTCGTCTGTTGCCAGAGGTATCTGCTCGCTAAAGAAATTGAGGTTAAGAAGATTGGGCGCTGGAATTGCCAAAATTTCGTGCAAAAGCCGTTCAAGATCTTTGCGATAAAATGGCTTTTTCAGAAATCCTGCTATCTCGCAGCCTTCATAGAGCTGGAGCAGAAGGTCTTTGTCGTGAGGACTCATCAGCACAATACGGCAATGCTGCTGCAGTTTCATGATCTGTTTGACAGAGGCCGGGCCCATCCAGCTTGTTGAATCCGGGTCGACGAATAAAATATGATAGCGGATCGCTTTACTGAGGGAAACTGCCAGAGCCCCATTTTCGGCTTCTGAGATTGTCAGATTGAACGGGCTCTCAGATAGCATTTTGTAGATGAGATGTCTTGCTGTTGGTTGTGAGTCAACAATCAGGGTCGACAATCGACATTTCTGAGCTTCGCACCTTTTGAGCACGCGCTGCAAAGCAGGAGCATCTACCGGTGTTTGAATGCAATCATAAAGGTGGTGCTTTCGGGACTGGGAAATTGTTTCTTCAGAGAAATGGTCTGCCACCATCACGATGAGAGTTTTGTGTGATTGTGTGCCCAATTGCTCAATAATTTCGAGGCTGGGTTTGCCAGAAAACTGGTCGCTCATGATCAGCAAATCGATCGGGCGACTGGAAATAACGTCGCGCAATGCTGCTGTCGTCTTAACCGCTGAAATGGCAAAGCCTGGATCGATAGAATTCAGCGTATCACACATATGTTGGCGCACTTCTGCAGACGAAACTGCGACTAACACGGCGCCCTTGGCGTTTCTCATTGAAACTTGCCCCCAAATTTCAAGCTCAATCTCAACCACCATAGAGGGAAGTCGTTAAGAACATATGTCAAAAGTGGCTATTAATTAAGCAAACTGTATAAAGTAACAGGGGTAAATTGGAGTGTAATTTGGATAATGTGCATGGTTATTGCCATGAATCCTTAACACAAAAGCCGCGGCACGGGGTGGCTGCGGCTTCTCTTTGTGGCGATGACAATCAACTCCATGATCATCAATAATCCTGTCCCGATAGCCAAAGCATTATGGCTGTCGGCTTAAAGCTGGCTCTATTCGCTTTTCAGACTGTTGAGAAGCTCCGCCATTACATCTTCCACGGCGACTGATGCTGGTAGAGTGCCGCTTTCAACACACCTTTCCACTTGGTGCAAAAGTTTGGTTACGCCGACATTTTCTCTTAGCAAAGCACGCATGCGATCTTCGAGCATGGACCACATCCATCTGACTTGCTGTCCGCTGCGCTTTTCCTGCAATTCGCCAGAAGCGGTAAGCTTCTCCTGATGTTCAACCACCTTATTCCACATCTTGTCCAAACTTTCGTTCGCAAGACCGGAAATTGTCATGACCGGTGGTGTCCAGTTCTGGCTGACGGGCGTCATGATGTGCAAAGCGGCGCGATATTGGGCTGCAGCCTTGCGCGCTCTTGCCCAGCCGTCTCCATCTGCTTTGTTCACTGCAATCATGTCTGCAATTTCCAAAACGCCTTTCTTGATGCCCTGTAACTCATCGCCTGCGCCAGGCAACATCAGAACAAGGAAAAAATCCACCATGTCAGCAACGGTGGTCTCGGACTGACCGATACCAACAGTCTCAACCAGAATGACATCATAACCAGCTGCTTCGCAAAGGAACATTGTTTCGCGCGTTCTGGCTGCCACGCCCCCCAATGTGCCTGCAGAGGGAGAAGGGCGGATAAATGCGTTTATGTCGGTGCAAAGCTGTTCCATGCGCGTCTTGTCGCCAAGAATGGAGCCGCCTGTGCGCGTTGACGAAGGATCAACCGCCAAAACTGCCACTTTCTTGCCAGCCGCGGTCAGGTTTGAACCCAACTGATCGATTGTGGTGGATTTACCAACGCCTGGAACACCGGTAATGCCGACGCGATGGGCTTTGCCCGAATAAGGCAAGAGTTTTGTTAGCAGGTCGCGCGCGATGGCTCGATGTTCAGGCTTGCGGCTTTCTACGAGCGTTATGGCTCTGGCTAGGGATGCCCGGTTTCCCTGAAGTATTTGTTCGGCTAATAGATCGGCATTTAAATGAGCAGGTACCATAACGTCTTTCCTTCGCCCGGAGGAGTGGGCGCTCTCTTGTCTCGTGTCGGTGTTTTATTCGGTCGGAATTCTGATGCCTTTGTGCCATGCGACTCGCGCCGCGGCAAGACCAGAACCATGCCTATCCCATCAAGCCGTGATTGTCTGCTTGCCAAAATGGGGTGTTAATCACAAAGGAGTGGCATGGAAGATTTAGAGGATCTGGGTGCGGATTGGCCTTTTATTCACTTTGTCCTTAATAGTTGACGTCTATCGCGATCAAGTCCCTGACAGGATCCGGCATTGCAATGGGGCGCTTTGGATCACATGCACTCTTCTCCCGTAGCAGGACATGATTATCCTTCACAGTCACCGCATAAGGCTCGAACGTGAGCAAGCCCTCTTTCTCGCCATCGCCTGTAACCGAAAGCTCGGCGCGGAAACGCATCATGTTGCTCGCAAGGCCGTAGGAGGGAAGATCTGGTAATAATTGCACCACCCCTTCGGTTACAATTTGCGCGCTTTTTTTGTCAGACAATGTCAAATGGAAGCCATCGCACCAATTGCTGGGCACTTCGCCCTCAATCAGCATATCGCCTCCCAACTCGGCACCGCTATTCAGTCCCTCAATATTGACGCTTGCCGCCGAGAAGCCTTTGCCGTTGTGGCGACTAACCCGCAAGGCTTCTCCTCCGAAAAGCGGTGCGAAACCATCGGAAAGAGATGCGCTGAAAATTGAAGCGGGTACGAAGACATCATATTGCCCATCCGCTTCTGCGCCCAACACGCCCGGATTGAAGTGAAACGACAGGCCTGCGATTTTTTCAGCTTCACGCGAAGGAACAAGCGTGAAATTTTGCAACAGCTCAAGACTGGGCTTGAAATCCTTGAGCCAGGCATCTTGGTCCGGACGCACAAGCGTTCCCAGACGGATGGACTTCTGCCGCACGATATCTGTTTGGATATAGGCATCAATCAACTCGATTGTGCCGTCCAACTCCTTCTTATCCTTGGCTTTGAACAGGTCGCTAAGGCCAATCGGCTTCTTGCTCTTGTTGTCGAAGTTGAAGCTCAGGATCCGATTGGGCTGCTTGCTGCCATCAACGCTTTTGGTCTCATCAAGATAGAGAGAGCTGAATTGCGCTGAATAAAAACGGTCTTCTACGCGGCCTGAGATGATGAGGGAGGGGCGCTTTTCCAGCTCCTCGGCAGATGTAGCTTGGTCCGTTTGCGCTCCCCCAGAAGCAAGGATGGCTTGCTCCGCCTGACGCTGCTTTTCCCATTCATCCAATGCACGCTCTTCCAGAATGCCTCTCAGATAGCGGCTGAGCGATGGGTGGTCTACAAGCGCATTCGGCATTAGATAGGTGATGGATGCATCTTGTGAATAGAGCAAAAACGGACGTTGTTGTGTGAAGAGGGCTGAAAAGCTCTTGCGCAGAACCGGTCCACTCTGTGTGATTGTTTCCAGATCGTTGGTCGCCTGCGCTGCAGTTTCCTCCTTTGCGGCGGAAGAATTTTGCGCGGCAGGATTGGTCTGCTCGTTCGTATCCGTAGGCTCGCTCGTTGATTGATCAGTGCTGGTTATGGCTTCTCCAACTGTCGGTTTCCCTGTCTGAGCTGGAATTTGGAGTTTGTCTTGGTTGAGCGATGACGGCACGTTGGGCAGAAGAGGGCTCGTCATGGAAGGCGGCATGCTTGTCGTCGGAGCGGGCACTTCCTGCCCATTCTTGCCGTTGCCATCTGGCGCCGAGCCTGCGGCGAGGGCAGGCGTAGCAGGAGTAAGTGCACTGCCGGCCTTCATCAGAAACTGCACAGATCTGATATCTGACTGCAACAGCCACGGCGTGTTTTTGCTCACTCCGGGAAGCGTAGTAGGCCCTGCCTGAGGTGGCACGCTGTAAGTGTAGGCTGACGGGACATTTGAAAATGTCTGGTTTTCTGGCAACCGGGGCTGTGCAAGAACGCTGCCATTCATCAGGCAGGCTGAAGCAACTGCAAGAGCAGAAAAGGCTGTCTTCCGCGTTATTCGTTCCTTGTCAAAGGAAAGCAGGTTCAGCTTGCGAGTCATAGCGTTCATTTCAGTTGCTCATTGCGCAAAATGCAAAATAAACAGCACGTTGCATCAGATTTTCAGACAGTATAAATGTCTGCTTCACGAAATGGCATATACCCGCACCAAAGAATATTCAACACAATCGGGTTTTGCACAAAGGTAACAGCTCCTGCGAAATCAGGGAGCCCAAAGAATTCTTTGCAAAGTTGCCCCTTGCAAGTCTTTGGGGGCAGGCAATCTGTCAAATGGCCCGCGATATTTGGAAATAGCAAAGACCAAAGATACTTTTTCAGTATTGGCCGCCTTGCAGATCGCCATGCCGCGCCAGAGGTTTTTGCCCACCCGGCAAGCGCTGCGTGGCAAATGTGATTGGGCAAAGCTCATGCCGAGGCGTTCACCGTTAGGTCCTGCTACGGCATCACCAACACCGTGCACGACACCAATCTTTCCGCCTGTCCCTTTAAAAATCTGGACCATTTGCATGCCGTTTCTAAAGGCTGCATAGGTCCATTGGGTATCATTTTCTCCGGCGGTTTGAATTGTTTCGATATTGAATCCGGGCATGGCCGAAGCGATTGCTTTGGGGCCATAGCCTGTCTCCGGGGTCAATCCATCTACGCCAGCGTCAGTAATGGACAATATCGCTCTGGGTGGCGGAGCGCCTGCGGAATCTGTCATGGGGCCCATTGGAACGCTACAGCCAGCAACTGCTGCAAGAAATGAAAAGCCTGTAAGAAAACGCAAGACAGATTTAGGCGAATGAATGAGCATCAATGGCACCGATCAATACAGAGTAGTTTGCGCAGATGTTGCGCATCGGGCAACACTTTCGCAGACCCGAAAAATGCATAACAGATTCGGAAAGGAAGGCCAGATTGTCTGGCAAAAACCTTTCGTCGCTTTGACGTTGGCCGGAGACTATCATTCAAGAAGAAAGGATAAAAGTGGATATAATTGACCAAATCGTTCAACTCTGCCTTTTATCCAGCTTTCCGGCTCAAATGAGCATAGCCCCTGTTGACGAAACAGACGTATTTCGCCCCCCGACATCAATGTGAAAGAAACACTTAGAAGAACAAAGAGACAGAAGTTGGGCAGATTCTAAAATACTCATTTCAACAATTCGGGCCCAGATGGGCCCGAAATATTCTTGTCGTACATGTCATCGAGTGGCCAAAATCCTGCAATCGCAGATGATGTTGCCCACTTCTAGGCTGTAAGGAGGAGCTCAAGGCCCTCGTCTTATTCTTCAGCAAGTGCTGCCAGAACGCGAGCCCAGGAACGTATCCCTTTGTGATAGCTCTCCAGATTGTATTTTTCGTTTGGCGAGTGGATGTTGTCGTTTTCCAGACCATAGCCGATCATCATGGAATCCATGCCGAGGATTTCCTTGAATTCGCCAACGATTGGAATGGAACCGCCCATGCCGGAGAGGATCGTTTCCTTGCCCCATTCTGCCTTAAGTGCTGCCGCACCCTTTTGTAGTGGTGGAAACTCTGGAGACAGGCTGTGTCCGGGAGCCCCACCGTGGTTGATGAATTCAACCTCGCAGTCGGCCGGAATGCGGTCCTTGATGAAGGCTCGCATGTTGGCGCGAATGGCTTCCGGATCCTGCTTGCCTACAAGACGACAGGAAATTTTCGCCGATGCCTTGGCGGCAATCACCGTTTTGAAGCCTTCACCGGTGTAGCCGCCTGTGATGCCATTGAACTCGCAAGTCGGGCGGGCATTCAGTTGCTCATAAACACTGTAGCCGGTTTCGCCAGCGGGGATGGAAAGTCCAACATCTTTCAGGAAACCTTCGGCGTCGTAAGGTAGAGCATCCCACTGTGCTTTCATTTCAGGAGACAACTCTTCTACGCCATCATAGAAGCCGGGTATCTGAACCCGACCATTATCGTCATGAAGAGCGGCCAGCACTCTAGCGAGAATTTTGACCGGGTTTGCTGCCGGGCCACCATAGGAACCGGAATGCAGGTCTCTGTTGGCCGCAACAATGGTGACTTCTTCTGCCATCAGGCCACGCAGCATGGTGGTAATTGCGGGAGTTTCCGCATCCCACATGCCTGTATCACAAACCAGAGCCAGATCTTTGGAGAGCTCATCCTTGTGTTTGTTCAGGAATGGCAACAGGCTCGGAGAAGCGCTTTCCTCTTCGCCTTCCACCAGAATTGAAACATTGATCGGAAGAGAACCATGTACTTGCTTGAACGCGCGGCACGCTTCAACGAAGGTTAAAACTTGTCCTTTGTCATCAGACGTGCCGCGACCGAAGATGACCTTCACGCCATCTTTTTCAATGACCTTTGCGTTGAACGGATCATCGTCCCAGAGTTCGACTGGATCGACCGGCTGAACGTCATAATGGCCATAAAACAGTACATTCGGCCCCGGCTTTTCCGACTTGTCGCTGTCGTGGCCCATGACCATGGGGTGACCGATCGTTTCATGTGCTTTTGTCTCGATGCCGATGCCGTTCAGTTCATTGGCAAGCCATTCTGCCGCAGCCTTGCATTCGCTTTTGAATTCAGGGTCTGTCGAAATAGACTTGAAACTGATGAATTTGAAAAGACGCTCTAGTGAATCGTCGAAATTGGCGTCGATCTGCGCCAAAACTGAATCAATATTTGTCATGAAGATACCTTATCGGATCGGGAGAGGGCTGGCACCAAAGTGCGACGCCAATTGGTTCGACGCTATCAGCTTCCGAACCCTTATGCCAGTCTTGAGGCTGTCCCTTTCACAAAAGTTCTCACAACACAGACGCCTCGACACTCGATGTTGGCATGGCAACGGCATGACCAAAATAGAAATCCGGTTTGGTAGAGTATCCTAGAGGAAAACCACTTCCTCATCGGCAGAACGGCCAGAGCGTCCCGGTGCTATTAATGAGCTGAAATCATCTTCTTCAAACTGTGTGTTATCATGTTTGAAAGCATCACTTTCAGACGCAGCAGCTTGTTCACTTTGAACCGGTGAAGGGGGCTGCATGGCCTGAGATTTAGAGGGGGATGCAATCGGTTTTTTGCCGATGTCCTTTGCTGCTGCGTTGTCGGTTGAACTGCTGCCATGCTTTTCAGCAGCCTCGGCGCTTGTCGGAGAAGAAACGATTGTCGGTGATGATGACGCCCAATCCTCGGTCGGGGCGCCGTTCATCGCCTTTTGCCCTGCCTCAAGAGCGCCTGACATCGGAGATGCTGCGGCGGTGTTCTTTTCACCAGGAGTGACATCATCAGAAGCCGGCAAATCCCTCTTAATTGCCGATTTGGTTGCTTTTCCAGCTTCCTTTATGCGCGGCTTTGACCAGCCCAACTCTTCATCCGAGAGGGGAATATAGCGCGCGGCCAGTTCTAGATGCTTACGAACAGTGTCAATGGATGCTGGCAAAATGACCAGAGAGGCAAACCCCAGTTTCCTGGCGTTCAGCACGTCCTGTGTCGTTGCTTTCTTGGAGCAGAGAATAAGGCATACCCCACGGCCGCCAGCAAATTCAACTTGCCGGGCCGGAATAAGGATATTTGCGATGTCGAGCGGTCCATAGCTCTCGTCCACAAACACGATATCTGCCTGACCTGCACTGACTATAGAAGTTGCCTGCTCAATGTCGGACATGGACAAAGGATGCTCAATGCCACAGTTCTTGAGTAGATCAGCCCACAACTGACGTTCATGCCGTTTTGGGGCGAGGATCATAACCGATAGATTTTTGACTGGTATCAAGCGACGCTGCAATTTGGGCCTCACTTCATTCTTAATAATTGTTCTTGTCGTGCTCCGGGCCCCCCAGATGTCCGACCACGAGCGTGAGTGCATTATAGGCCCATTCTATGCCTAATACCGCAAAAAAGGCTATCCTTCGGGATAGCCTATCCTGTCCATAAATTCCTTGTAATTAGTAAAAATGCAAGAAATTGCATAAGTGTCAGTTAACAAACACTTGCATGAATCTAACGACCACTTTTAAGACTGCCCAAAATCCCTCTGACCAGTGCTCTCCCTAGCGAAGAAGCAACAGAACGGGCAACAGATTTCATGGCAGCTTCTGCCACAGTTTGCCGATTCGAACGTCTGGTTGTTGTGCGGCGGCGCGACGAAACAGTGGGGCGGTCATCGCGGTCAAAGTCAGGCAAGGTAAAGCCTGTGCGGCTTTTCTTCATGCGGCCTGCCTGCTGCCTCTGACGATCTTCTTCCTGTCGTTGCTGTTCTTCCAGTTTGCGCTTTTCTTCTGCACGTTCTTGCAAAACCTCATAGGCGCTTTCCCGATCAACAACACGATCATAAACACCCAGTACAGGACTGTTGTTGATAACTTCACGCCGTTCAGCTTCACTTAGCGGACCGATGCGCGAGCTCGGTGGCCGCATCAGGGTTTGCTGCACCATGGAAGGCACGCCCTTTTTGAGAAGGGTGGACACCAAAGCCTCGCCCACGCCAAGTTCCATAATGACCTGACGAGTGTCGAGCTCTGGGTTCGGGCGGAAAGTATCTGCGGCCACCTTGACCGCCTTCTGATCACGCGGAGTGTAGGCCCGCAGTGCGTGCTGTACGCGGTTGCCGAGCTGGGAAAGAACATCGTCTGGCACGTCTAGCGGGTTCTGCGTAACGAAATAAACGCCAACGCCCTTGGAGCGGATCAATTTTACGACTTGCTCGACCTTGTCCACGAGGATTTTGGGCGCATCTTCGAAAAGCAGATGGGCTTCGTCAAAGAAGAATACGAGCCTTGGCTTGTCCCTGTCACCAACTTCGGGCAATTCTTCAAACAACTCAGACAACAGCCACAGCAAGAAGGTCGCGTAAAGGCGAGGGGACTGCATCAGCTTGTCGGCAGCCAGAATAGAGACAACTCCGCGCCTGTCGCGCGTGGTGCGCATCAGATCAAGAATATTAAGGGCAGTTTCGCCAAAAAAGGATTCAGCTCCCTGCTGTTCAAGGACCAGCAAGTCCCTCTGGATCGCGCCAATGGAAGCTGTTGAAATATTGCCATAGGCTGCGGAGAGTTCCTTGCGGCGCTCTTCCATGTTGACCAACAGGGCGCGCAAATCTTTCATGTCCAGCAAAAGCATGCCTTCATCATCGGCAAGTTTGAAGGCAATGTTGAGAATACCTTCCTGGGTGTCGTTCAGCCCGAGAAGACGGGAAAGAAGAAGCGGCCCCATGTCTGTTATGGTCGTGCGAACCGGGTGACCTTGCTCGCCAAACAGATCCCAGAAAATGGTCGGCACAGAATCAAATTTATACTCGTCCGTAAATCCGATTTTGGCTGCGCGCTTGGCCAGAAAATCCTTGGGCTCACCTACGGCTGCCAGCCCGGAAAGGTCCCCTTTGACATCGGCACAAAAGACAGGAACGCCAGCGTTCGAGAAACCTTCGGTCAAAATCTGCAGAGATACGGTCTTTCCGGTGCCTGTGGCTCCGGTGATAAGACCATGCCTGTTGGCAAGACTGAGGTCGAGATACTCTGCCTGGCTGCTGGTCGTGCCATCTTCTCCGGTAAGAAAAGACGTGCCGAGATAGACTTTTCCGTCTTGTAACATTCTATTTCCTGCCCCTGTGTCCGCAGCCCAAAGTTTCATCTAGGTGGCGCAGACTTTAACTGATCAAATGAACGACCGTGTGAACAATGCGGCCAGAACAAATGGCATAAAACCAATAAAGAGAATCCGTTTTGCCAAGGGAAGATGTAAAACCGGCGAGCCTCTTAAACAAAAGGATTCCAACTTGGTAGAATCTTTTACGTTGCTTGTGTTCTACCTGCAACCGGATTGGTCTAAATAGCGACAGTTATCGGTTGTTTTTGGAAAGACCTCAGCTAGAAGCGTGAAATACGCTATCTTTCCCTTGCACTTGTCAGTCATGTCGCTAACGTAGCAGATCATTCTGCCATTCGACGCATCCTGGAGATTATTATGGAACAAATCATTGCAAGAATTGCCTCTGCGGCAGGCATTTCAGAAGAGCTGGCCACAACGGCTGTAAAAATCATTTTGAACTTTTTGTCCAAGGAAGCGCCAAACGACAAAATGAACATGCTGCTTGATGCTCTTGGGGCTCATGGCCTGATGGAAAATGCTTCTGAAGCCGGCTCCGGCGAAGGTGGTCTGATGGGGGGATTGATGGGCGCGCTCGGAGGCCTTGGTGGCATGGGGGGCGCAATGGCTGCGCTTAACCAACTGACCAGTGAGGGACTCAGTATGGGCGAGGTTCAGACCGTCGCATCAGAGTTGATTGCCGTCGCCAAGGAAAATACTGACGAGAGTCTTGTGGATGATGTTATCAATTCTGTCCCCGGTCTTGGCCAAATTCTGTAATGCGCCCGAGCAAACCTTGCAGCTTCGTTAATTTTACTACACTCTGGTAGTTGTGATCATGGACCATGCTCGCAATTGTAATTTAAGGTTGATGATCGTTTAACAGATCCGTGATTTGTGCGATCATCCAGCCTGTTCTGGAGGCAGAAAAATGACGTCTTATCCAATCGCAAAGATTGAGGGAATCGGGCCAACATATGCTGAGAAGCTATCTGCGGTTGGCATAACCAATACCAAGAAATATCTTGAGAAAGCAAAAGATCCTGCTGGTCGCAAGGCTTTGGAAGAGGAAACGGGTATTGATCATGCACGCATTCTGAAGTGGGCCAACATGGCGGATCTGATGCGCATCAAGGGTGTTGGTGAGGAATATTCCGAGCTGCTCGAAGTGGCGGGCGTGGATACCGTCAAGGAATTGCGAAATCGCAACGCAGCCAATCTGACCGAGGCAATGAAACAGGCAAATGCCGAGAAAAAACTGGTGCGTCAGGTTCCTGCCTTGAGCAACGTAGAAAAATGGGTCGCACAGGCTAAAGAACTGCCCCCAATGATGTCATATTAATAAAAATAGGTTGCTCGCTTATCTGATACGTGGGGCTTATCTGATTGCTTGAACTCATGGGCGTAAACGCAATTGCATTTGTTCAAGAATGTCTTTCGTTCAAGAATGTCTGCGGATCCCCGGTCTTTTGCTCTGGCGTATCATGAATAGAAAAAAGCCAGCGGAGCATTCTGCTGGCTTTTGTTTTGCGGTGAAAACAGAATTATCGCCGGATAAATCAAGATTGTTTACATCCAGCCGGCACCCATTCCCCTTCTCATGCCACGGCCCATTCCTTGTCCGCTCATGCCTCTGCCTTGGCCCCAGCCACGATTTTGGCCCATCTGGCTGCGTCTTGGACCGAAGTCATCGTTTGATACCTTGCCGTCTCCATTGCGATCCATTACGTTCAGCCACACGACCGTCTGGTTCAGAAACTCCTCTCGATCAACCCTGCCATCCTTATTGGCATCGTTAAAGCTGAGTGTCATGCCGAACAAGCCCCGCTGACCGTTGGTCGCATCCTCAGGCGGCATCTTGATGTTGGTCAAGAATGCGGAAAACTCGGCCGCAACAACAATCCCATCTTCATTCTCGTCAAGAGAGTCAAAATAGGTGTTGCGCCCATCTTTGGCTTCCTGAAGAGTCACGATGCCATCTTCATCGCTGTCCCAGCTATCGACAAAGACAGGTTCTCCGCTGCGGTTTCCTTGCGTAATCCCTCGGCGCAATCCTCGACCTTGACCCGGCACCCGGATCACTTGCTTTCCGTTTTGAGCGATAACATCATTTTGTTGCTGTTCAACCCAGCGCCCCTGATTGCCAAAGCCAACTCCTCCAGAACCCATTCCATAGCCGTTGCCAAAAGCAAGGGCTGCGGAAGTCAGGGTTAGTGTCGTAAACACTGTAGCTGCTGCAAGATAATTCATAGTGGTCCCTCTTTTCCGACTGAATATGATCAAATCATATCAGTCGGTTAGGGGTGACGACTTGGTATCTGCGCAAAACAAAGACATTAAACCCCACTTTTCAAGTATTCCAATGTATCGAAAAGAGGGCTTACTACAGTCTGTTACAATGTTTACGGTATTGCTGTTTGGCTTTAGTGCAAATGGTCAAAAGCGGGCTTGCAGCCTACTCCATTATATGGAGTAGCAATTAGATGATATTTCTCCTAGCGCAGCTGTATCTGGCCATAGCGCATAGCCTCGACAACTGTTTGCGTTTTGTTGGCGGCCTGCATTTTCTCAGATGCATTTTGCAGATGAGCATGAACAGTCCGCTGGGAAATATGCAGCTCCTCTGCAATGTCTCCTGCGGTTTTTCCCTCTGCGGTCATGCTAAGAACGAGTTTTTCACGAGCAGAAAGCTCGCCTGGCCGACTTGTGAAGAGGGGGTGAACGGAATGCATTTCAGCCAACTCATGCTGGATCGTTGTCGAAAGTGCTGCCAGTTCTCTTTCAGATACTTCCAGATCAGCACCCGTGACACAGATCGCGACTTGCATGACATTGAAGTGATGAACATGAATGACGATCATGGACCGATATGAACGGGGGCTGGCACCGCTTCTTTGAAGAAGACTAATAAGAGAGGATTCCTTGATCCAGCTATTTTCCTTCTCATCCAAACTCCAGCAAGCAGGTTTTGAAAGCACGGCAATCCTCCGCAAAAGCGGATCGCTACCACGAACCTGCGCAAGATGCGCGCTAGACAAAACTGTATCACCCCAGTGTTGATACAGCACCAGTTTGCCAAGGTCTCTGCCTGGAAGAGGTAAACCAGTAATGAGAATGTGTTCTGCACCGAAGGATTTGAAACGCGCAACAACGCTTTCAAAAAAAGCTTCCGGATTTCTGGCCGGCTGGGAAATTGAAATCGCTTTCTCAGCGGGGCCCCAATGGGAATCAGTCATGAATAAAACTGCAGTCTCGATGTTGTTACAATGCCGGATAAAAAATATCCGACGAAAAAAATACGATTGCACTTCAGCTCAGATTTTAAACTGTTCTGAAAAACTTCGTTTTCCCACTTAGACCCATTATGGATTTTGGACTATTGTACAAATCGCGGCAAGAGAAAAAGCGAATTGGCTTACTTAGCCGTATCATTTTTAGAGCTTATAGTTCAAAATTAGGTAAATTTTCCCCAGTCAAGCTATTTAGCGAACATAATCGGCTAAAAACGTTCGCTATTGGTATTGGATTTGTGCGGCCGCGTGATGATTCTCTTCAAACAGTTCAACAGGGCGCTTCCAGCTTGGAATTTCGCACAGCTGAAGCGGATAGTGTCATTTTTTAGTGGTTTTTTTTCAAAAATGGAGCTTTTCGATCAATAGCACCATTTGGAGAGCTTGCGAAGAGGGGGTATAGGGCTTTAGTCTAAGCTCCGAAGTGACTTAGCTGCACTTTCTTCGCCATTCTTCCGGACTAATCATTTTTCCGAACTGATCATGAGCCTTCAGACGACATTAATGCATGGAACCAGACACATTTGTGCCGCTGCATTATTATAGCCTGTTAAAAGTCTCACGTCAGAAAGGCAGTTTAATTATTGGCTTAGAATAATGAGATAGGACAAAGATTGGCTAAGCAAAGTGTATATCCTTGCGATCAGATGCAAAACAAGTGAAGTGTATCCGAACTCGAAAAGGAAGTGATGCACTTGTAAAGACGATTTGAAGACTGTGCGCCAGGGCAGCCAGCTCTGTCGGAATCTTTCTTCTATAATTGGGAGTGAATATGATGAGCGAAGCGTTGAGGATAGCCGAGACATTTCCAGGCTATTCCCGTGAGGACTGGGCCGCGATGGTCGAAAAGGCACTCAAGGGCCAGCCGATTTCTCGCCTCACAACGAAAACAGTGGACGGCACGGAAATCGTTCCGATTTTCGAACGTGCCGAAGGGAAAGCGCCTCTGGCGATGCGTCCCAAAGACACCCGTTGGGCTGTCTGCCAGCGTATGGATAATCCAGATGCTGCCGAGGCAAACAAACAGGTGCTGAATGACCTTATGAACGGCGTCGACATGATCTGCATTCCATTTGCAGGCAGCGCTGTTGCAAGAGGTTTCGGCCTCGCCGCAGATAAGGACGTTCTGGCTAAAGCCCTTAAAGAAGTTGTCATGGATGTGATTGCATTCCGTCTTGAAACCGGTGCTGCTGGTGATGCTGCAGCAAAGGCTTTCGCGGATGTTGTTGCTGAAAAAGGAACTGACGCTGCTTCTGTAAAGGTTTCTTTCGGTCTCGACCCGATTGGCTGCTTTGCAAGCACCGGGGCGTTGCCTTCCGATTGGGCTGCCACTTTGGTCAGCACGATCAAGGATTTGAAAGCCAAAGGTTTCAAAGGACCATTTGTTACCGTCGACGGCCGTCCATACCATGATGCTGGCGCAACCGATGCTCAGGAACTGGGTGCGGTATTGGCAACCATCGTTGCTTACTGGCGTGCACTGGAAGAGGCTGGCTTTGAAGCTGCAGAAGCTTTGGGCATGATTGATGTTGTTTTGTCTGTAGAAGCAAGTCAGTTTGACTCATTGGCTAAAATGCGTGCTGTCCGTCATCTTTGGGCAAACCTGCTTGAAGCTGCCGGAGTTGAATTCCTGCCGCTGACGGTTCATGCAGAATCGTCTTGGGCAATGATGACCAGCCTTGATCCATATGTGAACATCCTGCGCGAAACCACTGCTTGCTTCGCTGCCGGTGTTGGTGGTGCTGACAGTGTTTGCATCGTACCTCATACAATTGCCTTGGGCTTGCCGACATCTCATGACCGTCGCATTTCCCGCAACCTGCAGACTTTGCTGCTCGAAGAGTCAAACCTCTATCGCGTAACAGACCCTGCTGCTGGTTCAGGTTATGTTGAAAGCCTCACGGGCGAAACAGGTGTAAAGGCTTGGGCTCTGTTCCAGGAAGCTGAAAAAGCTGGTGGTGCAGTTGCCGCTCTCAAGGCTGGCCTGTTTGCCGATGCCATTGCCAAGTCAAACGAAGTCCGTGGCAAGCTGATCGCTACCCGCCGCGCAGCTCTGACAGGTGCTTCTGCATTCCCGAACATTGATGAAAAAGATGTTGAAGTGCTCGACGTGGCTCCAACCGCTCTGGCGGTTCCTGCTGCTGGCGAAAGCTGCACACCTTTGAAGGCTGTTCGTATTTCCGAGCCATATGAAGCTCTGCGCGCTGCAGCCAAGGCTGCTGGCAACCCGCCGATCTTCTTTGCCAACATGGGCCGCATTGCCGACTTTACGGCTCGTGCTACCTGGACAAAGAACTTCTTCGAAGCTGGCGGCATCCGCTCCCTGTCTGACAAAGGCTATGCCGATGCAGCAGAAGCAGTGGCTGACTTCAAGGCTTCCGGTGCAACTATTGCAGCCATCGTTGGCCCTGATGCACTGTATGAAGAAAAAGGCGCAGACTTTGCCAAGGCTCTCAAGGAAGCTGGCGCGAAGATGGTATATATCGCAGGTCGTCCGAAAGAAATCATGGAGGCTCTCTCAGCCGCCGGTGTTGATGCTTTCGCCTTCGAAAGCTGCGATGTTCTCGCCGAACTGACAAAAATTCATGACGTTCTGGGCATTGCCCCGGTCGCCAAGGCATAAGCATAAGGAATTGGAAGAATGAGCAAGATCCCTAACTTTGCCGACATAGCATTCAAGGCGGCCAGCCCTTCTGTGACCGCCGGTGATGCCCTCTGGCATACGCCGGAAGGTATCGACGTTAAAGACGCCTATGCCGAGAGCGAAATCGCCAATTACGATTTCCTCAAAACATGGCCAGGTCTGGCGCCGTTTATGCGCGGCCCATATCCTACCATGTATGCTCAGCGCCCATGGACGATCCGTCAGTATGCCGGTTTCTCCACCGCTGAAGATTCCAACGCTTTCTACCGCCGCAACCTTGCTGCTGGTCAGAAGGGCCTGTCCATTGCATTCGACCTTGCAACCCACCGCGGTTACGACTCCGATCACCCTCGTGTAGTTGGTGACGTTGGCATGGCCGGTGTTGCGATTGATAGCATCTATGACATGCGTACCCTGTTCGACGGTATTCCGCTCGACAAGATGTCTGTTTCCATGACCATGAACGGTGCCGTTCTTCCGGTTATGGCGCTGTACATCATTGCTGCAGAAGAGCAGGGCGTTGATCAGAAGCTGCTGGCCGGTACCATTCAGAACGATATTCTGAAAGAGTTTATGGTCCGCAACACCTACATCTACCCTCCGCATCCTTCCATGCGCATCATCTCGGACATCTTTGCTTACACGTCCCAGAATATGCCGAAGTTCAACTCCATCTCGATTTCCGGCTACCATATGCAGGAAGCAGGTGCTACGGCTGACCTTGAGCTGGCCTACACGATCGCGGACGGTTTGGAATATATCGGTGCTGGCGTGGAGACTGGGCTGGATGTGGATGCCTTCGCTCCGCGCCTGTCTTTCTTCTGGTCGATTGGCATGAACTTCTTCATGGAAGTTGCCAAGATGCGCGCAGCCCGTCTGGTTTGGGCTAAACTCGTCAAAGAGAAATTCAATCCGAAAAATCCGAAGTCCTATTCTCTGCGTACGCACTCCCAGACCTCTGGTTGGTCGCTGACCGCTCAGGATGTTTATAACAACATCGGACGTACCGCGATTGAAGCTATGGGTGCAACGCAAGGGCATACCCAGTCACTGCACACCAACGCTCTTGATGAAGCGCTGGCTCTGCCGACCGACTTCTCTGCTCGTATCGCTCGTAACACCCAGCTGTTCTTGCAGCAGGAAAGTCAGACCACCAAAGTCATCGACCCATGGGGCGGTTCTCACTATGTTGAGAAACTCACCGCTGAGCTGGCTGAAAAAGTGCTTGCTCACATCAAGGAAGTCGAAAGCCTTGGCGGCATGGCAAAAGCCATCGAAGCAGGTATTCCAAAACTGCGCATCGAAGAAGCTGCTGCTAAAACCCAGGCTCGCATCGACAGCGGTTCCCAGACCGTTGTTGGCGTGAACAAATACAAGCCAGACTTCGAAGAAGACATCGAAGTGCTGCAGGTTGACAACACCTCTGTTCGTCAGCAGCAGCTCGACAAACTGGCTCGCCTGAGAGCTGAACGTGATCAGGGCGAAGTGGACAAGGCTCTTGCAGATCTGACTGCAGCAGCTGAACAGGGCAACGGTAACCTGCTTGATCTCTCCGTCAAGGCTGCTCGTGTAAAAGCAACCGTCGGCGAAATCAGCTATGCTCTGGAAAAAGTCTACGGTCGTCATCGCGCCGAAATCAAATCTATTTCCGGCGTCTACCGTAAAGAGGTTGGTGCTATGTCTGACGTTGTTCAGAAAGTCCAGAAACTGGTTGATGAATTCGAAGCAAACGACGGTCGTCGTCCTCGTATCCTCATCGCCAAAATGGGTCAGGATGGTCATGACCGCGGCCAGAAAGTTATCGCTTCCGGCTTTGCTGATCTTGGCTTCGACGTTGATATCGGGCCTCTCTTCCAGACCCCTGAAGAAGCTGGTCGTCAGGCCGTTGAAAACGACGTGCATGTGGTTGCTGCTTCCTCACTGGCTGCAGGTCACCTGACACTCGTTCCTGCCCTGCGTGACGTTCTGGCTGCCGAAGGCCGCCCAGACATCATGATCGTTGCCGGTGGTGTTATTCCTCCGCAGGATTATGACGCGCTTTATGCTGCGGGCGCCACTGCGATTTATCCTCCGGGAACCGTGATCGCTGAAGCTGCTATCGATCTTATCGGTCAGCTGAACAAACGCCTTGGCTATACTAAAGACGCTGCTGAATAAGCCTATCGTTTTTAGAAAGTAATCAATTTTAAGGGCTGCTCTCGGGCAGCCCTTTTTCTATGGCGCGTTAAGGTGTGTTTTGGAGTGATATTTACTTATAATTTTAACTAAGCTATCCAAAAGCGGTGCTTAACTCGCTTCTTTAAGATTTTTATTATTCATTTGCGACATAACTATTGGGAGAGTGAATTTTCAGTTGCGATTTTGGGCAACTGAACTTTGAGTGTAAATAGTCATCACCAAAAAGTGCCAGTTATGTTTCAGTTTTTTAAAAGCCCGTTTTTCTCAGTTAACCCTAAAAGAGATCTGTCTGTTGAGACAATTCGGGGGCTTGCTTGCATCTTTCTGGTTTCTTTTCATGCTGTTGGAGGGAATCCTGATCAGGGAATGGCTGTTGGCGCAAATGATTGGCTCTATTTGCTGCAACAGGCATTTGGCGATATGCGCATGCCGCTGTTCAGCTTCATTTCCGGCTTTGTGTTTCTATCCTTTCCCATGAATGGTGGTAGCTTCAAAACACTAACGGGCAAAAAGGCTCGCAGGCTTTTGTTGCCTTTGGCGAGCGTCGGTTCGTTCTGCTGGCTTGTTCGTACCGTCATGGGAATGGAGCATGTGCCCTATTACATGGTCTATTTTTACGCCTACAACATCTATTGGTATCTGCAGTCCACCTTTCTGATGATGGCTCTGTTCTTGCTCGTAAATTACTTCTCCATGAAGCATGCCCAGCCGAAAGAATATCAGAGCATCGCCAATATGAATGCGTTGGGGCTCGGGATTCTTGGCGCAGTCGTTTTGACTTTCATGTTCCCGGGCGTAACGGCCATTCTTTCCATTCAAAAGGTCTTTTATCTTTTGCCATTCTTCATGGCTGGCTATCTGCTCGGGCAAGTGCTGCACACCGTAAGACAACGCACGCGGCCCATTCACAAGGTGATCGCCTTTGTGTTGCTGGTTAATCTTGTAATTTGGGGTTGGGTCCTGTCCGTTGGGGGCTATAGCTATGAGTCCGTTGCGCGTCGCGCAATTTGCATTCCGATTGGGATCCTGACCGCGCTATCGCTGTTCGTGCTGGCTCCAAAGGTCCGTTTGCTGGCTTGGGTTGGAGATAAGTCCTACGCCATCTATCTGTTCCATATCTTCTTTACTGCCGCGACTGAAATGGTTTGGCGCAAAGTCTTGCCAACGCTCGATATTCATTATGGATATCCTGTGTTTCTTGCCGCAGGCATCATGGGGCCGATCATTCTGAGTTGGTTCATCTTGCAGATCCCGCTGAGCCGTTGGCTTGTTTTGGGCTTGCCTGCTCCCAAGATGATCCAGAGACGTTTCCAGACGGCAAAAGCAAGCTCATAAAGCGTCGCGATAGCACCCAGCCTTCTTGAACTTGCCTTTCGGCATCTTACCTCTCTTTTGTAGTTTCAATTAGAGGGAAGGCTGTCATGCTTATCACCACCACTCCGAATGTAGAGGGCCACGTCATTCGCGACTATAAAGGTTTGGTCAACGGCGAAGCAATTTTGGGTGCCAATATTTTCAAAGACTTTTTTGCGGGCATCCGGGACATCGTCGGGGGTCGCTCCGGCTCCTATGAATCGGAATTGCAGAGAGCCCGAGAAATCGCAATCGACGAAATGGTGCAGTATGCTCGACATTTGGGAGCAAACGCGATTATTGGCGTCGATGTTGATTATGAAACCGTGGGCGACAAAGGCTCCATGCTAATGGTGGCTGCTTCGGGAACGGCTGTCGTCATTGAGTAACGAATCGCAGATAATCTGATCTGATATCGACCGGGGCCAATGCCTTATGGGCTCGTGACGAGCAAGGATTAGTCTTTGTTCCGGGGCGGTCCTGTGTGTGATGCTGCTCCTTGAATGCAGGCAGCAGGCGTGAATCGAAAGCAGATCTAATGAAAAATATTTGTGTTTTTTGCGGCTCGAGTTGGGGCCGCAAAAAGGAATATGAGGAAGCCGCAATTGCGCTTTGCAGCAATATCGCAAAGCGCGGCTATGGCTTGGTTTATGGTGGTTCTTCTGCTGGCTTGATGGGCGCATGTGCAGATGCAGCTCTGGCCGAAGGGGGAAAGGTCATCGGTATCCTCCCTGATGCACTCAAGGCCAAGGAAATCGACCACAAGGGGCTCACAGAGTTGCATCTCGTGAACAATATGCACGAACGCAAGGCAATGATGGAAGAGCTTTCCGACGGCTTCATTTCGCTTCCCGGCGGCATTGGCACGATGGATGAGCTGTTCGAAATGTGGACCTGGGCGATGCTGGGTTGGCATGACAAACCATCTGCGCTGTTCAATGTTGATGGCTATTATGACGATCTCATTCGGTTCCTAGACAGGACTGCCGAAGATGCTTTTGTCAAACAGGCTCATCGGGACATGCTGATCGTGGAAACGCGCGTTGATAAGCTTTTCGAGCGCATGGAATCATATGTAGCGCCCAAGATAGGCAAGTGGATCCCGAAGGAAGAAGACTAGAATGGCTGAGACGAAAGCAATCGAGCAATATGAATTTGTACGCCTCTCCGATCTACCCGATTTGGCTGAGCTTTGTGCAAGTTTTCATGCGCTAGCCTCCGGAGACGAAAGCGCCGAAGGTTTTGATATGCGCCACGCCGCTTTCCGCAAGATCGCTCTGGATGGAGAGGAAGAGGACGGCGTCGTTGCGTTGCATAAGGAAGGCGACCGCACAGGACAGCTGGCTGGCATGGCCGTGCTTGTTCGTACAGAAATGGACGCTTTTGAGGATTTGGGGCCGTGGCTCACCGGATTGTTGGTCAAACCCGAAGACAGTGCTCTACGGGCAGAACTGGTCATGCAGCTTGAAACAGTGGCCGCAGAATTTGGCTATGGCGAGATCTTCGTTCAAGCCATGGATGCCGCTCCGTTAACCGCTGCAGAGACTGCTGCCGACAAAAGTTTTTTCGAAAATCTCGGCTATGGCGAAATCGAGCCATTTGAAAAGGCAGAAAAAGAATATTGGGTGATGGGCAAGGCATTATAAATGCCTTTGCCTTGCTCGTGCGAGTGGTTTGCTCAGTTGACGCTTTCCGCTCGACTAAGCGAGAGAACCCAGCCGCCTTTGGGTTTTCCAAGCGTTCTGCGCAAAAGGAATGTTAGTAGAAGAAAATTCATCACGAGTCCGACAAGGCCACCCAAGATTTGGGGCACCATGCCCAATTCTGTAGAATTGAAGCCTATGGCATAAGCCACAATGCCAAAAATGAAGCCGAAAATGACAGCTGGCAGCAAAGCTGTCGGTAGGCAAAGTAGCGCATATTTCCAATAAATGGCCCACGAAACATGCAACGTTTCTTTGAATGTAGGGTTCATAAAAAATCTCCAGTGAAAATGGATTTTGCAATCAGATTGATGCAACCATTCTCACCAGAGATATATTAAAATACTATTCAGGGTTGCTTAAAACAAGACTACAACGTAAGCAAACCCTTAAGGTCCTTGAATTGGGCAACCGGAGAAAGATCCCGATACTCGTCCAGATCTGCGGTACGGTTGATCCAAACTGTGCGGAAGCCGTAGGCCGTGGCCCCTGCAATGTCCCAGCGGTTGGATGACTGGAAGGAAATGGCTTCCGGGAAACAGCGGAATGCCGTCATTGCGAGATCATAAACAGTCGACTGTGTCTTGTACGTCTGCACATCGTCGGCGCTGAGGATTTCATCGAAAAGATCGTTCAAGCCGTTCTTGGCAACGGCCGCATCAAGCATGCTCCTGGTCCCGTTTGACAAAATAGCCAACTGAGCATCGCGATTTTTCAGCTCTTCGAGAACCGGACGTACATCTTCAAAAGCATCTGCCTCGTGATAGGTATCCAGAAGAGCCTGCCGCAGGGAACGATCTGCATCGGGGATGCGTTCGAAAGCAAAATCAAGAGCACGCTCGGTCAGAGTCCAGAAATCAACATAACGGCCGGTGAGGGCACGTACCCAGCTATATTCAAGCTGTTTGGATCGCCATATTTCTGAAAGATGTGCTGCATTTGGCCCCAATTTGTCGGAATAACGCCGCACTGCTGCATGGACATCAAAAAGTGTACCGTAAGCATCAAATACATAAATGGAGCATGAGTCTGAGCCAGCCATGCTTTTATCTCCTTGAAATGTGTCTTGATTAGCCCGCGAAGGATAGGTTCGCGATATATCGCAAAAAATGCGATTGAAGTGAGTACGTATAGTTTGCATAAGACAAATCAGATTGCAACGCATCTTCAGGGGATAAGAACTGGTGAATTTTGGAAAATATTTACTGATGTTTTCGAATTAGTAGTTCGCTTTTGCAGATTATTGCACTATATGAATGAACCTCATCTATTTGAGCCTATTAGAAGGATTTGCTTGACCCCAAGCTCCAGAATGGTTTCCATCTATCTTGGCAGTCATGCTGCTCCCGCCCTCTAATCCCGGCTTAACCAGCTCTCGTCATATTGAGACAGTTTGCCTCATAAGACATTTTTCTCAGCTTGTCTTTTTTCCGGTATGGGTATTGGGAGTGCATTAGAGGAAATAAAAGCAAGGAATATTGCAATGGCAGAATTTTCACAAACCTGGACTTGGTACAAGGGCGAATGGCTGGAAGGCAATCCGGCAATGATGGGCCCTCGCTCACATGCATTTTGGCAAGGATCTACTGTATTTGATGGCGCACGTTATTTTGAAGGTGTCATGCCGGATCTTGACCGTCACTGCGAACGCATCAATCGCTCTTGCGAAACACTTCTCATGAGGCCGACCATGAAATCTGGCGAGATCATGGAACTGGCTGCTGAAGGCGTTAAGAAATTTGGTGGTAACGCGGTTTACATTCGTCCAACCTACTGGGGCGTCGGCAGCCTGGCTTCAGTTATCAACGTTGATCCGGATGATATCGAATTTTGCCTCACCCTGTTTGATGCACCAATGCCTGATCCGAACAATGGCATGCGTGTTACAACGACCAAATTCCGTCGTCCTTCCGTAGAGACCATGCCAACCAACGCAAAAGCTTCAGGTCTCTACATCAACAATGCCCGTTGCCTGAAAGAAGCAATGGACAAAGGCTTTGACAATGCCATCGTTTGCGACATGTTGGGGCACGTTGCTGAATTGGCAACGGCCAACTTCTTCATCGTCAAAGACGGCATCGTTAAAACCTCGGTTCCAAACGGTAGCTTCCTGAACGGTATTACCCGTCAGCGCACAATCCAGCTGCTGCGTGACGCCGGTGAAACCGTTGTTGAATGCTCCCTGACGCTGGACGATTGCCGCGAAGCAGACGAAATGTTCTCGACCGGTAACTACTCCAAGGTAGTCCCGATCTTTGCATTTGATGATCGTCAGTATGACCATGGCCCGATTGCCAAAAAGGCTCGTGAGCTTTATTGGGAATTTGCTTTCAAGAAGTAAGTGCCTTGCGCTGATTTGTAAGTTGAAGGGGGAGGGCATTTGCTTTCCCCCTTTTTGTTACAGTCAGGGTCTTTAAGGCCTATATGAATCTCTGTTTGATTGCCCTGCTTTTGACATTTTGCTGGCTTACTTAAAGAACTGAAGCTGCGGTATTCTGCCGCAACGGAGTCTGCCTTTTGATTTATCTTAGCAATTTTAGTGCGTGACAGTGTTCAATAATTTCCCGAAAAGGCAATCTGGATTTGCTCGCCCAAGGCGATCGAGCTGTTTAGGGACATGGATTGGCAGGCCTTTGTGCCAGCTAAGGGAAATAGACTGTCAGGAGCCCGTGATGAAAAGCAAACGATCATTCTCGTTTCTAGTTGTAGCAAGTCTTTCGATTGCATCTGTTGTTCCCGGTTTCAGCAGCGCCTTTGCAATGCCGGGAGGCAATATGCCAAATGGCAATCAACCATCAATGCTGCAGGGAGCCGGACCCGCCCCCTCCATGGATGGCCAGCCTTTCGTAAATGCCAACTCCTCGCGTCCTCCAAGCCGGGTTACAACCGGCAACGCTCATAATATCAGACCCAATCCCCAGCCTTCCAAATGCTTGATGCTTGCCAGGAAGATCGGCGCATCCCATGTTTGGTGGGGACGCCACGTAGGAGCCAAGGAAGTGGAAGACGATAGTCTGTTTTTCTCTGTTGGACCCCGTCGTGTGGAGTTTGATGATATCGGTTGTTTCAAGGAGAAAAAAGACTGCGAAAACTGGCTTTATTGGAAGCGAACGGAATATCCTATTTTTGCCTCTATCAGCCCCTGCCGAAGAGGGTTGTAATCGGTGTACTAGAGAGAAAATTCTCTTCAGTCATCTGACCTGATTGAAAGCGCGTAGCCTTTCAAAAAGAAAAACCCCATCTCAGCGAGACGGGGTTTTCTTTTGTCTGTCTTACTAATGACCACAATGGACCATAGCGCTCGAGCAGCGATTAGGAAGCGGCCTCAAGTAGCTCTGCAACATATTCCCAGTTGACCAGATTGTCGAACCAAGCTTCCAGATATTTCGGGCGAGCGTTGCGGTAGTCGATATAGTAGGAATGCTCCCAAACGTCGACGCCAAGCAGCGGTGCACCGCCGTGAACCAATGGGTTTTCGCCGTTCGGAGTTTTGGTAACAACGAGCTTGCCGTCTACCAGTGCGAGCCATGCCCAACCGGAACCAAACTGAGTGATACCTGCGTTGATGAAGTCAGCGCGGAATTTGTCCATGCCGCCGAGATCTTCGTCGATCTTCGCAGCAAGTGCACCAGGTACGCCACCTTCTTTAGCAACTGGTTTCATCCATTTCCAGAAATGCAGGTGGTTGTAGTGCTGTGCAGCGTTGTTGAAAAGACCTGGGTTTTTACCAAAGCTTTCCTTGATAACGTCTTCGAGACTTTTGCCTTCAAGACCTGAGTCTTTGAGAAGGTTGTTGCCGTTGGTTACATAAGCCAGATGGTGCTTGTCATGGTGGAATTCGAGGGTTTCCGCAGACATGAAATCGCCAAGTGCGTCATAGGCATAAGGAAGTTCGGGAAGTTCAAAAGCCATTGAAATATCTCCATTTATTTGAAAGGCACCGGCGATGAAGTCGGTGAAATTTTGATCTGCATCAAAAATAATGATTGTTGATCACAACCACAAGGGGGAGAAACAATCTTTTTTTTAAAATCGTTCTAAATTCACCAGATTTTTGTGCCTATGTGCCTAATAATCCGTATCCTGACAGGGAAATGACCCTACCATCTTCTCAGTCAATGTGCGAGGAAGCCTTTTGTTCCATACCAAAAAGGGAATTCAGCTTTTTCTCGAAGATTTTTGGCGAAAAATCCTCCTCGCGAATGCGCTCGAAGCAGGCTTTCTTGATTCTTTCAATTTGCGGGCGATCCTCAAGTAGTTCTTGCAGTTTGACCGCCAGCAAAAATGCATCGCCTATCGGCACCAAAGGAGCCACCATCCCCCCTTTGAGAATGTCCATCGGCCCGCTGGCACAGGTGGCGACACAGGCAAGCCCTGCATCCATCATCTGACAAAGAGAAAATGAATAGGGTGCATTGGCCGCTGCCAGGCAGAAAATGTCAAACGTCTCAGCCATCTCTGACGCATCCATCGGCCCGAGAAAATCAATGAACGGCGCGATCTGATCGGAAAGTTCCTTGAGTTCATGCTCAAGAGGGCCTTGTCCTGCAATGACAAAGCGTGCATTGGGGCTGCTTTCATGCACCAGTTGGGCTGTGTGAATGAAGGTGCCCAAGCCATCTCCTTCGAGGAAGGGGCCGAAGGTGCCAATTGTAAGTGGAGCGTTTGCGTCTTCTGGCAATGGCTTAATTTCGGAAAATTGGCACTCATAAGGGTGTGGCAGAACCTCGACCTTGAGTGCTCCTTCCAAATAGATATTGGCTTCCTCGGCAACACTTGACGTCAAGGCGACAAGGCTACTGGCGTGCTTGAAGCCATCAAACAGATCGTCGTGGCAAACTCCGATGACCTTGCGCGCAATCTGGCCGAGCCCGCGGCAGGCATAAGCTTCATGGCTGAGGGCAAAATCAAACCGAAACCGCCTTGTCGCAGTCAAAATCGGCCAAAGCTGCGGAGTGCGTTTAAGCAGTTTGCGCGAAAAATCAGAGACGGGATACATTTTGTAGCCCAATAAGCGGCATTCCGCTGTGAAGGGCGATCCATTGGGCGCCATCACAGTGATATCGAAAAGTCCACTATGTGAAAGGTGGTGCAGATAGATCTCGTAGGCTTCAAGGATGGCTTTGTCATTTGGCTCGGGTGCAAAGAAAAGAAGCGACTTTTGCTTCTGCTCGGGATTGTCGCTACTATCCATCGACTGCATTTCCTCATATCTCCCGGCACAAACCAGCTTACAGTGGATATAACAGAGCCTTCTGAATGATTGCTTTGCATCCCTGTTTGATTCTATGACAGACTTTATATGTCACTGCAACAATGGCCACGGGTCAAGCAACCTGTTAAACCAATATGGGTTGGAAAACCGCACCTTTTGTAACTCTACGAGCAGTGGTTGGCAAAGTGGAGCACGCCAAGTCGATCAAACCAGTTCCATCTTTCCTTTTCGAAGGTGCGATAGAGCGTCTTCCCGCCCAAACGATTTTTCCGAGAAGAAGATAAAAGACCATGACAACTGAACTAAATTGGCAAGCAGCAAAAAGCTGCGCTGAAGATATTTGCAAGCAGTGGGGTGCTGATGAACCCGGCGGCGTCATTTTGGGCTTCGATGCCGAAGGCGCCAAAATCAGCGTCAGCGGTGGGCTTGAAAATTTGAGTTTGAAAACGCCATTCAGTGACAAAAGCGTTGGCCGCTTTGCATCAATCACAAAACATTTTTTCTGTAGTCTGGTTTTGAAACATTCCGATCTGGTGGACCTGGATGATCGCTTGGGAGACCATTTACCCGAACTGCAAGAGCCTTTGGCAAGTGTCACCATTGGCCAAGCGCTCGACATGAGCGCTGGACTTCCGGACATGCGTGAATGCCTGACATTGCTCGGTCTCTCGGTTTACAATGAGACGAGCAGCGAGGACAATCACGCCTTCATGGCACGGCAAACCCGGCTAAACTTTGCCCCCGGAACCGAAGTGTCATACTCAAACACTGGCTATCGGTTGGTTGAAATTATTCTCAATCGTAAAGGCGTGTTTCTGAAAGACTATTTGCAAAAGACCCTCAATCAGACATTGGGCACGGGCTTCGATGCTCCGCATGTTTGGGCCGAACCGGTGAAAAACCTCTATCCGGGCTATTGGTTCGATGGGACGCAGTGGTTGCTGTCCTCTGCGGGGCTGCAAATTTCAGCCTCGGGAAGCGTGGTTGCCAGTGCAACTGATATGAGTAAATGGTTGCGTGCCCTTATGGCTGGAGAAGGGGAATGGGAAGGCGTGCTCGATAAACTCGGCGCGCCCCGTTGCCTCAAAAATGGCACCCGCACCGGTTATGGTTTGGGGACGACCGACACAATTCTTGGCGACCGGGTGTTGATTGGACATGGTGGTAGTCACCCGGGCTACAAAGCTTACATCATGATGGATCGTGCAAGTTCCTCTGGCGTCGTTTTGCTCTCCAACAGAGATGAGGTTGATTCCCGCGGCATTGCATCCCGTTTCATGGCTTCCTTGCTTGGATTGCCGATGCCCAAGCCATCGGCTAACCGCCTCCCTGATGGTCTCTATGTTGCCAAGGAGGGGCCTTTCTGGCTTGAGGTCAAAGGCAGCACGGCCACATGGCTAGATGATGCCTGCCAGATTTATGAAGCTGCCGGTAACAGAGTGTCCACCCGTTCTGCGACATCCCAGCTTGAGCTGGAATGGGACGGGGAAGCGTTGGTCGGTGAGGTCGGCTTCATACCACGCCGTCTTGTTCCCGCTGTTCAGGAGCCCGTTTCGGAAAAGCTGGAGGGTATTTGGCACAATGAGGAAGGGGCCTATCTGACCATTAAGGGCGGGAATGTCTTTATCGGCATTGGACCTTTGCGCCGATCCGCACCTCTTCAGTCTCTTGGTGGCGGGCGTTATTTGTTCACGCTGCAAGACAGTCTCTGGACCAAGAGAATATGCCTCAATGTGCTGGCCGACGATCACATCGAGCTAGTTCTGAGCCGCGCCAGAATGATCGAATATAAGCGGTTGAAGTAACGCCTTGCCGCTTTGTATCTGTGTAGCCCTTGATCAGACAGGCCCCTGTGGTGTGCCTACTGCTCAAGGGGGGCTCAGTTTGAGACTAAATGAAAAGACCGCCAGCGGGAATCGCCAGCGGTCTTTTGCGTTGAGAGCAGGTAACAGAATGCTCTGTTCTTGCAAGGTGTGGGCTTACAGTTTGCCGCTGACCTTGATTGCAAAGGCATATTCAAGAGCAGTTTCCTTGAGCCTGTCAAATCGACCCGATGCGCCAGCATGGCCACTCCCCATATTGATTTTCAGGAGCAGCAGATTGTCGTCCAGACGCTTTTCTCTGAGTTTGGCCACCCATTTGGCCGGTTCCCAATAGGTTACACGAGGATCTGTGAGGCCGCCGACAGCCAGAATGGCTGGATAGGCCTGTTCTGAAACATTGTCGTAGGGGCTGTAGGCGGCGATATATTTGTAATCTTCCTCCGAAGCGATCGGATTGCCCCATTCCGGCCATTCCGGCGGTGTCAGTGGCAGCGTGTCGTCGAGCATGGTGTTAAGAACGTCAACAAAGGGAACGATGGCCAGAATGCCGGAGAAAAGGGAAGGGGCCATGTTCGTAACCGCACCCATCAGCATTCCACCGGCAGAACCGCCTTCAGCGACAATCTTGCCAGCTGAGGTGAAGCCTTCCGATACGAGAAACTCACCTGCGGAGATGAAGTCCTTGAAGGTGTTGGTTTTGGTTTCCCTCTTGCCATTCTTATACCATGCAAAGCCTTTTTCCTTACCGCCGCGAATATGGGCAATGGCATAAACAAAGCCACGATCAACCAGCGACAGGGCTGTCGTCGAGAAGCTTGCCGGAATAGCGATGCCGTAAGATCCATAGCCATAAAGCAGGCACGGTGCCGAGCCGTCCAGCGCAGTATCCTTGCGATAGAGCAGTGTCACAGGCACCAACTCTCCATCATGAGCTGGGGCCATCAGGCGGCGCGTAACATACTCATCGGGATTGTGCCCAGAAGGGACTTCCTGTTCCTTTCTCAGGGTCCGAGACCGACTGGACATGTTGTAGTCGTAGATGCGGCTTGGCGTGGTCATGGATGAATAGGAGAAGCGCGCAATCTCGGTGTCAAATTCCAATGAGCCATGGAAGCCAAGACTATAGGCTTCTTCCTCGAAAGCGATTGCATGCTGGGCCCCGTTGCGCAGATTGCGGATCTGAATGCGAGGCAAACCATTTTCCCGCTCCATCCAGACCAGATAGTCCTTGAAGGCGCAATGGCTCAAGATCAGACAACCGGCTTGATGGGGGATGAGGTCTTGCCAATGTTTGCGGTCCAGCGCGTTTGGCGCTGCAGTGACAAGTTTGAAATCTTCCGCATTATCGGCATTGGTCAGGATGTAGAGAACACCCTGTCCCTCATCCACGCTATATTCAATACCGGTTTCGCGCTCGGCGATCAGCCGCGGCTTGCTCTCATTGTCTGTTGCACTCAGCAAATAGCATTCGCTGGTTTCGTGGTCATGGCAACAGATGACAATGTAGCTGCCTGATTGTGTTTTATCCAGACTGACAAAAAAGCCTGCATCCATTTCCTCATAAAGCAGTTCATCGGCTCCTTGAGAGGTGCCCAGCTTGTGCCGGAATACCCGGCTTGGACGATGGTTGTCATCTTGCCAGGTGTAATAGATATGCGAGCTGTCTTCGCTCCAGACAACGCCGCCGGTCGTGCGTTCCAGAATGTCGTCAGTTTCTTCACCTGTCGCAAGGTCACGAATGCGGATGGTGAAAAACTCAGACCCCTTGGTATCAACTGACCAAGCGAGTTTGTTGTGGTCTGGGCTATGGGAGAGGGAGGCCAACCGGAAAAAGGCCTGCCCTTCGGCCTCTTTGTTGCCGTCGAGCAGAATAGCTTCTTCGCCACCTTCGCGTGGTGTGCGGACATAAAGCGGATATTGCCCGCCCAGCACATGACGGGTTGCATAGGCATATGGCCCGTCAGGCGCAGGAACCGAGCTGTCGTCTTCCTTGATACGGCCTTTCATTTCTTCAAAAAGCTGGTTTTGAAGTTCTTCGGTGTCGGCCATTTCCTTGTTGGTATATGCATTCTCGGCTTCGAGATAGGCCTCGATGTCACCGTCGAGCACCTCGCGTCCTTGCTGCATGACGACCTGCCAATTGTCTGCGCGCAGCCATGCATAATCGTCTTTCAATTCGATACCGTGATAGGTCACGCGATGGTCGCGCTTTTCAGCTCTGGGAGCCTGCGAGGGAAATGCGGCTTTGGAGCTGGAGGAGTTATTCGTATTTGACATTCTTGTTTCCTTGGCACTCGGCAGGTGTGTTTGCTAAGAGGTATGTCTTTATGGGGCCATGTGCAAGCTCTCTGGCAACTAGTCCTTTACAATGATTGTATCTTCTAACCGTTTCTTTGAGAGATATTGCAAGTTGAACCGTCAGCAAAAATCGGGCACTGATAGCTTTTGGCGTCAAATTGAATTTAAGGAGCCCTCGCATGCCTCATCTTGTTATTTCTTATGCCAAAGGTCTTGAACAGACCGTTGAAATGCAAAAGCTGGTTCAAACTGTTTGGAATACCGCTGAAGCATCCGGGCTCTTTACGCCAGCGGCGATCAAGGCGCGTGCATTGCCGGTTGACTATTTCGTGACGGGTGGAACCGATAAACCGTTCATTCATGTAGAAGCAAAGATGTTCGGTGGCCGAACGCAAGAGCAGAAAAAAGCTCTGACGCAAAGCCTTTTCGAGACGATCACCGCATTTGTCGGTGCGGATGTGTCCGTAAGTGCCGAGACGCTGGAAATCGACAAGGCCACCTACAGTAAAGGATGATGATTGCGTCCGGCTCCGGCATTCAGGGGGTCAGTCTCAGACCAGCCTCGGCCCCAGTCTCGGCGCTGGCCTTCCATAAACAACAGCTAGTCACTTTGCTCAAGCGGTCCTTGGCTTTTGCGACGAAACGAAATAATCGCAATAGCCAATGTCGTCAGTGCAATGACCAGACCTGCGGACAGGGCTTGCATCGCTCCAATGGTATCAGCTTTGCGAAGCACCGCTGTGGCCGGATCTGCCGGATCATAGTGAACCGTGACATTGGTGCCTTGCTTGAGGTCTTCTATTTCAGTTTCAGCTACACCCTGCAACGTTCTGGCAGGGTGTTGCCTGCTGATCGCGGTGCCAATGAAGAAGCTATTGTCAACTTCATAGCGGTAGCGGACAGAAGGTTGGAACATCTCGATTGGTGTTCCGTTCGCTTTGGTCTGGGTGAGTGCCTCTACGTGGCTTTCAATAATTTGACCAGAGGTCTGTTTCCAGTCTTCAGGTATTTGGGCTTCTTGCAATCCCATCCAGCCCAAGGCTGCATAAATGAAACCGCCAAGGGAAATGGCCAGCATGACATAGACCAGAGGGCAGGAAGCTGATTTGGGGCAAGATGCTGTATCGGTCATATGTGGCTCCACAAAAGTTCAGGCAGTGTGACCATAAAAAGATGAAATGAAAAAGCAAGTTGCCAATCAGTCTTGATGCCTGGGCTCATTCCTCATTGGGTTCGAATGATAGAGCCACGCCATTCATGCAATAGCGCAAGCCTGTCGGCATCGGGCCATCATCAAACACATGGCCCAGATGAGACTCGCAGTTAGCGCAGCGAATTTCAGTCCTCTGCATGAAATGTGAATGATCGGAATGCTCGGTCACGGCCTCCCTATTGGCGGTTTGATAGAAGCTCGGCCAGCCACATCCTGCATCGAATTTTGTGTCTGATGTAAAAAGATGGTGCCCGCAAGCAACGCAGTAATATTCACCATCTCTATTCTCGAAATTGAGAGGGGATGACCCGGGCCGTTCCGTGCCATGTTGTCGCATCACGCGATATTGATCTTCAGAGAGTATCTGCTTCCACTCTTCTTCATTCTTTAATTCTTTTGTCATAGCATGACCTCCAATCAAGACACTTAATTCTTGTATAAACAACCTATTAAACTTTTGCGTATTTCTTGTTTGTCAGGGTTTCACTGTATGGTTCTTGTGTGATGAATCATATAGGTGTCCTGAGGCTTGGTCGAAAGGCTAAGTCTCCGCTGGTTTTTCATCTCGTGTGAAACACCATCTTTCATTTGGATCATAGTGTTTGTTCATGGAGCACGTGTGTGAAAGATAATAACCGTATTGCGGTGCGGTTGTTTCGTAAGGTGATTTAAGTACGGTGGAAAAGCGACTGAAGACCACTCGAAATTTCCGATTGAGATCGGTGGTTGAAGGTACTGCGCAATAAAGAAACGCAAATCGTCTTATTTGCGCAACTTTCCACAGAATAATTAAGGTTTGTCGATTAATTTAATGAAACAAACGACAAACCCCGGAACTAAGAGCAGGTCAAACTACTCCTTGGGTAGGGTGATTAGTAGAATAGCTTGGTGAGGTTAGCGCATGGCGTTGGAATTCGGTGGCGGTCTCAATTGGGCATTGGCAGCCCCATTTGCTGCAGCAGTGGTAGCGCCCTATCTCAAAAGGCTTCTGGGACATAATGTGGCCTGGCTGCTTGCGTTGGTGCCTGCAGGAATCTTTGCTTATCTATGCCAGTTTATCGGCGCTGTCGCAAAAAGCGGACATGGTGTTCACATCACGCCAATTGCTTGGTTGCCTCAATATGGAATTCAGTATTCGCTTTTTGTCGACGGACTTAGCCTCGTCTTCGCGCTGCTGATCTCCGGTATTGGTACGCTCATAATACTATATTCAGGTGGATATCTGAAAGGACACGCCGATCAGGGGCGTTTCCTCAGCTTCATGTTTCTGTTTATGGGCTCGATGATCGGTGTTGTTCTGGCGGACAACCTGATCACGCTGTTCATCTATTGGGAGCTTACCTCAATCACCTCTTTCCTGTTGATTGGCTTCAACCATAAGGAAGAGCGGTCAAGACGCGCTGCCTTGCAGGCGCTTATCGTGACCGGAGGTGGTGGTTTGGCTCTGCTGGCCGGGCTTCTTTTGATGTTCCACGCTGGCGGCACCATGGAAATGAGCGAGCTTCTGACCAAGGGGGATGTGCTTCGCGATAATGGGCACTATGTCGCCATACTGCTTTTGTTGCTCGGTGGAGCGTTCACCAAATCGGCGCAGTTTCCTTTCCATTACTGGCTGAGAAATGCCATGGAAGCCCCAACCCCGGTGTCCGCCTATTTGCACTCGGCAACCATGGTGAAAGCGGGTGTCTATCTTCTCATGCGCGTGCAGCCGATTATGGGTGACACAACGCCTTGGATGACAATCCTGCCGATTTTCGGTGGTGTGACCCTGATCATGGGGACGTGGATGAGCCTGCGGCAAACGGATTTGAAGCTCACCTTGGCTTACACAACCATTGCTTCGCTGGGGCTGTTGGTTCTGCTTGTGGGCACATCCAATGAAACGGCGATTACCGGGGCCGTGGTCTATCTGTTTGCTCACGCTCTCTTCAAGGGCGGCTTCTTTATGATTGTCGGCACGATTGATCATGAAGCTGGTACCCGAGATGTTACGCGCCTTGGCGGATTGCGCAAAGCCATGCCGGTTTCTTTCTATGCAGCCATCGCCTGCGCCTTATCCATGGGCGGGATCTGGCCATTCATCGGCTTTATCGCCAAGGAAGAAATTTATGCTGGCTTGATTGGCAACAACTTTGCAGCCCTGTTATTGACGCTGACCGCCGTGCTTGGAAACGCCATGATGTTTGGCGCAGCCTTCGTCGTTGCTCTCAAGCCGTTCCTTGGTGAAAAAGGCAATATGCCAAAACATGCTCACGAAGGACCGGTTCTTTTGATTATCGGACCTGCCACATTGGCAAGCCTTGGCCTCCTGGCCATGCTGTTCGGTGACTTTGTCGGGGCCTCACTCTTGCGCCCGATGGCGAATGCCGTACATGGACATCACGGGCATTTGCTGATCGGTATCGGTTCGGTCCATTTCAACTTTGCCTTTCTGTTGTCCCTGTTCACGATTGCTCTGGGTGTCGGCTTCTATTTCAAATATGAACAAATCCGCAGCACCAGAGGCGTCCTCATCCGCTTTCTGGGCGAGGGGCCTGATAGCTTCTTTGATATTTTCATTGCCAGCATGGTTCGCTTTTCTGCCAGAACGATGCGCTTGCTGCAAAGCGGCAATATGGAGGTCTATCTGGCGGCTACATTTGCGGTCATTGCTGCTGCGCTGTTGGTTCCGATGGTCGTGTTTGATGAACTGCCGGCATGGCCGCAGATGCCTGATCTTTATATCTACGAGTGGTCTACGCTCGGTCTGGCGGTTGTTGGCCTTTATGCGCTTGTTGTCGCAAAAACCCGGCTTACTGCCATTGTTTCTCTCGGTATCCAGGGGTTCGCCGTTGCGTTGATTTTCCTGCTGTTCGGTGCGCCAGATTTGAGTTTTACCCAATTTATGGTCGAAACGCTGGCGGTGGTTATTATCGCGCTCATCATGAACCGTCTGTCTCTGAAGGAACATGATAAGCGTCCCATGCCGCAATTGATCGTGGATGCCAGCCTTTCGATCCTTGTCGGTCTCGGCTTCTGTCTGCTGCTTCTGTCCGTTACGCAAGGCGCATTCGACAGGCACCTGAGCGACTTCTTCACCGATTACAGTCGCGTCATAGCCCATGGGCGCAACATTGTGAATGTGATCATCGTCGACTTCCGCGGCTTTGATACGCTGGGTGAAATCGCCGTCGTAACCATTACCGCATTGTGTGTGCACACCCTGACGTTGGGATCTGCTCGTCCCTCCAAAAAAGCCAAGATTACCGATAACAAAGACGATGAAGGTCTCGTCGAACTGATCGCTGGTCAGAAAGGAGCAGAGTAATGCAAACTCTGATTTTTCGCACAACAGCGCCTTTTCTGGCCGCTCTCATGATCCTGTTCTCCATTTTCGTGACACTGAGAGGTCATAACGAACCCGGTGGTGGCTTCATTGGTGGATTGATCGCGGCCTCTGCCTTCATGATGTATGGCATCGCGGCCGGTGTTCAATATGTTCGCAGAGCGCTCTATTTTCATCCGATCTCAGTTGCCGCTTTCGGGCTCGTCCTCTCAGCCTGCTCTGGTGTGATCTCACTTTTCCAAGCAGAGCCTTTCATGACCAGCCAGTGGACTTTTCCAACAATCATGGGGGTTGAGGTGGCCATTTCTACGCCAATGATCTTCGATATCGGCGTTTATTTCGTCGTCATGGGTGCCTTGACGTCAATTGCATTGAAACTGGAAGAGGAGGAATAGACCGATCATGGAAGGTGTTCTCTCTATTCTCGTCGGGATTTTCTTTGCCGTCAGCATCTATCTGATGATGTCCCGCTATACCATTCGCATCATGCTTGGCATCGCTGCGCTTGGTAATGCAGTGAACCTGCTGATTTTCACCAGTGGTCGCTTGACCCGCGAAGTGCCGCCGATCATTCCGGAAGGCTCCATGGTGCCGAATATCACCACTGCCAACCCGCTTCCTCAGGCTCTTATCCTGACGGCTATCGTGATTTCATTCTCATTTCTGGCCTTTCTCCTGGTTCTTGCCTATCGAGCCTATCAGGAGTTGGGGACGGACGACATCGTAGAAATGCGTGTTGCAGAACCGGCAAATGAAGATTTGCCACCAGTAAGCTATTAAGGAGAGCTGGTAATGGCTGGAAATGCAGAACATGCCGTGGATTATGCAGCAGGGATGCTGATGGCTCCAGCATCCTATGCCGACTGGTTGATCGTGGCTCCATCTCTGATCACAATTATCGGAGGTGCAACGCTCGTGATGCTGCGGTATCAAGCCAAAT